>CAZIYL010000308.1:0-2856 GCA_964543425.1 uncultured Deferribacteres bacterium
GCACCGAACAATGAATGTTTTGCGCGTGGCGTTTCTCTCGGCGTTGGTTCTGGAATTGGTGTCTACGCTCAGTACGGCCGTGGTCGCTGTTGAAATCGGGCTGCGGTTTTTGTATGCAAAAATGGTCTTTGAAAATGCGCTCTTTATTCTCATTCTCGCCCCTGAATTTTACTTGCCACTCCGGCTCTTGGGCACACGCTTTCACGCCGGAATGGAGGGTGTGGCCGCCGCACAGCGCATTTTTGAAATCCTGGAAGCCCCCGTTTCTGTCACAAAAACGGGACAAAAAATTCTGCCTCACGGGCAATCGATTCAAATTAATTTTCAAAATGTTTGTTTTTCGTACGAGTCGGGTTCGCGGCCCGCCCTGGAAGGTGTCAGTTTTCAACTTTCCGAAGGGACAAAAACGGCACTTGTGGGCCCAACGGGTTCCGGCAAAACCACCATTACGCATCTTTTGTTGGATTTTATCCAACCCACAGATGGACGCATTTTAGTAAACGACACGCCGCTTCGGAATATGGATCCGAATGCCTGGAGATCCCTCGTGGCCTGGGTGCCGCAAAATCCCTATCTTTTCCACGGAACGATTGCTGAAAACATTCGGCTGGCGCGCCCCTCAGCCCCTTTGAAGGACATCATCGCAGCAGCAGAAGCGGCAGAAATCCACGAATTCATTCGATCCCTGCCGCGGGGCTACGACACACCCATCGGTGAAAGAGCCGCCCGGCTCAGCGAGTGGCCCTGGCGAGAGCATTTCTAAAAAATGCCCCCTTTCTGGTTCTGGATGAGCCCACCTCGAATTTAGACCCTGAGGTGGAAGTCCGCATTCAATCCGCCCTGAAACGCCTCATGGACGGCCGTACTGTGCTTTTCATTGCTCACCGCCTCAGCACAGTCACCGAAGCGGATCAAATTTTGGTTCTTTCTCACGGAGAAATTCTTGAAACGGGTCATAATAGCGCACTGGCCCAAAAAGGTGGTTTGTACGCACAACTTTTAGCCGCTTACGGAGGAGGGCCGCGGTGAAAACTTTCTTTCGACTTCTCCGCCTGGCTCTGGTCTACAAATGGTGGATGCTTCTCGCCAGCTTCCTGGGTTTTCTCACGATTGGCAGCAGCGTGGGACTGATGATGACTTCGGCGTACATTATCTCGAAAGCAGCCCTGCATCCCTCTGTGGCAGCTCTTCAGGTAGCTATTGTGGGTGTGCGTTTTTTTGGTATTTCGCGTGGGATTTTCCGCTATCTGGAACGCCTGGTGTCACATGAAGTAACTTTCCGATTGCTGGCAAAATTCCGGGTTTGGTTTTACCAGAGTATTGAACCTCTTGCGCCGGCCGGACTTCAAAAGTTTCGCAGCGGCGATCTCCTTGCGCGGGTTGTTTCCGATGTGGAAAATCTGGAACACATTTATGTGCGGGTCATTGCCTCGCCTCTGGTGGCTTTTTTTATTTCAATTTTAATGTGGTTTCTCCTGGGCATGTTCAGTCCCATTTTTTCTCTGATTTTGTTGACGTCATTTGTGGGCGTTGGAACTCTGCTGCCTCTGTTTACACGAACACTAAGTCACACAATCGGAAAGCAGGTGGTTGATGTGCAGGCGCAATTAAGTACGGCTGCGATTGACGGGATTCAGGGGATGGGTGAGTTGGTGGCATTCGGACGAGCTTCCCGGTATTTCGAAAAGTTTAGCAGCTTGAATCAGAAATCGGTAGCACTTCAGAAGAAAATGGCCTCCGTCACAGGTATTCACGAATCGATAATGAATCTTGCTATTAATCTTACGGTAATAGCTATGTTGTGGGCAGCCATTCCTCAAATAGCTGCTTCGGCGCTCAATGGCGTCTATTTGGCGGTTCTGGTTTTGGGAACAATGGCTGCTTTTGAAGCCATTGTGCCCTTGCCTACAGCCGCCCAATTTTTTGATCAGAGCCTTTCCTCAGCCAGGAGGCTGTTTGAAATAACCGATTCACCGCCGGTAATCCGGGAACCTGTTTCACCCTCGCCGACGGCCCGGGATTTTTCGATTGATTTTCGTGATGTAACATTTCGTTACCCCGGCAGCGAGAAGCCTGTCTTGCGAAACCTTTCGCTCACGGTACCTCAGGGGAAACGAGTAGCTGTTGTGGGACCCAGTGGCGCCGGCAAAACAACGCTGGTCAATCTTTTGTTACGTTTTTGGGACGTTGGGAAAGGTGAAATTCTGGTTGGTGGGAATTCAGTCAATGTTTATCAATCAGATGTGGTTCGTAATTGGATTGCACTCGTTTCTCAGCAAACATATTTATTTAATGGAACAATTGAAGAGAATCTCAAGTTGGCCAATCCGTTGGCCAGCGAAGACAAAATTAAACAAGCCGCACAAGAAGCGGAAATTCACGATTTTATTGTGTCTCTTCCCAAAAGCTACCAAACTGACATTGGCGAACAGGGTCTTCAGCTTAGCGGAGGGGAACGCCAGCGGCTGGCTCTGGCAAGAGCTTTGCTTAAAGACGCTCCCATTTTGGTCTTGGATGAACCTACAGCCAATCTGGATGCTCTAACCGAGCAAAAGATTCTGGCCACTTTGTGGAGAATTTCGAAAAATCGAACCACACTTTTGATTACGCACCGCCTGAGCGGCCTGGAAAATGTTGATCGGATTTACGTGCTTCGTGAAGGGAAAATTGTGGAATCCGGAACCCACAGAGAACTGCTTCAATCCCAGGGCGCCTATGCTCGAATGTGGCAAATTCAAAATGATATTGCGGCATTTGAGTGGCTGGAAGGGAAAAAGTAAAAAGGATCGCTCGATTTTTTTTGATATTCTGAAAATCTATTTTTTCGCATCTAAGTAAAATTCCCCTCTAAAAAGA
>CAZIYL010000309.1:0-2854 GCA_964543425.1 uncultured Deferribacteres bacterium
GCAACGTTTCTACAAACTTTACTATTCTGGGGATTTTGAAGTCAGCCAGTTTATCTTTTAAAAACGACTGCAGCTCCTTTTCCGTGAGGGTTTGTTCCGGTTTCAATACAACAAGCGCCGTAACCGTTTCTCCAAACACGGGGTGAGGCACACCAATAATGGCCGTCTCCAATACAGCCGGGTGAAGAGCAATTGCATCCTCTACTTCTTTTGAATAGATATTTTCACCGGCCGAGATAATCATATCCTTTTTCCGATCCACAAGTGTTACAATGCCATTTTCGTCCATAAATGCCAGATCACCGGAACGCACCCACCCATCGGGACTGACTGTTGCCGCGGTGGCTTCGGGATTTTTGTAATATTCTTTCATCGTCATCGGACCTCGAATCACAAACTCGCCGATTTCGCCGCGGGGCATCTCGTTCCAATTGTCATCCACAATGCGGCACTCCATTCCGGGCACGTACGAACCGCCCGCACCCGCTTTGCGAACCTGATCCTTCGGACGAAGGGCCACACCTCCCGGGCCGGCTTCGGTGTAGCCGCAGAGACTGAAAAACTGCTCTGTCTTGAACTTCTTAATCATCTGCCGCACAGATTCCGCCGGCATGGGTGCGGCGCCGTAACCGTAAAATTTCATGCTGGAAAGATCAAAATCGTCAAAATTTGGCATTTGCATCAAATACAAATACATGGTGGGAACGCCAAAAAACTGGGTCACTTTTTCATCCTGAATAGTCTGAAGCACCTGATTCGGAATAAAATCGTGCAGAATAACATGGGCGGCACCCAGAAAAACACCTGGCACAAAATAGAGATGTAATTCCGCTGAATGGAAAAGGGGCGCCACATGCAGAATCCGATCGGCATCGTTCAAATCGACCAGAGGAATAAAATGGGCAGCCTCCATAATCAAATTATCGTGAGCAAAAAGAGCGCCCTTGGGTCGTCCGGTGGTTCCGGACGTGTAAATGATGTCCGAATTATCAAACCGGTCAATTTTTATTCCCGGATGATTGGTAGACTCGGTTTCCAGAATCTCATGAAATAAAATTGTAGATTTTGAGGGATCACATTTTTCACCGCTGCAAATTCTTGTTTTGACGGCGGGTATTTCTTTTTCAAAACCAGTAACGCCTTCCTGAAAAACATCATCGTAAATAAAAGCCACAGCATCGCAGTTTTCCACAATGTAGGCTGTTTCAGCCGGCGCAAGTCGATAATTAATTGGTACAGCCACCGCGCCTGCTTTGAGGATACCAAGGTAGGTAATTCCAAAAGCGTCCGAGTTGAACATCCACATGGCCACCTTGTCGCCCTTTTTCACACCCCGTTTGATCAATGCATTGGCAAATTGATTGGCCTTTTCATCAAATTCGCGATAGGTGTACCGCTTGCCATTGTAAACAAGCGCCTCTTTCTCCGGAATGTTCCGGTGAGCGCGTTCCAAAAGTTCAGGTACTGTCATTTTTCCTCCTTTGTCTCAATGAAACAATTACTCCCGGTCACTCAAACGAAAACATCTGCCAAGCCATTTTGACGGCAAGATTCCTCCCGGGAATTCCAATTTATTGGTAAAAGAATACGGACAAAGAAAGACACACTTGCAACACCCTGTAGATCGGGCAGTCGAGAAAAACTTATGGATGAATCAGAAATTTTGGACAGGTGCCAAAAAGCAATATGAGGAAAAATAATTCTATTTCAGAAAGAATCTTCAAGGGGATATCCACCTGTACTTTTGAATAGAGAAAATCTTTAATAAAATTTAAATCGTTCATTTTTTAAATGCAAGGGATTTCTTGAGAATTTTGCTTCTATTTTATAATTTTTTGGTGATTTTTTTGCACACATGATTTTTCATCTTCTCCAAGGGATAAAATTGTATTCAAAATTTTCCCTTGATTCATTTCTCAAAAATAACTAAATTTTCTTGCATTTATGAGCATACTTTAATAACCATGAATTTCAATAAAATCAATTCGTGAAAATTCGTGGGCAAATTCTTTTTGAGAACCGGTCTATTTATTGGAAATAGGGGCAATTTTCAACCATTTAGGATTTCATTTCATTCCTCAAAACAGGAGGGTTTCCCATGTGGAATCGTAAGAATGTAAAAACCCTAGGCTTTCTGTTTTTACTCATTTCTTTTGCCTGGGTGATTTCCTGCGCCATCAACCCCGTAACAGGGAAAAAAGAGCTAATGCTGATGAGTGAGTCCCAGGAGATTCAAATTGGCAAACAAAGTGATCAAGACGTCATTCAAACCTACGGCCTTTACAAGGATCCGAAACTGGCGGCCTATATTGAATCAATGGGACAAAAACTCGCCAGGCTTTCCGATCGACCCAATCTGACATTCCATTTTCGATTATTGGATTCACCTGTTGTGAACGCATTTGCCATTCCCGGCGGCTACGTGTACATTACACGGGGCATTCTGGCTTACTTGAACAATGAAGCCGAACTGGCCGGGGTATTGGGACACGAAATCGGTCACGTGGCCGCACGCCATTCCGCCAAACGATACAGCAAGGCCCAATTGGCTCAACTGGGTTTTGGCCTGGCGTACACGTTTTCTGGGGAATTTCGGAAATACGCCGGTCTCGCCAACTTTGGAGTGAACATGCTTTTTCTAAAATTCAGCCGCGACGATGAACGGCAGGCCGATCAGCTCGGTGTAAGATATTCCACTGAAGCCGGCTACGACGCCCGCCAGATGGCTGAATTTTTCAAAACTCTGGATCGAATGCAGCCTTCCGGGCAAGGGGCACTTCCCGGTTGGTTTGCTACGCATCCCAATCCCAAAGAGCGCATTCAAAACGTACGAAATCTGGCGCGGCAATGGCAA
>CAZIYL010000310.1:0-1539 GCA_964543425.1 uncultured Deferribacteres bacterium
TTTCTTTCTCCCTACCGTGTAGCTGTGCATGTTCCGCTCTGGGTGAATCATCCGGAAAAATCATTTTGGGCAGTGTTTGCCATATTCTTTCCGGCCGTTACGGGGATCGGGTCGGGTGCGGCCATGTCTGGCGAGCTGAAAAATCCCGGAAGAAGCATTCCCGTGGGCATCCTTTCTGCCATTGGAATCGGGTTGGTGATTTACCTTGTAACGGCCTATTGGCTCACGCGTGTGGCCACACCGGCGGAGCTTCAATCCAATTACATGATTATGGTGAAAACGGCTCGCTGGCCCTGGGCGGTGATTGCCGGCATCATGGGCGCGACCATTTCGTCGGCGTTGGGAACACTGGTTGGCGCCCCGCGAATTCTCATGGCGCTGGCCCAGGATAAGATTATCCCGTACAAAAAACAACTGGCTGCGCAAAGCAAAAATGGGGAACCAAGAAATGCCATTCTTCTAACCGGAATTCTGGTTGAAATAACGCTGCTGCTGTTTGATTTGAACGGCATTGCCTCGCTTCTCACGATGTTTTTTCTCATTACTTACGCGATGATTAATTTATCCGTGGCGATCGAAAAAGCGATTGGCATCCCATCGTTCCGGCCCAGTTTTAACATCCCGCTAAGCGTGCCTCTTTTGGGAAGCCTCTGGTGTACGATTGTGATGTTTTTAATTAATCCGATTTTTGCCTTTGTCGCGCAGGTTTTTATTTTTATTCTGTACTATCTGTTTGTTAAACAGGGCGTTCGCGCCTCGCAGGGAGATGTGAGAAGCGGGCTTTTTAACGAAATTGCGGAGTGGGCGACGAAAACGGCGGCCCGGATGCCGAAGGGTGCCAAAACCTGGAAGCCCAACCTGATGATTCCCGTGGAAGACCCGAAAAATTGGTCTCAGGTGATGGAATTCATTCGGGATGTCGTGGCGCCAAAGGGAACGCTTCGCATGTTTTCGGTGAAAATTGTGGAACGAGGGGTTGAGTCAAAAATCAATCAAATTGTGCTTCAGCTTTTCCACAAACAGCGAAATCTTAAAAGTGACACCGATGAACACTCGACGGAAGAACTCAGGGAACAGTTGGATCAACTGGTGCTTCCTGTCAGAAAAGAAGGCATTTTTACGGCGGCAACCGTTATTGAGTCGCATGATTTTCTGGAGGGGATGAGCATTATTACGCAGGTTATGCGCGGGATATTTTTCCCGCCCAATGTGTTTTTTCTGACCATGAGTGCCGATCGCTCCAAGGACAAACGCCTGGAAGAACTGATTGCCATTGGCCTGCGTGAAAAAGTTGGATTGGCAATTTTATCCCTGAAATCAATAAAAATGTTTGGGGGAAAACGAACCATTAATGTCTGGCTGCGAACAAGAAGCCCCAATATCAACTTAGCGCTCTTGTTGGGCATTCAGCTTCGGAGAAACTGGAATGGACATATTCGCCTGCTGTCCGTTGCGCCGGAAGAATCCAATAAAAATCAAATCGAGCGGTTTCTGAATCGCGTGGTGGAACGGGGCCGACTTCCCTCGAGTACGGAGATT
>CAZIYL010000310.1:1639-2852 GCA_964543425.1 uncultured Deferribacteres bacterium
CAAAAATGAATTAAAATGGTCGCATTCTCACGAAGAACCAAAAAATAGAGGGTGCCTATGAAAACTGACGCATCACTGGGGTACAAAATAGTCTGGGTGTGGATTTTTGGCATCGCCATGGCCTATCTGGAATCGGCAGTCGTGGTGTATTTGCGGGCTATCTACTACCCGGCCGGATTTGCCTTTCCCCTAAAAATAATTTCCACAAAAATCGCGTTCGTTGAAATCGGCCGGGAAGCGATGACCATGATCATGCTTCTTTCGGTTGCTTTTCTTGCCGGTCGAAACTTCTGGCAGCGATTTTCTTTTTTCATGATGAGTTTTGGCATCTGGGACATTTTTTACTACCTCTGGCTGAAGGTGTTTCTCAATTGGCCGCACTCTCTGTTAACCTGGGATATTCTTTACCTCATTCCGGTTCCCTGGACGGGGCCGGTGCTGGCGCCGGTTCTGGTGAGCCTGGCGATGATTACGTCGGCATTTTTGATTTTGAATTTGGATAAGCGGGGCATTGATGTGACGGCTTCAAAAACGGAGTGGGGATTAACAACTCTCTCAGCCGTTCTTATTTTTGTCTCCTTTATTTTCGATTTTCAGAATATTATCCACGGGGGAATGCCCCATCCCTTTCGCTGGGACGTTTTCGGAATCGGACTTCTTCTGGGAATCGTGGTTTTTGCGAGGCGATATGGACTCACAAAAAAGGAAAATGGGGCGCGCAATCCATGAAAGCCTTTATCCTTATTTTACTTGATTTTTTCTTTTTGCCCGCCTTACTGTTTTCGCAGGACTGGCAGACCTACCCTTATCATCCGGCCGATACGGAGGTCTCCTTTCCTCAGGATGAAGGGGCGCACCCGGGCTCCAAAATGGAATGGTGGTATCTTAATTTTCACCTCACAGCGGATTCTTCCGGAACAAAATATGGCGCCATGGTGACCTATTTCAATAATCAGGTAAAAATTTTAAACATTACGGATGAAACGAACAGCGCCTTTTATCCGGGCAGTCAACTGGGCGCATTGAATAGTGGAACGGATTACTTGCATCTTTTGCACATGACCGCAACCAATCCCCGGCCCGATCGATTTTTAACCCTGTCGTCCGAAGGCCGATTGAAGCCTTTCCAGTATTATTTGAATGCTGTTTATGGCGACCGTTGTGTGGAATTATTTCTCAAGGCGCTAAAACCGCCCCTTTTGGTAGCCGGAAG
>CAZIYL010000311.1:0-2846 GCA_964543425.1 uncultured Deferribacteres bacterium
ATAAATGTGTGTTAGTCGGAACGTGTCGCAACAAAACAAAATCATACGGACGATCTTTGGATTTAATGGGATTCTTGCCGATTTTGAAGTTCATAATTGTGTTGTCTACCTGGTAATAAGGTAGATTCTGCTTGTCTTTGCCCACGTGGCAGCCGTAGCAATTTTTGTAGGTTACAGAATGGCAGACCTGGCATTCCACTTTACCCTGGTGAATTTTGTGCATTTCCACGGGCGAATGGCTTGAAACAGCGTCAGGATGACAGCTTTCACAGGTTTGGTGAGTGTCTGCCTGGTAGCGGCTCATTACATGGCCGTCTGCTGTGTGCATTTCCTTCGCGGAGTGACATTTGTTGCAATTCATGTTTGCCTTGGCGTAATGCACGTCCGGGGGATACCCTTTGTTTTTGCCCATGTACTCGTTCTGAACGCGGCTTCCGTGGCAGGCGGTACAGTTTGTTTCCATATCGGGGCGTTTGTGGAAAAAATGTCCGTCTACAAAACCACCGGCTACGGCGTTGGGACGGCTAATGTGGCACTGTCCGCAACTGGAATGGCAGCTTGCACAGTGATTTCCGAACGCCTCGCCAACCTTCCGCATGGCTGCATGATTGGATGTGTCCATTCGGGTGTGTAGAATATTCCAGTAGGGTTCTAGCGTGTAATGAAAGCTTGTCATTGCAGAGTCCACGAGTCCCTCGTGGCAGTCGCCGCAGGCGGTTTTCGGATTCTTGAATGAGGGGTCTTTCACCACGTTTGCGTGAGCCGTTTTCCAATTCGGATCAGTCGAATCGCCGCCGTGGCAGGTGGTACATCTAACTTCTCCGTGGGGATCGTCACTCAGGAAATCTTCGTCCACATAAACTTTCTCGTAAAGCTCCAACGGAGCCAGAGCCCCGCCTCAGCCTTCGCCCTTTGTCATATTGGATTTTTTGGGTTGGGGAGTTGTCTGCTTGATGATTCGCGTAATCTCAATTAGTTTTTTGGCATTTGTGTGGCAAGCAATGCATTGATTCTGGGATTGGGTTTGTGAAAAAACGGGTTTTGGCAGGAGAAAAAGAGATAATAAGGGCAAAAGCAAAACAAGAAACAGCCCTCCAGACGGATGTAACAAATAGCATTTATGTCCGCGCATAGTAATTTCTCCTTGTTGAATTTTTTGTTCTTATTGGAAATGCTTTCAATAAGAATTATACAAAGTGTATTTTTAAAAATCAAGAGGAAAATGAAGAATTTGAAAAAAGTTGTTCTTCTACAGGAAATTTTTGAACAATTTGGTTACCAATCTTCAGAAACACCAGGTTCGTTTTCTGAATCGATAAATCGACGGCCCCGTATGGAGCAATTTTTTGTAGATGTCGGAAAGCAGGAGTTTAATAGCTGAACCAGTGATTCAATTTGATCAGAAATGTTCGATCCCCCTTAGCGGCGAGAAGCTGCCTGAGGTCGTCCGCGAGATTCAGAGAGCCTTGTTCCTGGTAATCCGTCTGACCCTGAGACCACACTAAAAAAAGCGTGGAGCCGGGATGATATTCCCAGCGCAGGACAACATTGGCGCGGAACTGCTTGAAATTGAAATCAGAAGCCAAATTTTCAGCGTGGTCGAGTTCTTCAAATCGATTCTTGTACGTTTTGGTGCGAGAATGCGTAATCCTTTTAAAATGCGAATACCATCCCGCGGAAATGTAGGGTTGGCTGTACACCTGAAGGCTCAAATTCGGAGTAAAGGAATAATTGACGCGGGTGGTTAAGGCAAATGTTTTTTGGTGAATTCTCCCCAGAATGTATTCATTTTTGCCTGCGGAATTCACACTTGTTTGAACATACTGTAAATCATCGGTGTTGGGGTCGTAACCAAATGCAATTGAAAAATTAAGCCGATCCGAGGGCCGTGCGGTAACCCCGGGGGTGAGTTGACCATTCCAAAATCCGCGGTCATCCCGGCGGAGGCCGGTATCCAGAGTTATCGAAAAAGGCTTACGTTCATCGGAATTGATGCCAAACCAGAAAGACGTGCGCGGCGGTTTCAACAATGCAGGACCGCCCCGGAGCGCCGTAAAATCCAGGCGCGGTGATTCCCGATCAATTCGCAGGTATCCCTCCCAGTAATTTATGAATCGAAAATGTGTGCTGATGTTGCCTCCGAGAACCTTCCGAACGCCGCCGTAATTGATCGTTTCCCACAGGTTTTGGGTGATTGAGTAATTCCGAAAGAGTTTCCCCGGGGTGTACTGAATGTAACCTGCCCAGTAAAAAGCCGTCAGGAAGTCAGCCGAGCGCATGTAACCAATATCGTTTGCTTCAAATCCGGGTGTGCGGGTTACATAGCCGATGCCTCCGCGCCAGTGGCCCTGGGCAATTTTACCGATGTAGAAGACGGAAGCCAATCCCGCCAGCGACGTGCGATTAGGATCGTAATGCAAATAATGGGCATCGGGGCGTTGAAAATAGTGAGCAGAGGAAAGCTGCACCCGCCGAAGGGCTTCCTTGTGACCCGAAATGGCACTTCCGTACAGCGAAAACTGAAGGGCGTAGGTGTCGTTCCCCCAGCGGTGGCTGACGTCGAATCCGCCCGTGGTAGCCTGTGTGTTCAAAAAATAAAAATTTTTATTGGGAAGATTTCGGTACACGTGTGTCAAAATAACTCCCACCGCCGTGCGTCCCTGCCGGTAATCCTTCTGCCCGCGGATTACGGCGTAATTCGTAAGCGGTTCCACTGTTTCGGAATAGCGGCGATTCCCCGCCTGGATGGTTCCTTTTTCCGCATTTGTGACGGCATCCAAAATACCCAGGCTAAACCCCGAGGAAGATTTCCCTGTAATTTTTGCCGCGCTCAGGATGTGGGTTTG
>CAZIYL010000312.1:0-2839 GCA_964543425.1 uncultured Deferribacteres bacterium
CAGGCGTAAGGCGATGCGAATGCTGTTCTGTTGTGCGGGATTCAATAACGTATCATCCATAAAAAATACTCTGTTTTAAAATGCTTAAAAGCTCTTGAATGACGGTTAGAGATTTATTTCTTTAGCAATTTCCAGGCAATTTTAATCGCTTTCCCCTCGTCTTCCATAATTTTTTCCGATTGAAAGCGGTAGTCATTTTTTTGAATGACCTGCTCTAATTTTTGTAAAAGTACCCTGATTTTCCCGGTTTGAAATTGCTCCAATCTTTTTTTCAGATCGCTTGAAGAAAGCTCGTCAGAAATTTTGACGAAATGATCACGGCAAAGTCCGGCGCTGTTCTGAAGAACAGACCAAAAATCGTCTATGTAAAAATAGCCGGAAACAGCCTTGATTACGCGATGCTCACTTTCCTCGTAGGTTTGACAAAGCGGGCACCGAGAGAAATCCGCCCCCGAGGCATTCAGCCATTGAGAAAGCAAATCTTTGGCAATAATCGACAAGCCCAGAGCGTCTCCTATTGCCAGAAATAACGCCGTATGCCGATCACAAAGTCCGCCCGCTCGTCTGAGCTTCTCCCGTACTCCCGGATCGTTTACACTTTCGTAGAAGAGAGAGTCAATGTAGCGCCTTTCGCGAATTTCCAGCAAATGGCAAACGGGACACGTATCCGGCTGACAGACGTCAACCAGATCATAGTAAAGCCCGTCTTTCTCAATTCTTTTTGATTGGCTTTTGCCGATTCCCAGAAAATGCAATTTGCCCATTTTCGCTTGCCTCAAACCGAACAAAATAAACACCATTTTGGCGAAGACCGTGAAATAATTTAAATGTAGCGAAAATAAATCAGATGGGCAAGTTGAAAATTGGAAAAAAGGATTTACGGCGGAGTAAGGAAGTGGGATAAAAACATGGCGATCCAATTGTGAATTTTTTAACCCCAAAATTCATACACTACGAAGATGCCAAGACAAAAAGGTTCTCTGTGTTTTAGGCGCTAACGGTGCCTCTATTGACAAAACATTGTCGATATGTAATTCTTCAGGATCTTACTGCCTGTTTCGCAGGGTAACAAGAAGATTCTTCAGTCGTTTCGCTCTTTCAGAATGACAGGGGAAAAGCGCACCGTCATTATAAGACAAAAACAATCCCTGAGTGCACTCTAAAAATCACTAATCATACAAATTATACAACTCTGCCGTTGCAAGTTTTAGCTATTTGGTTGATTTTATAGGAGTATGCTCTAATACCCGGTAATTACACGGGTTACAATCCGGTTAACTTCTATAAAATCAATTCGTGAAATTCGTGGGAGATATCCTTTTTAGACTGCACCCATTAATATTTTTTTGTAAATACGCGCGGTCCGTGGCATTCGGCACTGGAACAGGTTTTTGTATCGTGATTCCATCCAAGATTGGGATTCACCTCCGCGTAGGCTGTGGAATCAATATGTCCCGGCTGATAAACGCTGTCCGGTACTACGTGGCAGGTACCACAGCTTACCCCTGCACTCAGCATCGCTTGGTGTGCCCCAACACCTGGGTACGTGTAGTCGAGATGCCCGGCTAAATCCCTTGGAGGCGCATTGTTCTTTTCGTTTCCGTGACAGGTGTTGCAGGCCTCAGGGCCTCCCGGGCGCGTGTGGCATTCAAGACAGGATTTTTGCGCCGGCCCCCCTGAGTAATCTTTTCCGTGACACGCCTGACAAGAGTGCATATCGTAGTTTTGAGAGTGAATATACGCTCCGTGAAAACCGGCCATACCCATTTCTATCCATTCCGGCTTGTGCGGAAAGGTTTTGTGGCACCCGTAACAGGACACGTCGACGTCTCCTCCCTCAAAATTCTTTCCATGGCATTCCTGGCAATCCGAGTACCCATTGGCTACCACAATTTGTCCGTGAAAATCAGCCGATTTTTCCTGCATCCAGGTACTGGGATGCGCAAGATTTTCCACAGGATTTTTTTTCTGACTGCATCCCCAGAGGAGCATAAATCCTAAAATTACCGCAAGTAATCCATAAAATCGTCTCATGCCTCTACTCTTTTTTGGTTGATTTATTGTGACAACTGAAACACGTGGGATAAGTTTTGTAGTCACCGTGGCAAGCCATACACGACTCCAGATCAAATTGCGCCTCGATTTTATGTTGTCCACCGTCAATTCGATTTGCCCAATCCACACGGCCGTGAGAAGGCGGCATCACATTCTTTTCCTGATGACATTGAATACAAAAGACTTCGTCTTCGTGGCAGGAAATGCACTGTATTTTGTTCATTTTGGCATCAATCGCGTGATTCCACTCGTAATTCAGAGAATGTATCCGATGAGTGAGATTTTTCCCCTCGTGGCAGTTTTCACAATAGGTTTGCGCATGGCACTGTGCACAATCCTTGGGATTCGATTCTGCCGCAAACTGATGGGCGTGTTTCCACTCCAATTTGTGAGTAATGGGCTGCAAATCTTCTGTTGGAGTGTGGCACACCTGGCATTTTAAGGGATCGCTAACCTCTTTCTGCTGGTGGCAACTCTGGCACTGATTCATTTTTGGCAAATGGCCCGATAGCGTATTCGTCGCCATTTGAATGCCCGCATGGCAAGTCAGGCATTTTTCTCCGGCTTGCAGGTGTGTCCGGTGCGGAAATTTGGGACTGTAATTGATACTTCCCGGGATCACTTTTGCCTCATCGGGATGGGCGTGGCAAAGCGTGCATTTATTGGGGGCGCTGTCCCCATCGTGGCACTGGAAGCAGGTTTCCATAGCCGGCAGCAAATTGTCGGTTCCCTTCAGACTGCTGTCCACCTTTGTATGGCACGTTGTGCACTCCATGCCCATTTC
>CAZIYL010000313.1:0-2812 GCA_964543425.1 uncultured Deferribacteres bacterium
TCAAATTTGTTTGGGATTTCGGATTTCGTGCTTCGGATTTTAACTCATGTCTATCGTCTCCTCACTGACAGGATCGCGCTCTTCAGAATATGTCGGGGCAGTCAGGAAATGAATCACCTAAATATAAGCATGCATCCCCCCCACCACTAAATTTCCAAAGAAAGACGCCATCGCCATTAAGAATCCGATAATGGACATCCAGGCCGCTTTATTGCCTCGCCAGCCTCTTTGATAGCGTGCGTGCAGATAGACGGTGTAAAATAGCCAGATAATGAGAGCACCGGTTTCTTTCGGGTCCCAACTCCAGAAATTTCCCCAGGCATTGTAAGCCCAGATGGCTCCAGCGAAAAGCGCCCCCACCGTAAAGAGCGGGTAACCGATGCTAATCGCTTTGTAATTGATGTCATCCAGAAGCTCCAGACTGGGCAGAGATTTGATGTTGGGATTATCACCCAATTTTTGGCGGAGCAAATACATGATACTGACTCCAAAGGCCACAGCAAATGCCCCTTCCGCCAAAACAGCCATCGAGACGTGAATTTCAAACCAGTAGCTTTGCAGGGCAGGCATTAATTGCTGCGAGATATGCTTGGGCATAATTGAGGCGGCTGCCATTAACATAACGGGAATTGGAGAAATAAATGAGCCGATAATCGGCTTTTTATACCGCCACAGAAAGATTAAAAAAAGCAAAACCGCCATCCATGCCATGGAGGACATATATTCATACATATTCGAAAATGGCGAGTGTTTTGCCTCAACCCACCTAATGCCAAGCGCGACAGTGTGGAAAACAAAACCAACAGCCATTGCAGAGATTGCGGTTGTTGTGATCACCTTGTTTTTAAATGCCAAATACAGCGTAAAAGCCAAAAATCCCAAGAGATAAAGCAAAAATGCTATCCAAAAATACATGACATCGCCAGGTTGCTGCATCACGACTCCTTTAGATCAATTTGAAATATGCTTGATTTCCTTTATAATCTCACCCATCTCGTGCCGAAAATCCCGTTTACCTTTTGTTGTTGCGCCGCCAATCAGCAATTTGACTTTCCCGTTGTGGGCAGATTCCATTAATAGCCAATAGCGTTTGTGGTACATATAGAAAGACAAAATAATACCGAGCGTCATCATTGCAATTCCAAGCAGAATGATCGTTGCGCCCGGATTTGTCGTCACCTCGAGGCCGGTCATATAAGCACCTCTGAAAGAAAGCAAACTCACTTTTAGCTTTGCGTTTTTCAATTTGTGCAAATCGGGGAAATAAAGAAATGACCATTCTTTGTAGAGAAGAGAATCCCCTTTGAAAACAGAAACTTGAACAGCCGGATTGCGCGGTTGTGCCGAGGCGGAGTAAACCTTGTTGTTTTCCACCCGAAAATCCGCAACAAAATCCGTAACCTCTAATAAATAGGGTGTGCCCTTAATGAGAACTCGTTTTCTGAAAGGAACGGTAACCGTTGTGTCTCCTGCGCCGCTGATCGGAATAATTCGCAGCGTTGCCGAATCTATCGCCCGTGCATTCATCGAATAGGAGCTCTGGTAAAAATTGAATCCCTTGTACCGCAGCGGCCGGTTCACTTCAACTTTTTTTGTAACGATATCTTTTCCATTTTCAACGACTGTTAGGGTGGCCAAATAGTCTTTAATTTGCCCGCGGGGCGTCGTAATAATCTTGAAATCATCCACTCTTACCAGAAACTTCGAGCCGGGAGCCTGGATGTAATCTCCTTTACCGCCCCATTTGTAAACCGAATAACCGAATTTGGAGGTCACAACACCACCAATCAGCAGGATCAGTAATCCCGAATGAATCAGGATAAAACCAATTCTTGAAAATCCCCCGCGAGTTGCGAAAGCCGCCACGCGGCCGTCCGTTCCCGAGGTGTAGAACCGAAAGAATCTTTTTCTGAAAATTGATCGAATGCCCGAAAGAATCTTTTCCGAATTTCCCTTCAGTTCAAAGCTTTCCTTCAGATTCACATTCCTGAAATCTTCGGAGTTCTGCCGAAAGCTTTTCGAAATAGCCTGGTGAATGAAATATTTAAAACGTGAAAATGTGCAGATCACAATATTCGCGGCCAAAAGGATCAGGAAAAATTGGTAGATAAACGAATGGAAAGGATTAAAAACGCCGATCGCTTTCATAAAATGGAACGCGCCCTCGCCAAATTTCTGGGCGTAATAGACATCCCAATTCGGAAAGCGCGTGTTAAGAACTTCGCCCAAAACAAGCGAGATAATTGACAAAACACCAAGGATAATCAGCAAAAATATTGCCAATTTAAATGATCGAAAAAGGTCCCAAATCCCCGCCCAAATACTTCGATCTTTTTTCTTTGCCATAGTCAGTTAAATTCGATCTTTTTATTTATTAAAAGGAGTTATGACGATTTTAAATTTTCAATTAATATAGTGATATTATTACAAAATGACAACATTTTTTCAATAATAAGAAGATAAACAATAATCATTTCCATAAATAATAAGCAGTTAAAATAGACATCGCTTATTGGACAGTAGAAGCGTGAAGACATAAAAGAATAAACAAAAAAACCTGGATTCCAATTACCACTAATGCCATTGAATCGAACTTCAACCGAATCACCAGAAGTTGTAAAGACCAAATAAGTTTCAGGAAAAGTGATTCATTAAATGAGTATACTCTAAAAAACACTAATTACGCGGATTACAATCCAGTTAACTTCTAAGCTCTACCGTTGCAAGTTTTATTTAACAGTTTGTTTTATAATGAAATACAATAAATTTTAAAAAATTAATTTTTTTGGATATTCTGACAATCTATTTTTTC
>CAZIYL010000314.1:0-2797 GCA_964543425.1 uncultured Deferribacteres bacterium
AATTTTTTTATCAGAAGCAATCGGCGAAACTCGGGTTGGGTTCCAGTGCCGCCCTCACCGTTGCGCTGATTGCCAGTTTGTACGAGCAGGTAACCGGCCACCCGCAGGATGCGAATAGGCTGTTTCGGGAAGCGCTTGAAGCCCACCGTTTAGCTCAAGGAAATATTGGCAGCGGAATTGACGTTGCGGCATCTGTTTACGGAGGCGTCTTGTGCTACAAAATTGAGGATTCCTGGCCGAATTTTTCTGCAAAAGCCGAACCGCTGAAAATGCCATCCGGCTTACATTATTTGCCCGTCTGGGCTGGCAAATCTTCTTCAACAATCGATTTTGTAAAACAGTTTTACAAATTTAAACAATTGAATCGAAAGCATTACCAATCGCTTTTGGAGGAAATGCGGTTTTGGTCATCGGAAGGCTGCCGGGCATTTAAACAGGAGATCGTACCGGAATTTCTGGAAAGCGTTCGGGCATACCACCAGATTATGGAAAAATTGGGAGAAAAAATCGGAGCGCCTGTCATTTCGAAGGAACACCAGCAATTGGCGGACATTTCGGCCAATGTGGGCGCAGTGTACAAACCTTCCGGAGCAGGCGGCGGCGATATGGGAATTGCCTTCAGTGATTCTGAAGATGTGATTAAACGCCTGCGGAAGGAAATTTTAAAAGCCGGTTTTGAGATAATGGATTTAGATTTTGGAACAACGGGAATTCAGATTCAACACGATGAGGCAAAAATACATGAAGACATCTCGAATTCCTAATTTTTACCAGTACTCAATTTTAGAACGATTAAAAATTCTTCGCCAGAATGGCATTCTTACCGAAGAAGAAACCCGCGAACTTAGCAATGGCAAGTACATTCTTCACCCCGAAGAAGCCGATAAAATGGTGGAAAATGTGATCGGAGTTTTCAGCCTTCCATTGGGACTTGGCCTTAATTTTCTCATTAATAATAAAGATTACATTGTTCCGATGGTGGTGGAAGAGCCGTCAATTATTGCCGCCGTCAGCTCGGCAGCCAAACTGGTTCGCACGGTAGGTGGATTTGAGAGTAAAAGCACCGATCCCATTCTCATTGGCCAAATACAGGTAGTCGATGTGGAGCATCCCATGTGGGCTAAGCAAGCAATTTTGCGCCGCAAGGACGAGATCCTGAATCTGGCAAACGATCTTCATCCACACATGGTAGCGCGTGGGGGCGGTGCACGCGATTTGGAAGTTATTTTGCACCCAGCGTCTTCCCGATTTGGGGAAATGCTGGTGGTTCACCTGTTTGTGGACACGCGGGACGCTATGGGAGCCAATCTCGTCAACAGCATGTGTGAGGGTGTGGCATCGCTCATTGAAAAAATTACCCACGGAAAAGTGTTTTTGCGAATTCTCTCCAATCTGGCAGACCGATCACTTGTCCGTGCAAACGCGGTCATTCCGCCGAAGCTTCTGGAAGGAAAAGATTTTTCGGGCGAGGAAATTCGTGAAGGCATTATCCTGGCAAACCACTTTGCGGCCATGGACCCCTACCGGGCAGCCACACACAACAAAGGGATTATGAATGGGATTGACTCGGTGGCCATTGCAACCGGCAACGATTGGAGGGCGCTTGAGGCTGGGGCTCACGCCTACGCTGCCCGGGGGAAGTCGTACACATCTTTGACGAATTGGTACAAGGACGAGGCTGGAAATCTGGTGGGCACCATCGAGCTTCCGATAAAAGTTGGTACGGTTGGTGGCCCGCTGCAATCCAATCCGGCCGTGAAAATTGCACACCGGATTTTGCGAATAGAATCGGCGCGCGAATTGGCAGAGGTAATGGGTGCCGTGGGACTGGCGCAGAATTTTTCGGCGCTTCGGGCGCTGGTGACGGAAGGCATTCAGCGGGGACACATGAGCTTGCATGCGCGCAGCGTAGTGAAGGCCGCACACGTTCCGGAAGAATATTTTGAGGAGGTTGTGGACCGGCTGATTGAAGGCGGAACCATAAAAATCTGGAAAGCTCAGGAGATTTTGCACATGCTTCAAGGGAAAGCAGCGTTTGAAACCACGGGGCCGGAAGGAAAACCTCTGCCTGCGGGACACGGAAAGGTAATTCTTCTCGGAGAGCACGCGGTGGTGTACGGAAGTCATGCCATTGCGGCTCCAATATCGCTGGCAATTCAGGCGCGTGTGGAAGATGCCCCGGAGGGTATTCACCTCATTGTACCGCAGTGGGGAATCGAGGAGGAAATCCGGCCTGGTAAAAATTACAAATATTCAATTTACAATTCGCTGCACATGATTCTGAATTCCCTGCAATTGTTGGATCAAAATATGCGCCTTTTTGTGCTGCCTCAAATTCCGCGGGCGATGGGATTGGGCGGCTCCGCGGCTCTCGCGGTGGCAATTATTCGGGCGCTTTCCGAGCATTTCAAATTGGGTCTTTCCGATGAAGAAGTGAACAAATTAGCCTATGAATCCGAGAAAATTGTCCACGGAACACCCTCTGGAATCGACAACACCATGGCCACTTACGGAAAATTTATTCTGTACAGAAAAGACACACCTCCCACGTTTCAGGAGGTTGTGGCTCCAAAACCCCTGCCCATTGTGATCGGTTTGAGCGGCGTGGAGGGTTTGACGCTGAAAATGGTGCGTCAGGTACGTCAGGCATGGGAGAAAAACAAACCGCTCTACGATCAAATATTCAAACAAATCGATGATTTAACGATTCAGGCCGTGGGGGCCATTCAGGAGTACGATCTTGAAAAATTGGGCTATTTGATGAATATTAACCAGGGATTGCTGAATGCGCTTCAGG
>CAZIYL010000315.1:0-2782 GCA_964543425.1 uncultured Deferribacteres bacterium
GGTCAATAATGCTGCCATGGGATATGCCTGGTTCGATGACTTTTCGGTGGAAGAATTGACTCTCATTCCAACGGCGGTGAAGGAATCGCCATTGGCCAATTCCAAAACAGCTATTCCCACGAAATATGCATTGAATCAGAATTATCCGAATCCCTTTAACCCGACCACTCAAATCACGTATCAGTTGCCTAAAATCAGCCATGTGGATGTGTCCATTTACAACGTAATGGGACAAAAAATTGCGACACTTGTCAATAAAACTCAGGCTGCGGGTACCTATCAGGTTTTGTGGAATGGCAGATCGGAAACCGGAGAAAGCATGCCCAGTGGCATTTATTTTTACAAATTGCAAACCAATGATTACAGCATGGTTAAAAAGATGACGTTAATGAAATAGGTTTAATAAGGGTCTGCGAAGATTTTCTTCGCAGACCTTTTTATTTTTTTAGGATGAATTTACAATTTGAAATAATCGTACAAATTATTGACATTGCGAGATTCGTTTGATAGCTTGTTTTTAACTGAAATTGGCTATTTAGTGTCTGAACGAAGACACCCGAAAAATGTAAAGCAAGCATCTTGCTTGCATTAGTTGGCCATAGAAAATATGGAATTAGAATCCCATAAGGTGGAGAAATGTGGCAGGGTTTCATTCAGACACTGTTTAAAATTTTTTTTTGAACAACGTGATCATTTATTTTTACACACACGAGTAAAATTCCTTTTTTTATTGAAGGGACTTCCTGATTTTTTACTTTTAGCAAACATGTGTAAAAAATACCGTACTCCTGCATGGTTTTTTTCTCATTCGGTTTTGCAGGGCTGGCAACGGCAAAGAATAAATATCCTGGTTTGACAGAGGTGGATTTGGGCAAAATTCAAATAGCGCTATTTTTGGATTTTTAATCGAAGAACAGGGATTTTGCTTCAAAAGGTTAATCGACCGGGAGGATGGCAAAAATTCTTGGGCAATAAGTAAACAACGCACATAGTACCGGCACGAAGTTTTATAAAAGGAGAAAACAACCCATGAGAAGATTAGGTTTTTATGGGATCTCTATAATAATTTCTATTCTATTTTATTTGAATAGTACGCCTCTCTATGCAGGGACAACAGGCAAGATTGTCGGAAAAGTTAAGGATGCCTCTACTGGCGAGCCATTGATCGGCGTAAATATTGTCGTGGAGGGAACACAAATGGGGGCGGCGGCGGATGAGAAGGGCGAATATATGATTTTGAATATCCCTCCGGGGAGATACACCTTGCGAGCTGATATGATCGGATATAAATCGTCTATCATTAAAGACGTTATTGTCAATGTTGATTTTACGAGTCATGTTAATTTTGCATTGATGCCAACGGCCCTGAAGGGACAGGCCGTTACGGTTGTTGCGACAAAGCCTCTTGTGCGGATGGATCTCACATCAACCTCTCAATCCGTAGGAGCGGACAGAATTGCACAGCTTCCCGTTGAGGAAGTCCATGATGTGGTTAATCTGCAGGCAGGGGTGGTCAATGGCCACTTTAGAGGTGGCCGATTAGGGGAAGTGGCTTACATGGTGGATGGTGTCCCGATTAATGATGCTTTCTCCGGGGCGGCCGGTGTAAATATTGAAAACAATGCCGTTCAGGAACTGGAGGTGATCAGCGGAACGTTCAATGCCGAATACGGACAGGCTATGTCAGGTGTTGTGAATATTGTTACGAAAAGCGGCGGCGGGAAAACAATGGGTAGCCTCAATCTCTATTCAGGGGATTATGTTAGCACACACAAAGATCTATTCATAAATATTGGTTCTATCAGTCCCTTAAGCAACTATTCCATCGAGGGTACATTGGAGGGAAGTGTGCCTAAAACGAAGCAAAAGTTGGGCTATTTTGCAACATCGAGAATTTACAACAACGCAGGCTGGCTATACGGACAGAGGCGTTTTGTTCCATCGGATTCTTCTAATCTACTGAGTGAGGATCGTTCCAAATGGTACATCCAGCAAAGCGGCGACAATAAAATGGTACCCATGAATCCAAACTTTCGGATTTCAGGATTGGCCAAACTGACATTTCGTCTGTCCGCCAACAATAAAATTTCATATAATATTTTGTTTGAGCGAAGAAAATACAAGGAATATGCCCATCGCTTTAAATACGACCCTGACGGCGATTATAAACGGCGAAAATTAAATTATACGCAGTACATGATCTGGACGCATGTGTTTTCTTCAAAAACATTTGCTTCGTTAAGACTTTCTCATTCCTTTAATAAATATGATCAATACGTCCTAAAAAATCCATTAGACCTGGAATTTGTCAATCCATCTCGATTATTGCAGGTGAGTGGAAATGCATTTTATACCGGTGGAATGCATACATGGCAATTTCATCGCAATACCAAAAACTATGTTGCCAAGCTGGATTTAACCAGTCAGGTGAACAAGCAGAATCAGGTAAAAATTGGTCTGGAAGCACAATCCTATGAATTGTACTTACATGAATATGAAATTCGCATGGATCGGCAGACAAATTGGAAACCGGCATTAAATCCGATCTGGGCATGGAATAATAACGAGTACCAGCATTATCCTTATAGTTTTTCGGGCTATGCTCAGGATAAAATGGAATTCAAGGATATGATTGTCAATTTGGGCCTACGGTTTGATTATTTTAATTCCAATGCTTCCTATCCCAGAGACCCGCGCGATACCAATATCTACGAGCCGATCTTACCCCAGCATAAGTACAAGAACTACAATCCTAATCTCCCTTTTGAAAAACAGACGCCTT
>CAZIYL010000316.1:0-2780 GCA_964543425.1 uncultured Deferribacteres bacterium
ATGGCAGCTTTCCAATTTTCCTGATCTATTTCCACCCAAATAAGCTCATTCAAAGAAACGGCCCGGGCATAGCGACTTTTTTTAAAAGCCAATTTGATTTTCCGAAGCCCATCCTTCGTGCGATCCGGAAAAATTGGCAGCCACTTCAACAATTTTGTTTTTCGGCTTCGCCAATATTCGTAGGTTCCAATCCCGAGATAGGCATCGAACACCGTGCTATCTGTCGAGACCGCCTTCTTCAATAAGCCAATTCCCTTTTGAGCTAGGCGGAGCCCTTTGAAATATTTTTTCTCGTGAATGAGATAAAGCGAAAAATAACTGTAGCCGCTGCCTGCATAAAAATAGCCCCACCCATCCAGCGGATGATCACGGACAATCGCATTGGACAGATGCATGGTTCTCTGAATAAATCTCACAAAATCGGCTTCCTCACCATAATCCTCCAAATCCATCATTTTTGAATGGATTGCTGCCGCCTTGTAAAAATAGCCTCTGGGATCGCCTGGACTCCGGGCAATGAGACTGTCGAAAATAGAATAGGCCCGCGAATAGTGCTGAAGAATTGTGGCATCGATCCCGCGTTTGATTGCAGAATCCGCCACACGATTTTTTTCCCAGTGAGGGGAATCCGCTGAAAACAGGACGGCGCCATTTGTGAGAAAAATAAAAATAATGATTTGCAATATTCTTTTTTGGGCAATTCGAAAATTGATTTTTTTCATAAATTGGAAAACCTGCAAAATAAAAGTGAAAGCGATCGATTCCACCCAAACAAAATAGCTGATTTTTCCCAAAGAAACAAGTCCTTTTCTCGGGGAATCACGCGGTACAAACCTCAAAGAGGGGACATTTTTCGCAGACATCTGCCTGTTTTTTCCCGGGGCATTTTTTTAAAATGCCCAACCGCGACAGGGCAAAATCGTATTTCACAGGATCAGAAGAATCCAGTTCCCGCAGATGCGCCGTTACCTCTTCTGCCATTTTCCAGCTCGGATTTTTTAACTGCGTTAACCCAAGTAAGCGGGCAAGGCGGGTCGTGTGTGTGTCCAAAGGCAAAATCAAGGCTGAGGCAGGAATCTCTGTCCAAAGGCCAAGGTCGATGCCGTCGTTTCGGCGAACCATCCATCGGAGAAACATATTCCAACGCTTGCAGGCACTTCCTGAATCCGGCGACGGTAATAGATACCAGAATTTTTCCGGGCGATAGAAAGATTCGACGGGAGAAAAATCTTCCTCTCGTAACCGCCGAATCACTTTGGACAAGAGATTCTTGATTGAGTTTCCCGATTCGGTAAACGTCTTCTGAAAAAATGTTCCAACAGATCCATAGTTCTCAATTACCTTGTGAATCAAATAAAACAGAACAACCAAATCCGCCCCGGTTGTAAACCGATGACGAAACGTCTGAAAATCTTCAGAAAGAGAAGTCAACGAAAAATCCCGAAGATAAACATAAGGATTTTCGGATATGTTGGAAAAAACACGTGTCAGCGAGCGTTTAATTTGAGGAACGCTGCCGTAGGACAACGCGGAAGCAATCCACGCAACAACTTCCTGATCCATTGGATTTGAATAGCGGTGGACAAAAGACAGGGGATCAGAATATAAAAACTCACGGCTGTATTGACGATACAAATCGTCAAGCCTATTTTTAAGCAAGAGATTACGGGCATTATTCAAAGAGTTTGGCATTCTGATTCAAACCATCTTTGTGGAATAATGTGAACAAAATGTGGATAACTTACTTTCTTCTGATGGCGCAGTTTTTTCAGGCATTAAATTCGCTTTATTCCAATAAAAACAAGAAATAATCTCTTGTATCCCACATTAGGCCAACATTTTCAGGCAGGCGGTTTCTTATTTTACAATGAGTTACGATATTCTCAAACGAACGTTTCATAATCACTACAATCCCCGGGCAAAAGCACCTTCTGATACCTCTAACTAATTATTCCTGAGCATAATTGTAAGCAACCGGCAATGTGAAAAATATGTGGATAACTTTTGGTTTTATAAAATTTTCCTTCACTGAAGCAATTTCAACAGTTGTTCTTCCTGCCGCAACCCCACCCAAAACTCTTGAATCGTTTCCTCTTTAATCCAGGCGATAGACGGAGTCCCCATGACATTAAATTTTCTGGCGATTTCCCCATTCTTTGTTACATCGACTTCGTACGCATTTTTAAATTGTTTTTTAATTCTTTGAAAAATTGGCGTTTGAGCCTTGCACGCCCGACAAGATGGGCTGAAAAAATAAAGCAAAACCCCTTCCCCCTGCCCGATTTTTCTTCCAATTTGTCCGGGAATCCCTTCAATTTTCTTGCCTTTATTCCGTTTGGCCTTTAAGACAATCGCCATTTGTGAAACGATCAAAAAGGCAAGAATTAATAAAACGGCAAATAAAATAATCTTCATTAACATTCCTCACTTTTCTCTTTCTTTTTGCGAAAACTGTCCCGCAATTTTAATCCAAATAAAAATCCAAGACCGCCTCCAAAGCCGGTACTGATCAACTCATTGCCATCAACCTGGGCAGGGAGCGAAAAATCTTTCACCCAGATAAAATAGCCGTACCCCACAGCCGCTCCGACAAGCGTTAAAATGAACACCAAACCATTGCTTTTCAAAAATTTCATCGGTTACAACCATCATATACATTAAATTAACATGAAAAATTTTTTACGCTATTAAAATGGATATAAATATATGAAATTGTTTCCCCCAAATTCAAGCAAAATTTTCATTGACAAATATTTTTTAATATATTAAATTTTGTTGAC
>CAZIYL010000317.1:0-2779 GCA_964543425.1 uncultured Deferribacteres bacterium
GGGTGAGATGTTTTAGTTGAATTTTGCAGGTACAAAATGGCACTTTGGCTGCCGCCGGATTAGGCAAAAGTTGTGCGGCAAATCCCCCTGTAATTTTAAAGAATTTGGTGATTTGCCGTAGCAGGTTTGGAAATGAATCGGAAGAACGGACGATTCATAAATGGCGTTTGTCTGCATTTTTATCGGGTAATCGACAAAATGCCTTTCTTTTTGAAGGGGAAATCCACATTCTTTAGCACCGGCAGAGAACTGGAGAAATTAATCTTCCCGCTAAAATCGTAGGGTAGTTTTTTGCCATTGACAATGGAGCTGTAAAGGGCGTGTCCGATTTGGGAAAAATGGACGGAAACCGGAATGGTGAGATTGCTTTTGCCTTTCGGAGAAATTGATGCCTCTTTTGCGGATTCTCCACTTACCCAATTTTTCCCGGCGATTTGAAGGGCATATTTCATGCGTTTTAAATCCAAGGAAAAGCCGTTTGGATTGGTCAATTGGAAGACCAATTCAAAATCGGCCTTGGAAAAATCAAGGTTTTTTACGTGAAGCGCTTTTATTTTGATCTTTGGAATTTTAGCCAGCGGCAGGATTCCGCTTTTGCTGGCGGGAATGCTGACCCGTCCAAGCACCGGCAGGTTAAAAGCAAAATCGCCTTTAAGCTGATAACGGGTTGTGTCTTTGTCCCTTAGATTTTTCCACGTTTTATAAATATTTTCGAAGGTGAAGGCCAGGGGAATTTGAATGGTATTTGATCCGTTGGCTTCGATTTTCAACGATTCGGTTTTGTCCCCTGACAGAAACGGCCGCTCGTTGAGAAGAAACTGATAGTGAAATTCCTTCAAATCAATTCCTACCGGATTAGGATTCTGCACGCGGACGTCGAAAGCAAGGCCGGCCCCCGAAAACGACAGGGATTTCAACCGCGCACCCACTACTTCCACCCGAGGTTGTTTGACCGACATTTGCTGAACCAGTGATTGCAAATTCGCACAACTAAAAATAAACAGGCTGAGCGCCAAGGCGCTTAGCAAAATGGTGAATTTGAATTCCAAGAATCCGGATTTTTTCATTTTTTGCGTTGCTCCTTTTTAATAGGGGTGCTTTGTTCCTGTGCCAAATCTTTAGCCAACAGATTGATTTTCCAAACCTTTTCCAGGCGGTTGATTTCCATCTTTGCAAGCTTTCGACGCAAAATCCAGCCGAAAGCAAAAGATAGAACAGCCACAGCGATGAGGCAGACACTCATTTCACTCAAAAGATAAAGCATGTCAGAATTTCTCCGAAAGTCTAAATTCCACACGGCGATTTTTTTGGCGTCCCCGTTTTGATTTGTTGGAGGCACGGGGCTCCCGGCTGCCAAAACCCTTCGGCAGAAGCCGGTTTGAAGGAATGCCCCGTTTGAGAAGAGAATCAACAGCAGCCTGTGCCCGTTTTTGGCTCAACTGTTTGTTTATTGTTTCAGTTCCACTGGAATCGGAAAAACCGCAAATTTCCAGACGGACGCCAGGGTGGTGTTTCAGAGAATCTGCCAGCCAGTCCAAAAGGACCCGGTCGCCGGCAGAAATGCTCCACTGTCCGGGGCCAAAATACAGAGTGGCTTCGCGCAGCATTTTTGCAAAGCCGCTGACAGAACTGCTCCTTGCCTTCAAGGGTACCGCTACCTGAATATGATTGACCAATTTTCTCACGCCGGGAGTGGCCGAGCAAATTTTACCGGCCTTCGTCTTAAGCGATTCGGCAGGCAGAATTCCTTGTAAAATTACATCTCGTCCGTTTGCCGCGACCGAAACGGAGGTAAGCCCTTGAGCCTGCAATTGTGCCGTAACGCTACCAGCCAAATTCTTTTCGATTTGTTTGGAGCCACGCTTCAAACAGAAAAGGAAAATGATCGTCAGGAGAACAATGAAAAAAATCAATGTTGTTTTGAATTTCATGGGAAAAGTGTTTCAAAAATTGTCGGTTAAAATTCTTTTCGCCTCTTGATTTTGCCAATTTTGATGCGCTTTAAACCATCTGATTGAAGATCTGCCCAATTTTGCAATTTGCCGGGGATGTGCCAGAGGCAAAACCATAATTTTCCGTACCCCGATATCGGCCTTATAAAGTTTCCCGTAATGGCTAAAATCCGACAACCGTTTCCAGCGATTGTCAAAATAATGCAAAAAATATTGAATTGGTTTATCTCCAAGCAAAATCAAAATATCTGATTTTGATTCCTCAATTTCATCCAGGATTTCTTCCCTTCTTTTCGCGTCTGTCAATTTTGAGGGAAGCATCGAAATGGAGGGCACCGGCAGATTGAACTCTTTTTGACGAGGCAAGTACTCACGCTTAATGGCTTTTTCTTGACCGGAATTCATGCAGCTATGAGGTACTAAATCACATAGCCAGACATCTTTTCTTCCCAAACCAAGGGGACTGAGAATTTGGTTGTCCAAAGCTATGCCGGACGGTCCGTTAAATCGCTTGTCTGCTGGAACAAGCTTTCCCAATTGGGAGGGGATCGAAATTTTATTAATTATCTCCTCGGCATTGTCGCCTCTCCAGAAAATGCAGGGTTCGCTGTCAACGGCAAGGGCACGAACAATTGTTTTATTGTCTCTTCCAATCCAGCGGGCATGAACGGCGCTTGCGTAAACGCCCAATATAAACACTTGCTTGGGAGAGCGATTTTTTTGAGTTACTTTTTTTACCGGCTGGCCGAATGGGAATATTTCTAACATGGGTGTGTCCTCTCGGTAAGAATATTAGTTTCCTGAGAAAAATAATGGCTTTTTTAAAC
>CAZIYL010000318.1:0-2768 GCA_964543425.1 uncultured Deferribacteres bacterium
ATGTTTAAGAATTTTGATCAGTAAATGCTCATCCAGTGTGGAGCTTCCATCTTTGTGAACGGTCAGAATTTTTTGGCTGAGCAAAATAACAGCACTTGCCTGAGGATAATCCGCCGAGTTGGGTGCATTTTCAATAAGATTCTGTACCTCTGCTTCCGAATAGCGATGCTGGGCGTTTGCAAAATTGCTGACCAACAATCCTAACAGAAGTACTCCAAAGATTTTATATAGAAATTTCATTCGTGCCTCCTTAACATCATTCTTTAAAATGGATTATTTCGCCATAAAAATAATTTCGCCGCGTCCTGTTTTCTGTTTCGCTTGAAGGGCTTTCTTAAGTACAAGATATTCTTTGGGAGACAAAATTTTCTTTTCCAGCAGCAATTTTTTCTTGAAATGAACCACATTTTTGCCGGCCGCATCTTTGGAAACCGTGTAATTTACCGAATAAAAAATCGGCTTTTGATCCAATTTGTCTGAGTTGGGTACGGCTTTTACCAGAACCCCGTCCGGAAGTGTCATGTCTTCTTCCTCAAGGGATCCGAATGTTGTTCCGATTTGCAGGGGATAGACCCGTTTAGGCAAACTGGCTGCCCGAAAAATGCTTCTCGAAATCAACTCAAAACCACCGGTAGCTACGGGAGATTTTACCAGAAAATATTTTCCTGCTTTCATTGCATACCGATCAATCTTGTAGGACAGTTTCATCTGAAACGGTTTGTACAGATCATTTACATCCGACATGCTAAAATTAACCAATTGAGCACCCGGGTATACGCTCTGCAGCACCTGCTGCCAGATCATTTTCAACTGCATAGGAGGCATTCGCTTGGAGAATCCCCTGAATGCCAGATCATAAATACCTTTGGTGTCGAAGACAATTTGGCCGGTGAGTGTTCCCTCTTTCGAAAGCGATGAAATTCCGTGAATCGTCCCCATGTTTTTCCCCGGCGGCGAATAGGGTGTATAATGCAGATCCCGGCCCTCCCGGGTCGCCACCAAAACAGCCTGATCCGCTTCTGTGGAGGGCAGCAACGTAGGACTATCTTCAACCGTGGGATCGGCGTACACAAATTTGCCTGTGGAATCCACCAGAGCCACAATTGCGTGATTGAAATTAATATTTGGAATTTCGGCATCGGTCTGCATGGATGGATTGGTGAGAACGATGTCCGCCTTGATTCCGGCTTCCCGACACATCGCTACCATGAGCGCAGCCACATCCTTACAAACACCATAGCGCATTTTGTACGTTTGTGTGACCGGATGGGGTTGAAAGCCTGCCTTTTTCCCAATGGACAATCCCATATAGCGGACTTTTTGCGCAACAAAGTGGTAAATCGCCAGCGCCTTCTGATTCCAATCCGTTTTCCCTGCTGTCAACTGTTTCACTTCCGCCCGAATGGAATCATTCAGGGCGAGTCTGGGCTCGGTTAAATGAAAATACCAGCGGGAGATATCCTTCCATGAAGTAGTAGTGGATGCCACCAATTTTGTCACCACGTCTGGCAGAGCGGGCATGCCAGGTTCCGGAATAATCCGTGGAACATGCTTCACTTTCCAGGTGCAGGTAATTTTTCCGTTTTTTTCCACCTTGGAGAAATTAACCTTTCCGCGTTTAACAATGTAGTGGAGAGGTTTTTCCACCGGACCCGTGATTTGAAACACACGTTCCACGATTGGGGACATTCCCTGAAATATTTCAACGGCATCGAAATGATTTTCCATGGGCGCCTGATGCGATTCATCGGTAACCCGATATTCAATCGCGTCTCCCACTTCAAGTCCCTGAAACGTAACCACCTTTTCACGCATATCCGGTTCGTAAATATTCATCGCAACGGCGGCTGCGCTGGTAATATCGGTGATTTTATCTTCCGGAACCGGAATAACGGAACCATCTGGCTTAATGACCCGAGCCATTTCAATGGTGATTTTATCATATTTCCGGAAATAGGGAAAATGAGCTTCCCCATTTCTCTTCTTTCCCTGAGTGGTCAGAATTTTTACCAGAGAGTGTTGATAATTCGTGTACAATCCATTTGCTTTGTAATGGTAGGTCGTAGAATCGAATACAATAACGGAATTCGCATCAGGGTAGGTTTTTAGATTACCTGCGGCTTTTAATTTTTGAACCAATTCCGGAGTAGCCTTTTGCCCGGACCCGGCAAATGCCGTCCCAATCATCAGCACTCCGATTCCTATTAACAACAGCACTTTTTTTCGCATAAAATCCTCCTGTTTTTTACGCCTGTAATTGCAATAACTCCAAAGGGTTACGGCTCATTTTTGCATCTGTTCTGCAATATCACTCAATATCATTATACGGGGGAAAAATAATTTTGATTGGTGATAATCTTATCTTACCCAATCAGCCACAGTTCCATTTGAGGATGGCTCAAAAATTCCGCTCCGTTTTCTCTTACTACAATCATTTCTTCCATTGTCACCACGCCGTGCCCCTCCACCGTTAGGCGGGGCTCAAGGGTGTACACCTGTCCTACCTCAATGGGTTGGAAGGGCAAATCTCCATACCGATCCCATTTGGGAGCCAGCAAACCGCCGCCGTCGTGGGCAAGACGCCCCACCTGGTGTCCCAGTGCATGGGGATATTCCTCGAAACCATTTTGAACAATGTGGTCGCGCGCGGCTTTGTCAATTTCCCAACCGGCCTTGTCAGGCTGAATGGCTTTAGCGGCCAGTTGAATAGAATCGCGCAGCACATCGAATCCTTTCTGGACATTTGCAGGGGCAGTGGTTTCTCCATC
>CAZIYL010000319.1:0-2738 GCA_964543425.1 uncultured Deferribacteres bacterium
AATCCAGTTAACTTTAATAAAATCAATTCGCGTAAATTAGTGTAAATTAGTGGGCCATATCTTTTTGGAGTGAACTCATTGTTTAATTTTATTTTTAATTGATTTAAAACCGGATTATTTCAATGAACAACCAAATCCGCCCCCTTTTTTTAGAAAATCAGATTCAACATTACACCTGGGGTGAGCAGGGGAATACGGCGTTTATTCCGCGCTTGTTGGGGATTCCCGTCCAGCCAAACACACCCTACGCGGAGTTGTGGATTGGCACCCACCCTTTGGCACCTTCGTTTGTTCGCCTTGGAGAAAAGAAAAGTCTCCTCACGAAAGTTATTTCTGAAAATCCGGAAGCCATTTTGGGAGAACGCGTGATTCAGCGATTCGGCCCGCAACTGCCTTTTTTGCTTAAGGTGCTTTCGGCGGCGGAGGCTCTCTCCATTCAGGTTCACCCCAATAAAAAGCAGGCGGAAGTGCTGCACAGCCGCGATCCCGATCACTACCCGGACGCTAATCACAAACCGGAAATTGCGATTGCGCTGAACGGTCTAAAGGCGCTGGCGGGATTCAAAAGCTTTGACGAAACGGTTGCGGTTTTCGAGCAATTTCCCGAGATTGCGGAGTTTCTTGGCCATGTGGCGCGTACACTGCCGTTGGAACCGGTCGACGGAAAAAAATGGGTGCGGTCCGTGTACTTGACGGCTCTGCGCCGAAGCGAGGAAAATCCAAAACAGCTCAGCAAACTTTTACAGAGATTGGACAAGCGTATTGCCGCAACATTTTCCGGGCAGGATTTTTTGCGGGAACTGTACGCCGATTTGCGGCAAAAATACAACGACGATGTGGGATTGTTGTCTCTCTTTTTGCTGCAATTTATTGAATTAAAACCCGGAGAAGCGATTTTCATTGACGCGGGTGTGCCTCACGCCTATCTTAAGGGGACGATTATTGAGTGCATGGCCAATTCGGACAACGTGGTCCGAGCTGGACTCACGCCCAAGTTTAAAGACCTGGCCGCGATGGAGGAGATTATTGAGCCTGCGCCCCACCCCGTGCCGGTGTACCGCCCTGATCCAAAGGCTGATGAAATCGTGTATGCCGCCCCGGCAGAGGAATTTCGTGTGGTGCGGTTAAATCTGGTAGCCGGGCAGACAAAAAAAATAGAAATGCATGACAGTGTGGCCATTTTACTCGTCCTTACCGGATGTCTGGAGGTATTCTGGAATTCGGGGGGTGCTGAGAACAAAGTCACGATCCGGCGCGGCGAAAGTCTTCTCATTCCGGCAGCACTGGAGAAAATCCGGTTGTCCGCGCAGGAAAACGTGCTGGCATTTGCGGTACACGTTCCGTAGTCAGGAAGTCAGGGAAATAAGAATTGTATTTTAAAAGATTACAACTATCTTAAATAGCTAATTATCTCTGTGATCTCTGCGCCTAATTGGCGTCCTTTGCGGTTTGCTTTTTTCTTTTTTTTGAGTATTTTTGGGGGGATAGCTGTTTTTTTGCTCCCAGCGGCCGTTTTGATTCTTGAATTTTAGAGATTTCTGATTGTGTGTCAAACAAAAAAATTTCATTCTAATGAAGCCGTTCTTGACATTCAGTACGGGTATGTGCGCCGTAACAATAACCGGAACACAAGCTGGGATCGGGCGCGCTTTGAGGTTCCCGGCAAACGTTACGGAGACCTTTCAGAAAGCGATTACGGTGTGGCGCTTTTGAATGATTGCAAGTACGGCTACAAAGTTGTGGACAACGTGTTGGATCTGAATCTCCTGCGGTCCCCCCAATAATCCCGATCCGGACGCCGACCAGCACGTGCACGAGTTTAGGTACAGCCTGCTTCCGCACACGGGAGACCTGGTGCATTCAGATGTGTTGGCGGAGGCGGCGCAGCTTAACCAGGGCGTGGCTCAATTTACGGGTTTCCGGAACAAGGGGGCCTCACTGCCTTGTCAGGTGGAGGGGGACGGCATTTCGCTGGAAGTGCTGAAAAAAGCAGAGAAAGAGCAGGCTTTGATCATACGGGTCGTGGAAATCTTGGGTCGCCACACCAAAGGGCGCCTGATTTGCCAGGCCGGGCATCGCTAGGTAGAAACCAACCTAATGGAATGGAAGGAGGAAAAAGAATTTTCAACGGACAAGCCCGTAGAAATTGATTTTGGGCCGTTTGAGATAAAGACATTTGAGGTGAAATTCTAATTTAAAAGAACTCTTGTGAGGTTGTGTAAAAGTAAGAATTGCCAATCAGGGCATTCTTTATCCCGCCCTTACAGGGCTTCAAGGCAAAGATGTGGCCATTTCCCCTGGGGCGTTGCCCCAGGCTGGTAAATGCAACCCCTTCAGGGTTTTTGTGCAATTTCAAAGGAGCAGATCCTTCTAAAGGAAATCATTTAGGCGTTGAAGTTACTTTAGATTTTCATTTTACGGTGGGAATTTTTTTAGCCCCAATAGGGTGAAATGTTTTTTGCATTTGAAATTTTTGAAAAAAATAGACAGATTTTATTTGAACGATCTTTTTGGATTTGAAATCACCCCAACGGGGTGAAATAGTTTAGCCCAGGGCATCGCCCTGGGGAGATAGATTCAGCCAAGAATGCATTTAGCCCTGAAAGGGCGGAATAGAAAAAGAGAGATATTGCCATGTCCCGCCAATTGTCCGGAATGATTTTATGTAATTTTTGCCCTTACAGGGCTTCAAGGCAAAGACGTTCCCATTTTCCCCTGGGGCGTTGCCCCAGGCTGGT
>CAZIYL010000320.1:0-2728 GCA_964543425.1 uncultured Deferribacteres bacterium
TCTTCTTTTCCAATGTGAAATGAAAATTCAGACATTTCGCTCCACTCCTTTTTCAAATTTTGTTCTTCTACAATGCCTTTAAAACCTCATCCACAAATTGAGCTTCAGGAAAAGCACCTTCAAATGAATGGCTATTATTGATTACGATTTTCGGCACTGCCTGAACCGAATATTGCATCGAAAGCTGCGGATATTCGTTGGCTTCGATCATGACGCCGCGAATGTTATCGTTGGCCATTGCAAATTTGTGAGCTGTACGGACGGCGCGGGGGCAATACGGACAGGACGTCGTTACGAAAACCCAGATATCCACCGGTTTGTCGATAGCCTGAACTTTTTGCAACACGGAAGCTTCCAAATCGATGTGGTGATTAGACACGTCAACAATATCTTCCAGAACGGAAGCAAATTCGTAACCGGCGGGAATGCCGTAGTAGCGAATTCCGAAATCTTTTTCATTCCGAATAACCGTTGCCGGCACCAGCGCCGGAACACGATCAATTTCATACTCGGCCGCTTTTTCTTTGTCCGCCTGAATATTGTACAATTCAACATTGATTTTGTCACTTAAATCCGCCACTTCAAGAAGTAGTTGCTTGGTCTCGGGACAATAATCGCAATTGAGTTCCTGCGAAAAGTGCACGACCGACACAGGATCTTTCAATTGCTCGAAAATACCCTGAATGGCTTTTTTATCCTCATCCTTCAATAAACCCATGAGAAAGACCTCCGTTTAATTGTTTAAATTAATAATTAATTGTCTTGTTTTAAAGAAATTTCAATATAAGATATTTTATATATGAATGCAAGTTTAATTTTGCAGTGTGTCGGAGAGGACAGCAGGTATTTTGACTAACTATTTGTTATTAACCAGGATTAAAAATAATGTCCGGCAAAAATTCCGAAGAAGTAATAAAGTCTTCACAAACGATTTTGGTAATTGAAATCAGTTTTATTTATGAAAAAGAGTCTTTGTTAAAATCGCAAAAACTTATCACCCATAAGAAATGTTTTCTAACTAAAATCGGGTAGCGTACAAGGATTTTTATTCCCCCCTTTTTGGGGAAAAATAAATTATCCGCCGTCAAATAATCTGCTCGTCAGCGTGGTAAGAACTTCGCACCAGCGGGCCCGATTCCACAAAACGGAAGCCCATTTTCAGCCCTTCTTCCCTGTACATTCGGAATTCATCCGGGTGAACAAATCGATCCACCGGTAAATGGGCTTTGGTCGGCTGCAAATATTGACCGACGGTCAGAATAGTGCAATCAATTTTGCGCAAATCGCGCATCACTTCCAACACCTCTTCCGAGGTCTCGCCAAGGCCCACCATCAGCCCCGATTTCGTTACCAGTCCCTGACGGCGAGATTCTTTTAGAACCCAGAGCGAACGCTCGTACTTTGCCTGAGGGCGCACCTCTTTGTACAGTCGCGGCACCGTTTCCACATTGTGATTAAGAATAGTGGGGCGCGCGTCAATCACCAATTTTAATGAATCGTAGTCACCCTGAAAGTCCGGGATGAGAACCTCTATCCTGCATCCCGGAGATTTTTTACGGATTTGGCGAATGGTTTCGGCAAAGATTCCGGCTCCGCCATCCTTCAACTCATCCCGATTCACGCTCGTAATTACGGCGTGTTTGAGATTCAATTGCTTAACGGCGTCCGCTACACGGAAGGGTTCCAGCTCGTCGAGTTCGGTGGGACGGCCGGTTTTCACCGCGCAGAACCGGCAACTTCGCGTGCAAATATCTCCCAGAATCAAAAATGTGGCTGTGCGTCGTCCCCAGCATTCGGCCATATTGGGACAACGGGCACTTTCGCAAACCGTGTGTAAATGGTGATTGTCAACAATTGCCTTCACCTCGCGGAAGGCATCTCCGTGTGGCAACCGAACCTTCAACCATTCCGGTCGCCGAGCTGCTACTGCCATTCAAACCTCATAAATTCACTTTCTGATAGGATTTACGAAATAATTTCTGTTTTAGACGGTTAGCTCTGCTCACCCAGGAAATGCTCTGCATCCAGAGCCGCCATACAGCCGGTTCCGGCTGCCGATATCGCCTGGCGATAAACCGAATCCTGCACATCTCCGGCGGCAAAAACACCCGGCACAGACGTTTTCGTGGATTTGCATTCCGTTCGGATATAACCCTTTTCATCCATATCCAACTGCCCTCTGAACATCTGCGTATTGGGAGTGTGGCCGATCGCAATAAAAACACCGTTGGTTGGGTACTCGAAAACTTCACCCGTTTCTTGATTTTGCAATTTGATTCCTGTCACGCCATTTTCCTGAGCGCCAAGAATGTCTTTGACAACGGCATTCCAGATAAACTCAATTTTGTCGTTTTTAAGCGCTTTTTCCTGCATATAGTGAGAGGCTCGCAGCTGGTCCCTACGGTGAATTACGGTGACTTTTGCAGCAAATCGCGTCAAATAAATAGCATCTTCCATGGCGGAGTCCCCGCCGCCAACCACTACTACGTTTTGATTTTTAAAGAAAAATCCATCGCACGTGGCACAGGCCGAAACACCGAATCCACGCAATTCTTTTTCCGATTTCAGACCCAGCCAATTGGCCGATGCGCCCGTTGCGATAATTAGAGCATCTGCCAGAGCAGTTTCTTCACTAAGCTGAATCGTAAACGGTCGCTTGGAGAGATCCGCGTACTCCACGTGATCCCGCAAAAATCCCGTTCCAAAATTTTCCGCCTGTTCCCGGATA
>CAZIYL010000321.1:0-2722 GCA_964543425.1 uncultured Deferribacteres bacterium
GTTCCCGCTTTGACAAATTGTCCTTCTTTTACGAAGATTCCGGCGATCTTCCCGGAAATGTTCGGCATAACTTTCAGCTTTTTGTTTGGTTGAATATTGCCCGTGAATTCGTGGTATTCCTTAAGCGATCGCCGGGCTACGGCCGTTGTTTTTACGGAAAGAAGCGTTTTCCCGGTTTCTTTTTGAGTCTTTGCTTTTTTACTGCAACCGGAAAAAAGCCCGAATGATAAAATTCCAATTGCCAGGGAAACTAAAATGATTCGTTTCATGTATGCCTCCGTTTATTTAAAAATCGCTTGGATTTGTTTTGGACGATGTCTCTGACAGACCGGCTGTTTCGGATTCGATGGTTCCAACGGCCTTTAAAAGTTTGGCAACCGAAATGCGATAGTCGGCCAGAGCCGAAACATAATCGTTTTTTGCTTGGGTTAACAAGGCGTTGGCATCGAGAAAATCGGTATTAGTAGCCATCCCTTCCTTAAATTTGTCTTCGGTCACGCGAAAATTTTCTTTGGCCTGTGCCACCGTTTTTTGAGATACCTGAATTTTTTCCTTTGCTTCATTGGCTTGTAAAAAGCTCTGGGTCACATCCAACGTCACCCCATCCTGAATCATTTTTTGTGTGCTTTTGATTTGAGATAGTTGGTACTCCGACTGCGCCTGTTTGTAGTAGGTTTCTCCCCAATCGAAAAGATTCATCTGAGCCACCACCGAAACTGTCCAGGTGGCATAAAAATCAGGATTGTATTCACGGTCAGGGTATTTGTAGCCGTAGTTCGCTACAAATGCCACCGTTGGCAGATAGGAAGCCTTGTTCATAGCAACCATCTTTTTCCCAATGATGACATTTTCTTGAATCATCTTTAAATCTGGCCGATTGGTTTTGGCCAGTTGAATGGCCTGTTGTACATTCTGAATGGGAAGCGGAATCAATTCCAGTGGTTCATCCAGGAGAATCTCTGTATCCAGAGGCAGGCCCACAACGCTACAAAAAGCGGTTTGTGCCAACTTGACGGCGTTTTTTGCCTTGATTTCCATAAGTTGGACATTTGAAAGTCGTACCTGTGCCTTTAGCACTTCATTTTTGGTCAACATGCCGACATCGTACATATTTTGCAAGTCCTGCATGTGAGCCTTCATTTGTTTGATCGATTCACGTGCAATTTCATCAAATTTATGGGCTTTTATCAGATTCCAGTACGCCTGCTCCACTGAGAAAATTAAATCTTCCTTGGCCTTTTTGTAATTCTGTTCGGCGGCTTTCTTGTTGTGTTTTGCAATGGAGTAGCCATTTGTTATTTTAAATCCCGTAAAAATAGGTTGTTGAAGTGAAATGGAGATTCCGTAGTTTTCAGCCCGCCCGATGGTAATCTTTTTAGGTGTGGTTCCCCCGGGCAATCCACCAAACATGCCACCGCCCGGGAAGATGCTTCCAAATGATTTTAGCGGGATGAATGGAGCGTAATCCAATCGCGTGTAATTGGATTGGCTGGTCAATTTTGGGAAAAACCCAGTACGTGCCTGTCCCAATTGGGCCTCTGCCTGATCCAATTTCGCCCTTGCTATTTTTAACTGGGAATTTTTCTGGAATGCAATCTCCAGACTGGATTTCAAATCCAGATGGATCTTGTTCTGTGCCCAACCGCTCATTGTCAGGCCGGTGACTACAATTCCTATTAAAAACGACTTTAAAAATGGGTGTCGCATAAAAATGCCTCCTGATTAGTCCGCGCGTTGTTAAAATAAAAATCGAACGCCTGTTGTCCCGAAAAATAATCCCTGTTCGGAGAACTTCTCGCCGAAGAAGAATTTATCTTTGCAAAGAATGTAGTGGTACCGCCCGTCCGCAAACACTGCAAAATGTTTGGTTAATTTAAGAGAGAGCCCCAGTCCGGTGCTGAATCCGGGACTCATTTTTTTTAGCTTTTCTCCCTCATATTGGACCACATCGCTGTTTGGCCCGTCGATAGAATATTTCCAGAAATAAATCCCCACACCCAGAGGCACATATATCCTCACGGGACCCAGATTCCACTGCACATTGTTGGAGAAAAGGAGTGAGGGGACAACAAAAACCTGTTTTCGCTGAACATTGGGGCGCGCCTCTTTTTTGAAATAGAGAGCGGTGTAAATTCCCTGGACTTCGATCCAGTAATTGGGGGAAATATTTCTGGAAAAAGAGAGTCCGTAAAGAACTCCCGGCTGCAGAATGTCAGCAGATTTTTGCCCGGTATTGTACGTACCGGATAGCGATTTTGACAGGCCAAACAGGGGAGCAATGCCAATGGTTTCGCCCGCTATTGCGTACCCCGAAACCAGTAAAATTAATAAAGCTCCGGCAAAAATTCCATTTATCCGATTCATAATTTCTCCTAATTGTGTTAATTAAAAAAAATGCCACAAATTCGCAAATTATTAGAGCGCTGATATACGGAAATTTTTTAAACCTTTCCGAGCGGCGTGGTATTACCAATTAAATCTTTGTTTTTTTACAAAAGAACAAGCCGAGAATGCGCGAATTAGATTTTTTGTTTGAATAAAATTCGCGAATCCGTGGCGTTACTATTTTTTATTTGCGGCTTCGCCGCACCGGTATTTGAGATGTAATTCAAGACCAAAACTGCCGTGTGTGCAAAAACATCCACAAGGTTAAGCGTTTTTCATCCTGTGTTTTTCTCAATGCCTTTAAAAATAATCTCAAATAAAAAATCAATGTGTTTTT
>CAZIYL010000322.1:0-2722 GCA_964543425.1 uncultured Deferribacteres bacterium
GCACCCAAACCGGAACTGTCGATGAAGGTCACATGTTGCAAATCAATTACAAGGGTGTGATTCCCCGCAGCAACTAAATTCAGAAGATAGGCCTTAAATTTCTCTGCATTTTGTACATCAATTCGAGTATCTTCGATACTAACGGTAGCGCGATCTCCCTGCTTCTCAGCGGAAAGTTTCATTGAAGGCATTCCTTATATTTTTCAGGTGTTTCATTTCCATGATCAGGCCAGTTTTTGTTCCTGCCTCCTGACTAAAAAATTTTGCCGCTGGCGGCTCAAAATAGCTGTCCGAACGGCATCGCGAATATATTTCATGTCATTTGGCTTAATGGCAAAAAACGAAATCCCCTGGGTTCTGGCGGATCGTTCCAGGTGCTCAGAGGGCTTTTCTGCCATTATAATAATTCGGATATTCCGGCTAATATCTTTAATTTTTTCAATGGATACCGGCACTTTCATGTCGCTCAAAAAATAGTCCATAATGACCACATCCACATCCACATTTTTGGCCAAATCCAGCAATTCCGCCCCCGATGTCAATTTCCACACCCGATACCTGGGACTCCCCAACAGGGAATGAATGTTTTCCAATTCCTCTTGCTGATTTCCAACAATTGCAACCACCGGCTGATAGCGAACCATTGTTATCCTCGCAAAATAAGTCGTTTCTGTTTTTTCAACGAAGGCATTCTGCCCGTCAACAAGGCTATTTCTGCCCGAAACCATACTCAGGATTTGCCCACCGTTCTCCTTATCGATGAACAGGCGAAATACCCCTTTGAGCATCTATTTCTTCCACTCATTACAAATACTGTTCCATTTACTAATTTCGGCTGTTCTGACAAAAAAGATAATCGAATTGATTTTTAAGGAGTTAGAGAAATGGCAGAATATAACAGAAATTTATCAGATATTACAGAAAAGAAAAAATGAGGTACTTTGCATTAGTGAGGAAAATTTATTTCACGAAAATCCCAAAAAATCGACGGAAAAAGGCTGCCGGATTTTTACCAAAGGAGCTTATTTTTTGCAACTTATTGTTTTTTAGATAGGATTCCAAAGGGAAGAACACCGCTTTTTTTGAAAATGCGATTGCCACAACTTTTGTGGCAAATTGCCACCCGGTTGCATTCTGCCACTTTCTTCGCCAGGAATTCACGAACTTTACTCGAACAAAAAATGTCATTCGTGCATTCGTGGCTGCTTTTTTGTAAAAACGGGAGATTTCCGTTTCTTCAGGAGAGATGGTAGCGCTTCATTTTTCGATAGAGGGTTGTTCGATCAATTTTCAGAACCTTGGCTGCCCGATTTTTATCGCCATTCACCGCACGAAGCGTACGGTCGATGGCCTCTTTCTCAATTTCCTGCAGAGAGCGTAAAGTCGTTCCCATGGACGGAACTTCTTTCGGAACCTGCTGGATCAAATAATCGGGCAAATCCGAAATTTGAATGGCCTCGTTGCCTTCGAGAGCGAACGTGCGCTCAATGATATTTTCCAGCTCGCGAACATTTCCGGGCCAGTGGTACAACATTAGCACCTGAAGTGCTTCCGGAGAAATGCGCCTGATTTTCGATTTTTCCTGCTTCTTTCGGTACTTTTCAATGAAGTGCTGAATCAGAAGCGGAATGTCGTCGCGCCGTTCCCGCAGCGGGGGTACAACGATTTGCACCACATTCAAACGATAGAATAAATCTTCACGAAACCGGCCCTCCGAAATAGCAAGCTCCAAATTCTGGTTGGTAGCTGCAATAATCCGCACATCAATGGGAATGTATTTTGAGCCGCCAACCGGCTTCACTTCTCTTTCCTGAAGGGCACGCAGCAGCTTCGGCTGGACGTCTTGGGGCAGTTCACCAATTTCGTCCAGAAAAACGGTTCCTCCCTCTGCCAGGCGAAAAAGCCCCTTTTTGGAATAGTCCGCCCCGGTAAACGATCCCTTTTCGTGCCCAAACAGTTCGCTTTCAACCAGATTTGCAGGGATTGCACTGCAATCCACCGGCAAAAACGGTTTGTCCGCCCAGGGACCATTAAAGTGAATGGCCCGCGCAATCAGCTCTTTTCCGGTGCCGCTGTCTCCTTCAATGAGAACGGTACTTCTGTTTTTGCTGACTTTCTCAATGAGCTGAAAAACTTTCTGCATCCCGGGCGTTGCCCCGACCAAATTCTGAAATTTGTATTTTTGGCGGACGGCTTCTTTCAAAAACCGATTTTCACGAATGAGTGACTGCGTTTGAATCAGCCGCCGGAGAACATTTTCCAACTCCTGAAAATTGACGGGCTTCGTAATGTAATCGTAAGCACCTGATTTCATTGCCGCCACCGCCGAATCAATCGTTCCCATTCCCGTGATTAGAATCACTTCAATTTGCGGCTTTCGGGCCTTTATTTCCTTCAAAAGTTCCAGGCCGCTCATCCCGGGCATTTTAAAATCAACCAGCGCAATATCGATGGGATGGTGTGCTACCACGGCGAGTGCCTCTTCCCCATTTTGGGCCGTTTTAACGTGGTACCCCATTTTTTGGATAATATCCGAAAAGATGATTCGAAAATCCTCCTCATCGTCCGCGATGAGAATTGAAACGGCATCGGTCATTGTTTACTCTCCAAAAATTTTTTAATTTATTCGGAAAATTAAATCCGCTTCATTACCTTGCTATTTGCGTTTGGGGTCAGAATTCAAAAAATAATGAAAACAAACGTAACATGTCGCACCTAACGG
>CAZIYL010000323.1:0-2708 GCA_964543425.1 uncultured Deferribacteres bacterium
CAGCGACGAGGGAAGTCCCCTCTATCAAGAGGAGATTGGATTATTATTCTGTTACAGTTACGAGAAATGAGTAAAAATGCCAGTGCTCAATAACCAGTTTAATCCGCCTCAGGCCATTGGCATCAACTTATATTCGGAATTTGTTAGAATATTCTTTAAAATATAAAACATGTCGTCCCTACGGGGTTTTAATCTATTTTAGCGTCATTGGTCTACAAACATGTCGCCCCGCTGGGGCTAAGTTGTAATTCGAGGTTATGAAATGAACGAAATTGTAACAAATGTCGCACATGCCCTGCCGCAAAATAATTCTTGATTAAACTGGGAGAACAAAATGGAACATTCCAAGAACAGCGCAAATCACATCTATTTTTTGTATTCGATGGTGGTTGCTATTTTATTGTTGACAGCGCTTCCCGTGCTTGCTGCAAAAGTAGCAACACCGGTTTTTAATATTTTGTCAGGCAGGTACCACCATCCGCTCAGCATTACCTTGAAATGCGCTACGCCGGGAGTGTCCATTTATTACACGACAAACGGTGCCACGCCGGACAGCAATTCCACATTCTACAACGGAGCGCCGATTCTGGTGGCAAATCACGCCAGCGGCGACAGTCTCACCGGATCGACAGACAACGACCCGGCTCCGGATGATTCATCGCAGGCGCTTACTTATATTTCAATGACAATTAAAGCCATTGCTATTAAACCGGGCATGGAACAGAGCGATGTGGCTGCGGCGCAATATGTCCTTGATCTGGTCGACGGTTCATTCAACATTGCCTACGCAGATCCCCCGCCGGCCGGAGGCGGTAAACATTTGCTGGATGTCTACCAGCCTCACGGAAAGACAAACACACCCGTAGTGCTTTTCATTCACGGCGGCGCCTGGAAACAGGGGGACAAAAACATGTATCTGGAACTGGGCAATACCCTTGCAGGCTATTACAACGCCACAACCGTTATTGCCAGTTACCAGCTCTCCACAAATCCGTGGAACGCCATTCATCCTACGCACGTAAAGGATGTCGCCATGGCTTTTGCCTGGGTTCACGGTCACATCAGGGCATACGGCGGGGATTCGACCAATATTTCGGTTTTCGGCCAGTCTGCCGGGGGGCATCTGGTTTCGCTGATGGCAACGGACAGCACCTATCTGGATTCGCTTGGTCAAAGCGTGCAATCGATTAAGCGCGTCATTTCCATGAGCGGCACATACGATCTCTATGCTATGGTAAAATGGCCTCTGAACCCGCTGAATTTGACTGCGCAAGAAGTGCTGGAATACAAGGCTCTGTGCGTTAACACCTTTGGAAGTTACGATAAGGAGGTTCTCGATGCCGCTTCTCCGATAAAACATCTCAGTCAAAATCAGCCGCCGTTTTATCTGATTACTTTGAATCAGACCAACGATTTTAAGGATATGCCGGGCTTTCCGAAAGAAGCACAAAATTTCTACGATGCCGTGCTGGCCCTAAACGGGCCGTCAGTGCATTTGGACATCTTGAATAAAGAAGACATTCCGCCGGAAATTTATGCGCTGGATTTCCCCGGCGATACGGACGGACACTATCAGGAAATTTATGCCATCAACACCAGAAACTGGGACAGCCGTTCGTCAAAAATGGTAGCAGGTTATCTTGATCTGCAGCCCGAAACGCCCCTGCCTGCCCATCCGGAAAATGGCGCTTCTACAACAACGGAAACCACTGTTATCTGGCATCAAAGCAGGGAAGCCAGCTATTACCATTTGCAGGTGAGCGATGCATCGTCATTCGCCGATCCCGATATCATTTTTGATGCATTCATTGCAGACACCGCCTGGACGCTTTCGAATCTTGTACCAAACAAGGATTATTTCTGGCGTGTAAGCGCCATAAGTGCCGCAGGAGAAAGCGAATTTTCTTCTGCGCAGAGTTTTAAGACGTCCGGTGCGGCAGGCGTACAGACGGATGAAAATTTATCACATCCCCATGACTGGAAATTGTCTCTTTATCCCAATCCATTCAACGGCGCTGTTCGAATCACGGTGAAGGCATCTTTGACAAAGTCAAAGGGGAAAATAATGATTTTTAATTTACTGGGAAGAAAAGTACTGGAACGCAATGTTGCTGTTAATACCGGCGAAAACAGTTTCACATGGTTTCCGGAAAGCGTTGTTCCAAGTGGGATTTACCTGATTCGCTTTGATTTTGGAAGAATCCAATTTGGCGGAAAAGTTTTGTATCTGAAGTAGTTTTTGAATCCGAAAACAGGAAATTCCTACGCAATATTTGGAATTTTTGCGAATACTTGGGCAGGGAGCGGTGTCCCCTGAAGCATTCAGTCGGTCGTTTTTATCGGCTATTTTAACCACGGCTTCAACTCTGAACTCAGCTTCCGGAGCAGGAGGAGGTGCCTCTGCCGGAGGGGGTGGCGGCGCAGGCAGTGGAGGTGGGGGAGCGGGATAACCGATGTTCCATCGGGTCATGTCTTTTTCAAGGAAACCGGTTATTTTTTGACAGGTTTGCTTGCCAGTGGGAGTTGTGTTAACCTGGATCAATTCATTGGCCACGAAGGCACAAAGCCACAAGGGCTCACTAAACAATATGACAAGTAAGTGTGTATTCAAAAAACAAAATGCAAAAAAACAAGTAAAGGTTTTAATTAACTCATTGTTTTACTTATAATAATCTTCGTGACTTAGGGTCTTTGTGGCAAAAATTTAT
>CAZIYL010000324.1:0-2697 GCA_964543425.1 uncultured Deferribacteres bacterium
GGCTTCCACCCTCCTCGATATTCCGGGCAGCGCCAAAAAAGCGTTTCGGCCACTGTAGGGCGTGGGCATCCACACCGCCTGAGAGGATTTTTCCACTGTGCGGAACCACCGTATTATTGGCCCGTGCCAAACGCGTCAAACTATCCAAAAGAATGACCACATCGTGTCCAAATTCAACCAGCCGTTTGGATTTTTCCAGCACCATTTCAGCCACGTGAATGTGGCGATCGGCAGGCTCATCGAATGTGGAACTAATCACTTCGCCATCCACGGAACGTTTCATATCGGTTACTTCTTCCGGGCGTTCATCAATTAAAAGCACAATCAGGTGCACTTCGGGGTGATTATTTGTAATAGCATTTGCGAGTCGCTGCAACAAAGTCGTTTTACCGGTTTTGGGTTGCGCCACAATCATTCCGCGCTGCCCTTTGCCAACCGGAGTCAGAATATCCATAATCCGGGTTGAATAATCTTTGGGCTTGAATTCCAATTGAAGACGCTCTTCGGGATAAAGAGGTGTTAAATTATCGAAGATAATTTTCCCTTTTGCTTTCTCGGGCTCTTCAAAATTAATCGCTTCCACTTTTAAAAGAGCAAAAAAGCGTTCATTTTCTTTTGGCGGGCGAATCTGTCCGGAAACAATATCACCGGTTCGCATACTGAAACGCTTAATTTGCGAGGGAGAAACATAAATGTCGTCGGGGCCCGGAAGATAATTATAATCGGCCGAACGCAAAAAGCCATACCCGTCGGGGAGCACCTCCAGTACGCCTTCAGCAAAAATCAACCCCTCTTTTTTTGTTTGCTCTTCGAGTATCCTGAAAATTAATTGCTGCTTCGAAAGACTGGCAAAATCAGGAATATTGAAATCCTGAGCCAGTTTGCCCAAATCAGGAATCTTCATTGATTTTAATTCTGCAATTTCCATAAAACAACCTTTCCTTTCTTCTATTTTTGCTTAAACTTCCTTAAATTTAATAATATTTATTTTTCTTATACAGCAGTCTCTTCTAAGTTTGCAATTCGGTGATTTCAACGCGTTTGCCCCCCAATCAGGCAGATAATAGGAATAAGCTTCAGATAATACTTAATTTGCTTTTTCATGAACGACATCTGAAGAAAAAACGATATTTTTACCGAAGGCAGTAAAAAATTTTGGATAAATACACACGAACGATGAATTTTCAATTGGGATAAATAACTTTTAATAGATAGGTGTCAGGAATTAAAAATTATCAATGATTATTAACTACCTATGTTATCGGAATTCTAATTAAAAAGATTAGCCCCGCCCCGGCACACCTTCACTCAAAGACATCTCTTAATTAAATGCAAATTTAAAAAACGTTCCAAAAAATTTTTCCGTGTTAGTTTGATTTTTTAATACAATACGAGGCATTTTGTGGAATTTTGTATGTAAACGAATTTGGCGTAAAATTGTTCCAATTAATTTCGATTGGGACAGATTTTCTTCTTCAAGGGATTCCTAAATAATTGTTTCCTCCGTATCTTTCTTAAAAAAATGAACTTTATCCATATCAAAAATTAACATTGTTTCTGAGCCGGAAGGAGGAATGGAATCGGTTTCGATCCGTGCGATAAAATTACTGAGTCCCGTCGTCAAATACAAATACATTTCGCTTCCCATTGGCTCGACCACTTCAATGGTGGCTTTAACCGAAGCTTTTTCCTTCACATTATAGGCCGTGTGTTCGTCGTGAATATCCTCCGGGCGAATTCCAAAAACAACGGTTTGTCCCGAGAGAGGTGCCAATACTTCTTTGAATTTTTCAGGCAAAGATATTTTGAAGCGCCCTTCGTCAATCACAACATCTCCGTTCTTGTGAACGGTGACATCCATGAAATTCATGGCCGGACTTCCGATAAATCCCGCTACAAATTTGTTTTGGGGACGATTGTAAAGATGCAGTGGCGTGTCTATTTGCTGAACTTTCCCGTCTTTGAGCACAACAATTTGATCCCCCATTGTCATTGCTTCGACCTGGTCATGCGTGACGTAAATCATGGTGGCTTCCAGCTGGTCGTGCAATTTTTTGATTTCTGCCCGCATCTGAACACGGAGTTTGGCGTCCAGATTGGAAAGAGGCTCATCGAATAAAAATACTTTGGGTTTACGAACAATCGCCCGCCCCACAGCCACGCGCTGGCGCTGTCCGCCGGACAATGCTTTCGGTTTCCGATCCAAAAAATCTTTGATGCCCAAAATTTCAGCAGTTTCCATTACCCGATTTTTAATTTCCTGCTTGGGATATTTTCGTAGTTTGAGCCCAAACGCCATGTTGTCATAAACCGTCATATGGGGATACAAAGCGTAATTCTGAAAAACCATGGCAATATCCCGATCCTTCGGCGGGACCTCGTTCACAATCTTTCCATCAATCAGGATTTCCCCTTTTGATAATTCCTCCAATCCGGCAATCATCCGAAGTGTTGTCGATTTTCCGCAACCGGAAGGACCAACAAGAACCACAAACTCTTTATCCTCTACCCTAAATGTCACATCATCAACCGCAACGACACTTTTATCAAATATTTTATAAACGTGATTCAGGACGACTTCGGCCATCGGACCCTCATTTTGCTTTTTAGTAAACAGACATTAGTTCAAACGTCCTAAAAATAAAGATTTTTTTTGAATTTGTCAAGTTTTTTTCTTGAATTACACAATCAATTTTA
>CAZIYL010000325.1:0-2673 GCA_964543425.1 uncultured Deferribacteres bacterium
GATTCAGTTTTCGGGAAGTTTCGCAAACAGTCTCTTTTTCAGAATTTTGGCGTTATATTAAGGCCGGGGAATTATTGGCTTAACCTGGTGGCCAGGGATTACAATTCGCATCGGGAGGGGCACAAAAAAATGCCCTTGCGCGTGCCGGATTTTAGCGGTTCGAATCTCAATGTTAGTGAATTGCAATTAGCGGCTCGTGTAATTTCTGACACCACGCGAACCCAGTTCTACAAAAATAATCTTCAGGTCATCCCAAATCCGCTACGGCTGTACGGAACCCATTTGCCGGTGCTTTACAGCTACGCTGAAATTTACAATTTGAGCCCCACTCCAACGAATGGTAATTACGCCGTTTCTTACGCTGTTCTGGATTCGAATCAGTCAGTGTTTGAAACGCTTTTTTCCGACACTCTGAAAAAGCCGGGTACCACAGCAATCGACGTCCGCGGATTTAACGTGATTGGATTACCAAGCGGTACGTACAGATTGAAACTGGTGGTTCACGATTTGAATTCGGGGAGAACCTTTACCCGATCAAAATCCTTTCGGACGGAAAATCTCAGCGAAAGGATTCTTCACCAGGAAAACTCAAAGGTTTCCAAAGCGCCTGCGGAGATATCGGATGTGAACCTGGAAAGGGCCGTTCAACAGATTCAATATCTATTAAATCCCGAACAAAAACGAACGCTTAAAAAATTAACACGAGACGGAAAGATTCAATTTCTGGCAAATTTTTGGAAGTCCAGAGATCCCAATCCCAACACAAAAATAAATGAGTTTCAGCAGGAATTTTATAAGCGATTGAATTATGCGAACAGGCATTATGGCGGGCACAAATTGGAAGGTTGGCAAACGGATCGGGGAAGAATTCTCATGATCTACGGGCCGCCGGACGAAATTGAACGCCATCGCTATGAAGTTGATTACAAACCCTATGAAATCTGGCACTACTTCAGATTGGGTGGCCGGGTATGTGTTTTTTCCGATTTGGATGGAATGGGAATTTACACACTCATTCATTCTACGTTCGACGGTGAAATGCACGATCGTGAATGGAAAGATCGAATCTATTTTATGCGGACGAAGTAGAAAGCAGGTGCCTGTGACCCACGATTCACCCGATGAAACACTTACTCGCTACTTGTTCGGTCTAAGGCGGTTTGGCATTCGCCTGGGACTGGAAAACATCTCCAGACTTTTGGCTGTTTTACACAATCCTCAACAAAAGTTCAAGGCAATTCACGTTGCAGGAACCAATGGGAAAGGTTCCACCAGCGCGATGATTGCCTCTGTTTTGCAGGCAGCCGGCCGGCCTACCGGACTGTACGTGTCGCCGCATCTCATTTCATTTCGGGAGCGGATTCGCGTAAATGACCGCTGGATTCCGATTGCGGCCGTACGCCATTATTTGAATCAACTTGGCACAACAATTGAAACCTACCATTGCACCTTTTTTGAAGTGATGACGGCCATGGCATTTGCTCATTTTGCCAATCAGGGTGTGGAATATGGCGTTATCGAAACGGGGCTGGGCGGTCGTTTGGATGCCACAAACGTGCTCCGTCCGGTAGTGTCTGTTATTACGGAAATCGATCTGGATCACACAGGCACACTGGGCGGCAGCATCCGCGACATTGCCCGGGAAAAAGCCGGCATTATTAAAAAAAGGACTCCCGTGGTAACATCTGCTCACAATCCGGAGGCAATTGAAGTATTTGAAGCGATTTGTAGCGAACGGCACAGCCATTTGTATCCGGTGGCAAAAGAATGTCAGTACGAGGGCGTGCAAATATCCCGGCGGGGTACAATTTTTTATGTGCAGACGCCGGTACAAACGTACGAAAGCGTTCGTTTGAAGCTTCATGGAATTCACCAAATTTGCAATGCCATTGCCGCCATTCGAACGGTAGAACTCCTGAATAGTCAAGGAGCCGATGTTTCAAAAGCGAAAATTCTTGAAGGTCTTGTGAATACGTATTGGCCAGGCCGCTTTGAGATTTATTGGAGACACCCCACGATTATTTTGGATATTGCCCACAACCCAAGTGGATTGAAACAGCTTGTCCGCACGTTTGATCGCGTTTTCCCCGGAAAAGCATTTGTCCTAATGATGGGTGTTTTAGCTGACAAAAATTTTGAGGCGATGGTGGATGAAGTTACTCCCAAAACGCGTGAAGCTATTGCGGTTCAGCCTGACAATCCCCGCGCTCTGAGCTCTGATAAATTGGCCGATGTGTTTCGCAAAAAGGGTGTTTCGGCACGCAATTGCGGAGCGGTTAAGGACGGTTTGGTTGTTTTTTTTCGAGATTTTTCAAAAGAGGATATTTTGGTTGTTACAGGTTCGAATTATACTGTAAGCGATGCTTTGCTGGAATTGAGACGAATGTAATGTGTGTTGGGGCGTTCCAAGTATCCCGGTTTTGGAAGAAATTATAGGTTTGCTTCTGATCCTGGTAGCATTAGGTGTTTTTGTTGCCCATAAAGCGGTTAACTATCCGCTTGGAATCGCTCTTTTCCTTGGGTCGGGAACCGGCTCGTATTTGGGCGCACCTTTCTCAGGTAGAATTGGTAACGTGTGGATTAAAAGGCTCTTTTTGTTGTTGTGTGCATCATGGCGCTAAAATTGATTGTGTAATTCAAGAAAAAAACTTGACAAATTCAAAAAAAATCTTT
>CAZIYL010000326.1:0-2671 GCA_964543425.1 uncultured Deferribacteres bacterium
CACTATTCCAAGACTTCAAAGAGTTTATAGAATCGCTAAACGAAAATAATGTCCGCTATTTAATAGTTGGTGGATATGCGGTGGCGTTTCATGGCCATCCACGATACACAAAAGACTTGGATGTTTGGGTTTGGCGAAATAAAGAAAATGTCAAAAGATTGGTGAAAGCATTAGGAGATTTCGGCTTTGACTCTCTTGGATTAAAACCGGAGGACTTTCTAAATCCTGATATGGTGATTCAATTGGGTGTTCCTCCAGTTCGAATCGATATTATTTCGGATCTAAGCGGTGTTGATTTTGAAACCTGTTATCAGACAAAGGATGAAATAGTAATCAATGGTGTGAAGATTTATTTTATCGATCTTGAAAATCTGAAAAAAAATAAAAAAGCTTCGGGTCGGCATCAGGATTTAGCCGATTTGGAAAATTTGGGGTAAAGCAAGAATATCATTATCCTAAAAATTAAGGAGGAACGACCAATGGCACAGGATATTTCGGATGATCAGAAAAATGAAATCCTGTTTTTGCAATTAATCATGACATTTGAAACAGCTGCCTGGCAGCAAATGGGAAAAATTAAAAGTCCCCTTACCGATAAGATCGAGCGTGACCTGAATCAGGCGCAACTGTCAATTGATATATTAGACATGATCAAGGCGAAAACAGCTGCTAATCTAACCGAAAATGAAACCCGCGTTCTGGACAAAACGCTATCCGAGCTAAAATTAAATTTTGTTGATGAATTAGAAAAAGAGCGAAAAGAACAGGAAAAAAAGGCTCAGGAAAAAGCTCAGAAACAGAAAGCGCCTGCCTCGAAAAGTGAGAAAAAGGAAGAGGCGAAGGAAGAGAAAGAGAATCAGGCAAACGAACAAAATCAGTAAATTCGCAGCGTTATTATTTGATAATTGCGGCTTGCAGTGCTTTGTTTTTTGAATTGAATTCTATTAGCTTGGAGGAAACAAACGGATGGGAAAAAATCGGATTGTGAATCGCTGGGTGGCGATTAGCGTTTTTACGATAGCTTTTCTAACCTATTTACGCACCATTGCCCCCGATGTGTCATTTTGGGATTGCGGTGAATTTATTGCATGTTCGTTTACGATGAGCGTCATGCATCCTCCAGGCGCGCCTCTTTTTACAATAATTGGTCGGGTTTTTACATTATTTCCAATCATGAATGTGGCATGGCGGGTAAATTTTATTTCAGTCCTGTCAAGCGCATTTACAATTATGCTGCTGTACCTTGTTATTGTCCGCCTGATTAATATTTGGAGAGGCCAACCCAAAGACGCCACCGATCGCTGGATCACCTACGGCGGGGCGGTTATTGGTGCGCTGGCATTTGCTTTTTCGGACAGCTTCTGGTTCAATGCGGTTGAGGCAGAAGTCTACGCCATGAGCATGTTATTTACTTCCCTTGTGATTTGGCTGACACTTTATTGGAAAGAAAATTCTGTTGCGCCTTTCAATGAAAAATGGATGGTTTTAATCGTTTACCTTTTCTGGCTGGCGACGGGAGTCCATCTATTGAATCTCCTTGCTTTTCCCTTTATTTTTGTGATCGTTTATTTTGAAGATAACTTAACCGTAAAACGGCTGGTTTGGGTGGTTCTGTTGCAGGTAGGGGTTCCGATGATCCTGTACATTTTGTTTTTTCATTACGATCCCAGTAAATTGTCCTATCAGCAATTCATGGCGCATCAGGCATCCGCGTGGAAATTTTTCCAGGTAACCTTTGTCGTTGTACTGATTGGAACCCTCTACTATTTGTGGAAGGTTGATAAAAAAGCGTTCAAATTGTGGTGGATTATTCCATTGCTGTTTGTGGTTGGCTACACGGGGTATTTAATTATTTTTATTCGATCAAAAATGAATCCGCCAATTGATGAGAACGATCCGGAAACCTGGACGGCTCTTAAAGATTACCTGGCACGAAAACAGTACGGCGAGAACAGTTTGTTGCTGACCGTTTTTGCGCGAAAAGCACCCTTTTGGTCGTACCAGATCAGCAAGATGTACATCCGCTATTTCGGGTGGCAATTTATTGGTACCGGAACAACGATTGGGAAAGATGGCTACATTGCCGAGATTTTGAGTCTCAGGGGTTTGTATGCCTTGCCATTTTTGTTGGGGATGATTGGAGCGGTTCATCATTTTACAAAGGATTGGAAACGGGGGGTAGCTGTTCTATTTCTCTTTTTTATGATGGGTTTGGCGGTTGTGCTGTATGTGAATCAGGATAATCCCCAGCCCCGAGAGCGAGATTATTCCTACGTGGGAAGCTTTTACGCATTTGCCATCTGGATTGGAATGGGCGCAGTAGCGGTGATGGATTCCATTAAAGAATTTCTTCAAAGCCGAAAAACATGGCTTCGTCCCGCGCTTTTGGTGGCGCTTCTGGTGATGGCCATTGCAGTTCCCATTAATATGTTTGCGTTTAATTTTCATTCACATGACCGTTCCGGGAATTACGTTCCTTATGACTATTCCTACAATATTCTTGAAACCTGTGAACCGAACGGAATCATTTTCACCAATGGGGACAATGACACATTTCCCCTTTGGTATCTCCAATACGTGAAAAATATCCGGTCGGATGTACGCCTTGTAAATCTTTCTCTCCTGAATACGCCGTGGTACATTAAACAATTAAAATATCGAGAGCCGAGGG
>CAZIYL010000327.1:0-2647 GCA_964543425.1 uncultured Deferribacteres bacterium
TATTTTCACTAAATATTTCTCAATCACTTTTGCAAAACTCGCAACGGTAGAGATTTTATGCATGAGTATATTTTAAAAGTCGCTAATGACATAAATTGCACGGATTGTAATCCAGTTAATTTCTAAAAAATTAATTCGTGCAGATGGTTTTAAATTATTGTGCAAGTTTGAAAAATGTTCTTGCTTGAATCGTGTTTGAAAAAAACTGAAAAGGAATCGACATATGCGAAAAGCGTACTTAGAGCGATTAAAAGAGGGTATTCTGCTGGCGGACGGCGCTATGGGAACCATGTTGCAATCCAAGGGACTGCCCGTTGGCGAGTGCCCGGATGGCTGGAATTTGGCGCACCCCGAAAAGGTTCAGGAAGTACATCGCGGCTACGCCGAAGCAGGGGCCGAAAGCCTGATCACTAATACATTTGGCGGCACACGCACCAAACTGACCCAGTGCGGCTACCCGGAAAAGATGTGGGATATTAATTACCAGGGTGTCCGAATTGCACGGGAAGTGGCCGGGGAGGACATTTACGTTGTGGCTTCAATCGGCCCGACGGGTAAATTTTTGGAGCCCCTGGGCGATTTGAGTGAAGAAGAGGCTTTCAAAGATTTTTCTGAGCAAGCCAAAGCCCTGGAAGCCGGGGGTGCTGACGTAGTTCAAATTGAAACGATGACCGATCTGGGTGAGATCTGCGTTGCCATTCGGGCGGTTAAAGAAAAAACACATCTTCCCGTTATCGCTTCAATGACATTTGACAAGGGGTTGCAGGGCTATCGAACAGTCATGGGTGTGTCCATTGCTAACGCGGCAAAAACGCTCATCGAAACAGGAGCCGACGTGGTGGGCAGCAATTGCGGAAATGGCATCGACGAATTGATCGAAATTGCAGCGGAAATGCGGCGGCATACCGATTACCCCATTCTGGCCAAACCAAACGCGGGCATTCCCGTTCTTGAAAAGGGAAAGGTAATTTACACGCAGGGGCCGGATTATTTTGCGGAACGGGTGCTCAAATTGGTGGAAGCCGGCGCCACCGTTGTGGGCGGGTGCTGCGGAACTACGCCGGCTCACATTCGGGCGATGGCAAAGGCGCTGGGACGAGATTAGCTGAAAAATAACCATTCCAAAAAATTGAATTAAGACGTCGAAAATCCGAGCCATAAAAATTCTTTGTTACCATTTCGAAACCCAATATTGGGTTTGCACGCGACTTCCGGCCAAAAGAATTTTTGACAGGATTTACAAGATATTTTTAATTTATTTGGAAAATGCTTGTTTTTTTCTATAAAAAATGTGTCGTCATTTTATTGGTGGCCCCGCCCCTAAGAGCGGCGTCAAGATTAGGCCACCAAGATTTTAAGGGGCTTTTGACCCTTTTTTGAGTGTGGGCTCGACCTTAAAAATGGAGCGTTTCCCAAAGTTACGCGACCATTTAAAAATACTAAAAAGGGATGTTGCTATTTTTCGCTTAAGCAGCCCATGATTTCAATCGTGGGCTTAGTTTGGAACGATCACGTAACTTTGAGATATACTTCAAAAATGATTTTGAAACAGCTTGACAAAATATTCGTAAAAGATAGAAGCTAAATGTTCTTGAAGAATACTTCTGAAAATTGCCCTTTTTCTTGGGAAAGGAAAGGGTAAAAATGGGAAAAGTTCGAAAATTAAAATATTCGAATGTGTGCACTCTAAAAGCCGCTAATTGCACAAATTATACGGGATGTAATTCTTTTAACATCAATAATATCAATTCGTGGGAGATATCCTTTTTAGACTGAACGCTTCCAATTGAAATAATTAATTTTATCAGAGACCCATGAAGAATCGCCTACAAGATTCACAATTCAAAAAAAAGACCGAAAGTGTTTTAAAAACACTCGTGTCGGAATTTCAAACAGCCGCTTTGCTGGTTGATTTGGATGGAAATGTGGTCATTCAAAAAACGCCCAAACCCAGACAAAAATTCTTTTGCGGCCGGGTGCACGGCAAGGAAAGATGTCGGGAGATTGAGACTTCCGAATACCGTTCGATCATAATGGAAGCATGGAGATGGGGAGAGGCTTACATTAGCCGCTGCGAATTCGATGTCATTCGAATTGCCATGCCGATTTTGGAAGAGAATCGAATGATTGGTGGCATTATTCTACGGCCCATTTTACTCAGAAGCCCTGACACAATTCCGTTGGAGGTGCTGGAAAAGTTCTTCAATTCAAGCAATGGTACTCTTGGACAATTAAAAAAGGATTACCGCAACATCCCCGTGTGGACGGAAACAAAAATGTATCAGGCCACTCACCGTCTGTTTGAATTAGCAGAATCCATTTCCACTCCCAACTTAAACCTGTTGCGCCATATTCAAAGCATTCAGAGACAGCAAGCGAAAATTGCAGAAGAAATTCACAAATACAAATCGGTCGGAGAGGTTGAGAATAAACGGCTCTTGAATTTAATTTCCTATGATATTGAAAAGGAATTGATCCGCCGGGTTCGCCTGGGGGACAGGACTGGGGCGAAGGAAATTCTCAACAAACTTCTGGGCATTGTGCTGCTTAAGGAGCCCATTCGTGTGGATTTGCTGAAGGCGCACATTTTGGAGCTGGTTGTGGTACTGACGCGCGTGGCCGTTGAGGAGGGCGGAAATCTGGAAGA
>CAZIYL010000328.1:0-2640 GCA_964543425.1 uncultured Deferribacteres bacterium
ATTTTGACCAATTTGGAAATCGGCGGCAAAATCGGGAAAATTTCCCCGGCCGTTCCGGATGAACCGTCATAAAGCTTATGACCAATAATTAATCCGGCACCAATGCTGAAAAAATCTTCATTGATGGTTAGATAAATAATATTTTCGGGAAGCGCTTCCAGCGAATTTGGGTACCATTTTACTCCGAGAGCACCGGCATTGGCATCATTTGAAATCATGATTGGAAGCGCCAAACTTTTTTGTAACAGGCTTTGCAGGGGAGAATTTCTCAGGTCAAGAGATTTTGAAAAATGAATGATTCCATTTCTGGAATCCACCAAACCCGGAAGAGCCAGACCGATTCCAAGGATTTTTTCTCTTGGAATATTCTGTTCTTCCAAAAGTTGATTGATGTAATTTCGAACAACACTTTCAATTTGAGTCCCCCCGATTTTTCCCAGACTTTGTCTTTTCCCCTGATATGTAATTTTATTTGAAAAATCAATAATCGTCGTCCGAATTTCCTTCGGAATGATTTCCAACCCGATAATAACACCTCTGTCGCTTCGAAGTTGCCACAATGTGGGTGGTTTCCCTCCAACGCTGGAAGAATTCCCAATGCGACTAACCTGAATTAGTCCTTCTTTTTTAAGCGATCGGAGAATATAAACTATTGAGGAGGGCAAAATATCCGTAAGACGGGCAATTTGGGCGCCGGAAATTTCTCCGTACAGTCGAATCGTATTCAGTACCTGTTTCTGTTTGAAATCCTTAAGCCGAATCGGAAAGGTCGTGGCATTCATAAATATTCCCATAGTTAGTTTAAATAAATTGTGTTTATAGCCATTTTCGGACAATTACTAAAATCAGGATTTACTTCTATTACTTTATTAATAAATAGTTAATGCAAATTCGCTTCGGAACTATTTGCTAAAATAATGATGGGTTTGTTCATTTTCTAAAAATACTTAAATTTAAGATTATTTTTGGCTTTTGTCAAGTTTTTTTATCATAGCCAAACTGCCGGGACTGAATAACAGATTCGATATTTTTGATAAATACCTTGACAGCCCAACATTTTTTTATTAAAATAGAAATGAATGTAAAGAAATACTTTCTTGCGGCGCAAATTGCTCTTCAGAAAAAGTGTTTCTTTTTATCAAAATGTGAAGTGAGGTGGGTGGAAAATCAAAATTCATTATCTAAATGGGAGACGACTCTATCGAGCGATGAAGGCTGGCGCCCGGGGCTTATTGAATAAACGTCAGCATCTAAATGACATTAATGTTTTCCCAGTTCCCGATGGCGACACCGGTACAAATATGGCCTCGACGGTTCGAAAAATTGCATCAGAAATTGACGACGCAAAACACCAATCCATTGAAAATGTCAGCGAGAAAATTGCAAACTCCGCGCTGGAGGGAGCCCGTGGAAATTCCGGCGCCATCCTGGCACAGTTCTTTCAGGGCTTGGCGGAAGGACTTGCAGGAAAAGCCAGGATCTCAACAGAGCATTTTGCCGAAGCGGTCAAACAGGCCATTGATCGCTCCTATGAAGCGCTCTCAAATCCCAAAGAAGGGACAATTCTCTCCGTTATTAAGGATTGGGGAAAACACATCCATGAAAAATCCAAGGAAACAAATGACTTTACCGAGCTTCTGAAAAGCTCTCTCGCAGCGGCAAAAAAATCTCTTAAAAATACCCCAAAAAAATTAAAGGTTTTGCAAAAGGCAGGTGTTGTGGATGCCGGTGCTCAGGGCTTTGTTTATATGCTGGAAGGGATCACACAATTTATCGACAGCGGAGCCATTAGGGAAATTGAACATCTCGATCTTAATGAAGTTACAATGCAAGAGAACGCACACGCGACCATTACCTATTCCACCGATTCGATCACGTATCGGTTTTGTACGGAATTTTTCCTGAGTGGCGAAAACATCCGCCGAGACGAAATCCGAAAGAAATTGGAACCCATGGGCGATTCGCTTATTGTTGCCGGATCAACCTCGCGGGTGCGTGTTCACATCCACACAAATAATCCGCGGCAAGTATTCGACGCCGTCCGCACCTACGGGGAAATCAAGCAGCAAAAAGTAGATGACATGCACCAACAACATACGGATAGTCACGCAAATGTTGCCCAAAATACCATTGCCCTCCTGACAGACACTTCTTGCGATCTTCCGGAATCCTTCCTTCGGAAATACAATATTCACATGATTCCGGTGCGTGTTTTTTTTGATGGTGTGGAATTCCTGGATAAAATCACGATTTTCCCTGAAGAATTTTATGAACGGCTTAAAAAGGCAAAATCCCTTCCAAAAACATCTCAGCCAACGCCTCAGGATTTTGTACGGATTTACCAGCAATTGGCTGCCCAGTACGACGCCATTATTTCTATTCACCTGGCCGGTAAACTGAGTGGAACCCTGCAAGCAGCCGAGCGTGCGGCGAAAGAAGTTTCAGGCAAAACAGGCAAAAAAATTGTCACAATCGATTCCCGAAACACATCCGTGGGATTGGGGCTTGTAATGATTGAGGCCGGGAAAGCAATCAAGGCGGGAAAGCCTTTGGATGAGGTTGTTCAAATTGTGCAAGAGTCCGTTGATCATCTCAGGATTTTCGTGAGTACCGACACGGTCAAATATCTCGTGATGGGCG
>CAZIYL010000329.1:0-2625 GCA_964543425.1 uncultured Deferribacteres bacterium
TGCACGTAGCCGTGTGGATCGTTTGGATTCACGTGGTAAACAGTGGAATCTTTTGGGTCACGGACATAGTCCGGTGTATCCAATGGATTTTTATAAACATAATGCTTGTATTCATGAAAAAATTTGGTTACACGAAATGTGTAATATGTTGAAGGAGAAAGCACATGATCCAGGGCAAACTGATGCGTGAGACTGTTTTCAAAGCGTTTGTAATCTCCTTCGGGGTTGTATTTAAAATATTGATTGTAGTTCTTGAAATCATGGCCGTTTATAAATATCTGATAGTTCAATTTAAGGGAAGGTGTGATTTTGTAGGTTAGCTTTGTTTGAATAAGGTAGCGTTTATCAAAATTCATAGGAACCCAACTGCTATCTCCCGGTAATCCCTGAGGCAAATGAATCCGCCTCCCGTAGAGCCAGCCGTCATCATAAAAATGACGACCCATGGCAAAGAATAACAGCTTTTTTTGGGTGAACGGAATCGGGCCGCTGGCCGACGCCTGAAGATTGTGAATATTGAGAGGATTAATGTCGTTAAGGTGTTTGAAGGTTTTCGTATGTTTTGTAACATAATCGCCAAGATAAGATTTCACCTGTCCCTGATAATGATCGGAACCTTCTTTTGTAACAATGTTCACAATTCCTGACATCGCCTGACCGTATTCCGCATTGAAGGTTCCGCTGATGACCTGCATTTCCTTGATTGAGCTATTGTCAACCTGAATGCCGAGGTCACCGGAATAAACATCCGTTGCCGCCACGCCGTCAATCCAGTAAGCCACTTCTCCGGAACGCCCGCCTCTGATGTGCAGTCCGCCAAAGCTATCCTTTACCAAACCCGCTTGAATCTGCAGAACATCACTCAGTTCCTGAGCCGGCAGACTTTTTATCTGATCGGCACCAACAGCGGCCATCGAATAGGTCATGTCTTTTTGCACTGCGGGACGCTCTGCAACAACGGTAACCGCTTTTGAAACCTGTAATACGGTGGAATGCAAATGGAAATTGATAGTGGTGGTTTGATCAATATTTACTCTGACATTTTTTTTGCGGAGAGGAACATAACCTATCATTTGTGCTTTAACGGCATACACGCCGGGAGGAACATTTAGAATAAAATATTCTCCCTTTAAATTGGTGGCTGCTCCCATGGTTGTTCCTTCAATAATCACATTGACACCCGGAAGGGGTTCCTTTGAATCGGCATCTATTACTTTTCCAGCAATTTTGCCTCGCGTGCCAGCCCAGGAGAGTTCCCCAATACCGAGTACTGCAATCATGAATGCCAAAAAAATCAGTCGTCTCTTCATAAAACCATCCCTACATTTTTGAAATAGAATTTGGGGAAAAATCAAAAAAAAGACAAGGAACAAAATTAGTAACTCATAATAGAGTTACAAATTAAATTTAATTATTATTAGTGAGTTTGTCAAGGAAAAAATTCGGTGAAATTATTTTTATTAAAGATTTTTTTAAAAAAATGCGAAGCTAACGATTGCTTATTGGTGTTTTTACTCTTTTATAGGAAATAATTTTTGTTCATTCGAATAATAGATACTTTTTTTCATTAAAACCCAGATTCGGGAAATATTTAGAACACTTATTAAAATAGGGTTCTTTACAAAAATGCAACCATTTTAATTCATTCAACAGAGAACCAAAAAGAATCTGGGTTAAAGTGGTAATCGATTACCCGAGCTCCTGTCCCTCCGTAAATAAGAGAACTAAAAAAAGCGTCGCGTTCCGGCAGCCTAAACACTTGGCGGCACCGACACGCCAACCCATTCTTACGATAATCTTAGGGAATTTCCAGAAACAGGTGCGTTGTCACTGTGCCTCCCTGAACCAAAAGAATGACCACATCGCCGGATTTGGACTGTTTCAATATCTTTTCGAAATCCTTCTTGGATTTCATCGGAACGTGATTGGCTTCCAAAATCAAATATCCGGGTCGAAGACGGGCATCGTAGGCTTTGCTGAAGGGTTCCACTGAATCCACAACGACACCGCTTTTTTGATTAACCTGGTATTCTTTCCGATCCTTTTTGCGCAAATTACGCACTTCCAGGCCCAGGCTCTGCTTTTCCTGTTTCTTCTTCTCACCTTTTAGCACTACAAGAGAAGATGTTTCCCGCTCCCCCAACACCACGGGAATGCGTACCGTTTTGCGGTTGCGGAAAATTTTCAGAACCACCCGATCTCGCGGATGGTGCAAAGCAACGTAGTTTTGTACCTGATTCGGCGAATTGACATTTTTCCCGTTAATGGCAAAAATAATGTCTTCTCCTCTTATACCTGCTTTTCCGGCAGGTCCGTCACCCAACACATTGTCCACGTAAACACCCCTAGGTTTTTTGAGGCCGTAGGCTTTGGCCCGAGTTTCATCCACGGCATTCATCGCAATGCCAAGATAGGCACGGATAACCTTTCCCTTTGTGATGAGATCCCGGGCAATTACTTTGGCCAAATTAATGGGAATGGCAAACCCGTAGCCCTCAAAATATCCCGTTTTGGAAGCAATGGCCGTGTTTACTCCGATTACCTGGCCGTTTAAATTCACTAATGCTCCCCCGCTGTTTCCGGGATTAATCACCGCATCCGTTTGAATAAAATTCTCAATTCCAA
>CAZIYL010000330.1:0-2617 GCA_964543425.1 uncultured Deferribacteres bacterium
TGAGCCGTATTTTCTGTAACCATTGGCTGCAAATCCAAATCCTGAAGCCTTTCCGGAGTCATTGGAACGCAAATCAGTCCACGGCCATGGGTAGCCATGAAATTAATGGCATCCGGACTGACCTTTTCAGCAGCCATGATAAAATCGCCTTCGTTCTCCCGATCTTCATCATCCACAACAATAATAATTTCGCCCTTTTTAATAGCCTTAACGGCCTCTTCAATTGTATTAAAATCACTCATTATAATCTGTCCTTTTAGTGAAGTTGTATGTTCATTTTAAAAATTCCTTAAGCGATAATTTTCTTCTGAAGCCCTTTCTTGCCTCCGTGTATAGGCGGTGTAAAAATACTAAATCTCCCCCAAGGTAAACCTTAGGGCTAAGGCAAGCAAGGATTCTAAAGAATCCTGTCAAGGGCTATGAGCATCTTTCAGGATGCTTTCTGCTCTTAGCCCAAGGCGTAACCTCGTGTGTCTATTGCAGAACCATGGAGAAGGACTTTTTGCACACACCATGCATACTGTGCTTCTGTGCCTCTAAAATCCCGCTTGTTTCAGCCATTCTTCCGTAATTTTTGTTCCACCATTTTTCTGCTGATTATTCATGAATTGAAACACGTATTTTGCAAGCAAATCAATTTCCACATTTACCCGCCCGCCGGAGGTTTTTCCACGAAATGTGGTGTGTTCCACCGTAAATGGAATCAACGCAATTTCAACTCCCGTTTCTATAAGGCTTGCGATGGTCAGACTGACCCCGTCGATGGCAATGGAACCTTTCTCGATCGCGAATCTACGAAGATTATCCGACAGGTGAATTCCCAGCCGGGAATTGCCTGTTTCATCCCGCCTAAAAGATTCAATGGTTCCGGTGCCGTCCACATGTCCCTGGACAAAATGTCCCCCTAGCCGATCGGTTGGCCGAAGAGAGCGCTCCAGATTAACAGGATCTCCCTGCCTCATTGTGCCTAAAGTTGTTCTTGAAAGCGTTTCTTGAACCGTCTCAACTTCAAATGAATCCGAGTTAAAAGAAACCACCGTCAAACAGGCACCGCTTACAGCCACGCTTTCGCCCAGTTTCAAAGAACCGGCAATCTCCGGCGCGCGGATCCGAAAACGCTTTCCCGCCCCTTCATTTTGAACATTTGCGATGGTGCCAACCGTTTCAATTAATCCCGTAAACATGACGTGTGTCCTTTTTAAATAGCGTCTGAACGAAAACACCTGAAAAATGTAAGGCAAGCATCATGCTTGCATTAGTTTACTATTAAAAACAAAGTATTGGCTAAATCAAAGTATTTTCGAATGCGATTCAATTCGTTTGAAAATTCGGATCAAATTCAATTAGCCAATCCTCCCCTATTTTTCGCTGTTTCTGAAATCTCAAAGGAAATGCCTCTGACATTTTTTGAAATGCAATTGCGTCAAACGGACCTAATCCGGCGCCGGCAATTTTAGGCGCTTGAAAAACAGCCAAACGGTCAAATGCCTTCTGTTTCAGAAATGACGAAAAGGTTTTGCTTCCCCCTTCTACCAGAACAGAAATGATTTTGTGCTCACTTAAATTTTTGAGGAGCTGAGGCAAATCAAACATTCCGTCTGCGTTTTTCTCAAGAAAAACAATTTTCGCGTCTCTGTTTTGAAGTAATTGAATTTTCTCTGCGTTTTCACTGGCCGTTATCACAAAGGTTTCTGAAAGATGCGCAGAATTCAGTACCTTTGCCCTTAATGGAATTCTCAAATTCGGATCCAAAATCACGCGTTTCGGGTTTCTCCCATTCACCAGCCGGACAGTCAGTTCAGGATCATCCTGAAGAACGGTACCAATTCCAACCATAACGGCGTCCATTTGCGCACGCCAGCGGTGCACCAGTTTCCGCGAAGCTTCACAGCTCACCCAGCGGGAATCTCCTGCGGGCGTAGCGATTTTACCATCAATCGTCTGGGCTATTTTCAGCGTCACAAAGGGCAGGCCGGTTCGCATGAATTTGAAAAAAGCCTCGTTGAGTTTTTGTGCCTTTTTCTGCTCAATGCCTACGGTTACTTCAATTCCGGATTTTTTTAATTTTTGAATACTTTTGTGGTTAACCAGAGGATTCGGATCCGGTGTGGCAATTACAACCCGTTTCAGACCCATGGCAATAATGAGATCTACGCAAGGAGGGGTTTTTCCGAAATGAAAACAGGGCTCCAATGTGACGTAAATAGTGGCGCCGCGTGCGGCTTCACCCGCTTCTTTAAGTGCAAACACCTCCGCATGGGGTCCGCCAAATTTTTTGTGGTAACCCTTCCCGATGAGCTGGCCTTTCCTGACTACAACGGCTCCCACATTTGGGTTTGGAGAGGTTTTTCCAATTCCTTTTCTGGCCAGCTTCAGTGCCAGTTGCATCCATTTCTGATCGTCAGCCATTTCACATCCAACGCATAAAAAAAGCCCCAAAGTGGTTTTCTTCGGGGCGATATTCGCAAACGAGATGCAATCACCGAATTGCATTTCTTTAGTATCTTCTCCCATCCGGACTGTAACCGTCGGCTTCGGAATTTCACCGAATCTGTTGCCAGGAGCAACTCGCGGGCTTTCACCGCCGGTCAGGATTTTCACCTGGCCCCGAAGATAC
>CAZIYL010000331.1:0-2599 GCA_964543425.1 uncultured Deferribacteres bacterium
TTCGCTAAATTCCATTAAAATTGTCTGACGATTAACTAATTGAAAATTCGTCAGATAAGGCGGCTGCTTGTCCTCAAAACGATACGAAAAATGGAAAGGAGAGGCCATTTTGTTGTGGTAGGCATCCTCCACATTCGAGACGGTCAATTCATAGTCGGTTTCGTAATGGTGAGGGTCGGTAACCAGCGTTACCACCTGATTGGTGGAATCCAATTTTACCTGAAGGATTGAAACCGACGGCAAAATGGAATAATTTGAAACTTGAGACGCCACATACGGATTCAGTGCTTCACTGAAGTGGATCACCAGCTTTGTTAACGAAACTTTATCCACAGAAACAACCGTGGGGGGCTCCTTATCCGTAAACTGGTAATTTGTTTGGTAAGTGGAAGCGATTGAAACCCCCTCGTGATTTTTAACGTGAGAAATCTTCAGCGTATAGCGAATATTCATGTTATGTTGCGCCGTGTGCAACGTCACTTCTGTGGAATCGCGATTGAGGTCAATGGATTGAATCGCAACTGCGGGTTCAATTTTGTAATTGGAAATATTTTTGACAGAAGCCGCATCCATAGGCTGGCTGAATTGTACGCGCAATTCCGTTCGGTTAACAACATCAACATGAACCACGGTCGGAGCCACATTGCTTTGCAAAACAATGCTGACTTCCTCGGAAAAATCGCTTTCATTATTGGCCGTATCATAGGCTGTAACCACAAAATAATACCGAATTCCCGCCTGGAGATTTTCAATGATCTTGGAGGTATCCAATCCCACATCCACATTCACTTGATAGTTTCTGGATTCCGTCCCGTAATAAACACGATACCCTGCGAGGTCGGCTTCGGTATTGTGATCCCAACTGACAGTGACAGAACCTGCCATGAGCATTGCATTCGAAAGAAAAATAAAAAAGATTAAAATTCCCAGTCCAACCCCGCGTTTACGCCACGATTGTTTGATCATATATCACCATTTTTGGGTTCTTTCCTCTGGATTTTTGTTTCCTCATACGTTATTACTCAAAACACGTGCCACAAAAGACATTACGCCAACTTCTTGTTTTTTAATACAGTATTTTTCATAAAATACAAAAAGATATTTTTTAATTACGTTGCTGAATGACAATTTTGAAATATCCAAGAAAAAAGATTGAACACGACAGGAGATTTTCGCAAATCTCATTTCAAAACCCCGGTATTGAAAAAATTTGGAAAAATAATTTTACTTGAATTTGGGAGAGAATTTTAATATGATTTCTTGCAGCTTATTTCCGGACGGGAGATAAACGAGATTTTGAGGAAGTATCTTTTAAACAAATGATAATTTAAAACCATTGAAATGGTTGTTGTTTCTCTGTGGTTTCAACGGCCCACGATTTAAGTCGTGGGCTGCTGAAATTTTTGCTTGTAATAAATAAGGTAAATTTAAAATATGCTCTTACGACAAAATGACAATGCCTTGCAATGAAAATTCAAAATAAGTCACAGGAATCCCCTTCGCCTGCAAAAATTGAGGACTGGCAAAAGATTCTGCAGCGCTCCCCCAAAGTCACAAAAGGTACCGCGAAAAGGTTTCACATTCCGCAAAAATGGCTTCAAACCTCGTCTGAACGTCTTCCGTTTCAACTGAATGACTATTGGGCGGGGCTAATTCAATCCGCAGATGATCCCATCGGAAAACAGACTCTTCCGTCCGAAGAAGAGCTTTCGCCTAAACGCGGGGATTTGCCGGATCCCCTGCAGGAAGAAAAACATCGAAAGGCACCGTTAATCATCCATCGGTATCGGGAACGTGTTCTTTTTCTTGTTTCGAATACCTGCCCGGTATACTGCCGATTTTGTACACGAAGGCGACTCGTAGGCAGGGCTCCGTTTCCCGCAAGCGATCAAATGAGCCAAAGTTTCAACTATCTGCGGGAACACCGCGAAATCAGAGAAGTCATCCTGTCCGGCGGGGATCCCCTAATCCTTTCCGACCATCGGCTTGGCTGGATTCTTGAAAATTTACAGGCAATCGAACACGTCAAAATTCTCAGGATCGGAACGCGCGTACCGGCAACTCTGCCGCAACGAATTACAGAATCATTGGTCGCGCTTCTTAAAAATTTCAATCCTTTGTACATCTTGACACAATTTAACCATCCCAGGGAAATTACAGAGGAAAGTCGGGAAGCCTGTGCCCGGCTGGCAAACGCAGGAATTCCGATGTTAAACCAGAGTGTTCTGCTAAAGGAAGTAAACGATGATCCGGAAATTATGCTGGAGCTGATGCAAAAATTGGTAGAAATCCGCATCATTCCCTATTATCTTCACCAATTGGATCCGGTTCAGGGGGCGGGGCATTTTGAAGTCTCGATTGAGAAAGGGCGTGAAATTATCCGGTATTTGCGGAAACATACCGGCGGGATTGCTGTTCCGGCCTACGTTTTTGATGATCCGGAAGCGCCAAGCAAAGTACCCCTGGCCTGATACGCCAGAGGCAATTGGCATTGGCCCAAAAATATTTTTAAGGGATAAACAGGATTTTGGGGTTCATCACAAATAAAGAAAATCGCAAAACTCGCATGCGGCAAAAATCTTAATTACAATATTCTTCG
>CAZIYL010000332.1:0-2599 GCA_964543425.1 uncultured Deferribacteres bacterium
GGAATCTTGATAAGAAAGTGATAGAACATTATTTCATCGCTGTGCAGTGGTCTCTATATACGGCTTTTTAGTGTAATATAAGGTTGATCTGCTTATACAAGTAAATTCACGCTGCCTGGTGATAGACATGTTTTTGAGCTTGGACTCCACCAGACCTTTCTTGCTACTCAAGTCCAAGCTATGCACATCCCACAAAAATACATTTTTGCGGGAGCCCTGTGTTTGACACCCATAAAACCTCCCATTTAATTACAAACAAAATCAATAAAGCCAGATTTAAGAACACTAAAAAAGATTCTTGAATCTTAACAGATTCAAGAAAAGAAGTGCTGAAAAATCTGTCTGAATTTGCGGGGGCATTATAGTTTTCATTTCATTGAAAGCGAAATCCTATTTCTGTTTTTGTCTATTCCCAGGACCTTAACTGAAATTTTGTCGCCAACCGATAAAAAGTCGTGAATATTATTGATAAATTTATCTGATATTTCGGATATATGAACCAGTCCTTTTTGCTTTATTCCGATATCAATAAATGCTCCGAAATCAACAACATTGTCAACAACTCCGGGTAAAATCATTCCTCCCCTTAAGTCACTAATTGTTTTAATTTGTTTTGAAAATTTTATGGGTGAAAATTCACCTCTTTCAATGCCTTTTTTCTTCAATTCCATCAATAATGAGGAGAGTTCGTTTATATTTAGATTTTCTTTAATTTCATCAGTATTGATTTTTTCAGGATGCTTAATCAATTCTTTTATTGAAATTCCATAAAATTCCGCAATTTTTTTCACATTGTCATAGCTCTCCGGATGAACACCTGTTGAATCAAGAAGATTGTCTGCGTTTTTTATCATCAAAAAACCTGCTGAAAGTAAAAATGTGTTTTCTCCTACACCTTTTACCTTTTTCAATTGTTCCCTTGATAAAAAACCTCCTTTTTCTTTTCTAAGCTGAATGATTGCCTGTGCTTTTTTCTTGTTCAATCCTGAAACAAATGAGAGTAGATACCGGCTTGCGGTGTTTAAGTGTACCCCGACTTTGTTCACAGACCACTCAATTGTTGTTTTGAGTTTTTCAGAGAGTTTTTTTAAGGGTATATCGTGTTGATATTGTCCTATGCCGAGTGATTCCGGCGGTATTTTTACAAGTTCTGCCATTGGGTCTTGAAATCTTCTTCCGATTGATATTGCTCCGCGGATTGTCAAATCCAAATCTGGAAATTCATTTCTTGCAGTTTTGCTTGCAGAATAGACGCTTGCTCCGTCTTCGTCGACATTAACAACGATAATTTCTTTTGTGTTTACATATTTTTTTATGATTGCAAGCGTTTCCCTGCCGAATGTTCCATCACCGATTGATATTCCTTTTACATTATATTTTTCAATCCATGGTATAATTTTTTTGGCTTCCCCTTCCTTTTGATTTAAAAAAAGTACGGTGCTCTCCAAAAATTCTCCGTTTTTATCTAATAAAACCGCTTTACATCCTGTTCTTATTCCCGGGTCAATTCCTATCACGACTTGTGAACCAAATGGCGGTGAGAGTAGTATTTTTTCAAGGTTTTTTGAAAATACTTCAAGCGAATCATCAACTGCTTTTCCAAATAGTTTTGTTTTTATTTCGCTCCCGATTGATATTTTCAAATGATCTTTCCACGATTTTTCTGCAATATTTTCGAAGAGTTCATTTTGTCTTTTAAAAAATATTTTTTGAATTTCCATTAAAAGTGATTTTTCTCCAAAATAAGGTTCAATTGATACATTAAGGATTCCTTCTTTTTCTCCTCTTGAAATTGCCATTATTCTATGCGATGCTATTTTCGTTGTTTTTTCCGAAAAATCGAAATAGTCTTTGTATGTTGTTCCCGATTCCCTTTTTCCTCTTTTAACTTTTGAAACAACAATTCCTGCTGCAAGCTTTTCTCGGACAAATCCCCTTATTCCCGAGTTGTCTGCAATTTCCTGAACGAGAATGTCTTTTGCTCCATCAATCGCCTCTTCTTTTGTTTTTATTTTTTTAAGATAAATTTTTGAGCTTTTTTTTCCAACATTACCGATGACGGATTTTTTGAAGTTATGTATTTTGCAAGTTTTAAAAGTCCTGCTTCAATTGCTTTATCGGATTTTGTTTTTTTTCTTTCCTTAAATGGCAAATAAAGGTCTTCAAGTTCTTCCAATGTTGCCGCTGCATCAATCTTTTCTTTTAAGCCGGAAACAAGTTTCCCTTTCTTCTCAACTGTTTTTAGAATAAATTCCCTTCTTTTTTCAGTTTCTGATAAAAGGCCGTATGTTTCAATGGTTTTCTCAATTGCAACTTCATCAAGAAATCCTGTCATTTCTTTTCTATATCTTGCAATAAAAGGAATTGTTGCGCCTTCGCTGGTTAAATTCAAAATAGCATTAATTTGATTTTCTTTAAGTTTTAAATTCTTAGATGTTTTCAGAATTAGTTCTCTTCGTTCCACAAATGCCTCCTTATAAATCCGCAGAAATTATACCAAATTTTTTCGGTTTTGCTTAAGCTATTTTACACAGATTTATATATTTGGCCTTACGCAAAAATTATCAGCACTGTCAGCTTAAGCGCTTATTATGCTTAT
>CAZIYL010000333.1:0-2594 GCA_964543425.1 uncultured Deferribacteres bacterium
AGAATGATCAATTAACCCGGCGAATCGGTATCATTTTAAGTGCTTATGACGCCGATGAGAACGATCGGGTAAAGGGATTGGAATTGGGTGCCGATGATTTTATTAATTACCCCTTTGGCATGCGGGAAATGCTGGCCCGTGTAAAGGCTCTGTACCGGCGTATTCGTCTTACGCAGAATCGTATTAGAGTGCGGGATATTGAAATTGATTTGGATGAACATCGCGTGAAAAAAGCCGGACATCCCATTGATTTAACGTATATTCAATTTAAACTCCTTTACCTTTTAGCCTCTCGCCGGGAAAGTGTTTTCTCCCGTCAGGAAATATTGGAGAAGGTTTGGGGACACAAAATCTATGTTACAAATCGCACGGTGGATGTGCATATTAAGCGGTTGCGTGAAAAATTGGGAGAGGTGAAATATCCTTCCAAATATATTGAAACTATTCACGGAGTTGGGTATCGATTTATGTAAAAAAGCTAAAGTATTTGAAAAACGTGCCGAAAAATTAATAGAAATTGAAAAGGCATGTTTTTAACAAATAGATTTCTTCCTCCCAAGGGGCCTTCGGCGAGAGCCGGGGGCTTTTTTTATTTTCTAGTCAGAAAACCACCGCAAAAAGAAAAATTTCATTGGATTAATATCAGCTCAATTAAACATTGAAAAAAAATGCAAAAAATTTAACCGTGGTAATTTTCTATTTGCCCTCATTAAATGGCATTTCTGGTTTTTAGAAGCTCAAATAAACTATGGAAAGTATCTATAAGATTTGATATAGATTTTCTATACCTAAAATAGGCAAATTCAATAAAAAAACACTTGATTTTTATTAAGAAAAGATTTAAGTTTCTTTAGTTTTATTTGTTTTATTGAGGGGGAAATATTAAAGATAAACGACAGTTCAATAAAAAAAGTGAACGCCAAGTTTTGGAAAAGGAGGCCACATTGAAAGTCGGAATTCCAAAGGAAATAGTGAAAGGTGAAACACGTGTTGCCGTGATTCCTTCCATGATTTCCATTTTTACAAGAAATCAGCATGAGGTTTTTGTACAATCTGGCGCCGGTAAGGGTTCGTTTTTTTCTGACGAAGATTATAAGAAGGCAGGTGCCACAATTGTGGAGGCTGCGGCCAAATTATTTGGATCAGTTGATTTATTATTCAAGGTTCAACCTCCTAAAAAACACCCGGAGACAGGAAAGCATGAGGTTGAAATGTTAAAGAATGGGGCTGCCTTAATCGGATTTTTATCCCCGGTTTATAATCAGGAAGCGATTCGAAAATTAGCCGGGCGGAAAATTACGAGTTTTGCAATGGAATTTGTGCCAAGAATTTCTCGCGCTCAGAATATGGATGCGCTGAGTTCGATGGCAACCATTTCCGGTTACAAATCTGTATTAATTGCAGCGGATAATCTTGGAAAGATCTTTCCGTTGATGATGACAGCGGCTGGAACCATTCCTCCTGCAACCGTTTTAGTACTGGGTGTAGGAGTGGCCGGATTGCAGGCAATTGCCACGGCAAAGCGATTGGGTGCCAAAGTAGAAGCTTTTGACCCGCGACCAGCCGTACGTGAACAAGTTGAGAGCCTCGGCGCTCAATTTGTAGAGATGGAAGTTCTGGAAAATGTTGAAACGAAAGATGGTTACGCTAAGGAGCAACCTGAAGAATTTCTGAAGCGAGAACAGCAGGTCATAGGCAATAGATTTCCGAGGGTGGATGCCGTTATTACGACTGCCCAAATTTTTGGTAAAAAGGCTCCGTTGCTAATTACAGAAGAAATGGTTAAAAAGTTGCCGGCCGGTTCCGTAATAATTGATCTGGCCGCGGAACAGGGTGGAAACTGTGAATTGACAAAGCCTGGCAAAATAGTAGAAAAACACCATGTCCAAATTTATGGAGCCGTTAATTTGCCGGCGACCATTCCCATTCATGCCAGTCAAATGTATTCAAAAAATGTAACCAACTTGTTCCAGTATCTTTACAAAGATCCCGAAAAGGGGCTCGATTTTGAAGATGAAATCACAAAGGGTGCCTGTATTACATTTAATGGTGAAATTGTCAATGATTTTGTTAAGAATTTATTAGAATCCGGAGGTAAAAAATAATGGGCGCATCACTTGTTACATCACTTACCATTTTTGTATTAGCTATTTTTGTGGGATTTGAGGTAATTGCCAAAGTTCCTCCGCTTTTGCATACACCGCTTATGTCAGGATCAAATGCCATTTCTGGCATTACACTTGTGGGTTCTCTGATTAGTGCGGGCGCAGGAGTGCATTTGTTAAGTACAATTTTGGGTGTTTTGGCGGTCATTTTTGCAACGATAAATGTTGTGGGGGGTTTTATGGTGACCGATCGAATGTTAGAAATGTTTAAGCAAGATAAGAGCAGAAAAAAGTAGCGGATTGCTTTTTAAAAAGGAAGATACGTCTAATTAAGTTTTAAGAATCAATGGAATCAGTGTTAGAATAAAAAGGAAAATCAACTATGGAAACAATCACAAATCTGGTCTATCTGGCAGCTGCTATATTTTTTATTCTGGGATTGAAATTACTCAGCTCTCCCAAAACGGCCCGCCGTGGAAACCAGTTGTC
>CAZIYL010000334.1:0-2586 GCA_964543425.1 uncultured Deferribacteres bacterium
AGGATTAAAACGGAGTCTAAATATTATCTCTCACTCTTCTACTCTATTGGGAGATATCCTTTTTAGACTGGATTCATCCTTGAATTTGACTTTTCACACAGTCTGCTAAACCGTCAAAGGCGGATTTAGCCATGCTTGATCGGCTCCCTTCGTCTTCTACGCTTTTTCCTAATGTTGAGCCGCAAGATTCTGAGAATGCAAAAGGATTGCAAAGCCTGTCTTAAATGGGCTGACAATTTTAGAAAAAATCTCAACAGTGATTGTTGGTTCTTCTTTTGTGCAAAACAAATTAAATCTCCAAATAAAAATACTTTCCTTTTTTAAAAGCATTTCTTATATTGAAGTATCTTCTTTAAAAAATGATTTTCGAAATAAAAAATTGAGGAGAAAAAAATGACGTCACGAGTATTGCGTGTGGTTCAGTTTGGACTGGGTCCCATCGGCCAATCGAGTGCAAAATTGGCCATCAAGCGGGAAAATATGGAATTGGTAGGAGCAATTGACATAGATCCCACCAAAGTGGGAAAAGATGTGGGCGAGTTGGTGAGTGGTAGTCCGTTAGGGGTGAAGGTTTCAGACGATGCCGCAAAGGTGTTGTCCGAAACCAAACCGGACATTGTTCTGCACACCACACAGTCCTTCATCCCTGCCGTTTTCCCGCAATTTGAAACTATTTTGAGAGCCGGAGTAAACGTAGTTTCGTCCACGGAGGAGCTGCTCTTCCCGAGTTTGAAGCACCCCGACCTGGCCGAAAAACTGGACAAATTAGCCCGGGAAAACGGTGTAACCATTTTGGGAACCGGTGTCAATCCCGGTTATGTGCTGGATACACTGGTGTTGGTAGCAACCGGTGTGTGCGAAAATGTAACCCGGGTGCAGGCTGAGCGCGTGGTAGATGCCTCCGAACGCAGGCTGCCGCTCCAAAAAAAGGTGGGTGCGGGAATGACGCCGGAAGAATTCCAAAAATTGGTAGATGCCGGAAAATTGGGGCACATCGGGATGAAAGAATCGGTGGCTCTCGTAGCCAAAGGATTGAATTGGGAACTTTCCGACATTACGGAAGAGGTTGAGTCGATGATTGCGGACGACACCTACACCACGCCATTTCTGACCGTTCCGAAAGGAATGGTTGCCGGAATCCACAATGTGGGACGCGGCTTTGTGAACGGTAAAGAACTGATAACACTGGATTTAAAAATGTACGTAGGTGCCAAAAATCCCCACGATGGCGTTCATCTGGAAAGCGTGCCGCCCATTCATCTGGAGATTACCAACGGAACTATGGGCGACATTGCCACGGTGGCCATGCTGCACAATATGGCCCCGATCGTTGTGAATGCCGATCCCGGTCTCAAGACCATGATTGATCTGCCCATACCGCGGGCATTTTTGTAGAAAAATAGAAAAAGACCGGAGTGCAGGGCGGCGCGTTCTCTGCACTTCGGTGCTTTTTCGGATCAAATGACTCTCCATGAAGAACTCTTCTCTCGAAAAACGATCGATAAAAATCCGGTTAATGGCCCTCTGGCAGTTGTTGCGCCCGGTCAATGTGTTCATCGGGGCCCTCTCCATCGGGGTGGGAGCTGTTGTATCCGGGAGCCTGTCACCGGTTCGGGGAGTTCTGCTGGCCTGTCTTTCCGGAGGCATCATCACCGGCGCCGCCAATGCCGTAAACGATTACTTCGATGTGGACATCGATCGCATTAACAAACCCAAGCGCCCCCTTCCCTCAGGAAAGGTTTCACCCGCCGGAGCACTTTCCTGGTCACTTTTCCTGTTTGCGCTGGGGATTGCCGTCAGTTTTGGGGTAAATCCACAGGCTGTGGCCATTGCGGCTCTGGCGTCCGTACTCCTTTTTCTGTACAGTTGGCGATTCAAGCGACTCCCGCTCGTTGGGAATTTTACCGTAAGTTTTATTTCCGGACTGGCATTTGTGTACGGAGGCGTCGCCGTGGGACGATTTCAAGCCTCGCTGATCCCGGCAACGTTTGCCTTTTTGTTTCATTTTGGACGGGAAATTCTAAAGGATATTGAGGACATAGCCGGTGATCGGGCGCAGAACGCCCGGACATTTCCGATTTGCTGCGGCGTGAGAGCCGCAAAAGTTCTCATTACCCTGATCTTTTTTTGCTTGATTTTAGCAACAGTTTTCCCTTATTTTAAACACATTTACAACGGATGGTATTTTGCCATTGTTTTGCCTGGCGTAGATGCATACCTGTTGTACGTAATCTGGGCATTCTGGAAAAGCGACGAGCCGATCCAGCTGCATAAATTAAGTACGGGACTAAAGGCAGATATGCTGGTTGGATTGCTCTCTATTTTGGTGGGAATCCAATAAGAAAATCAAATAGCAAAAATTAGAATGCAAAATTAGGATACTCACGAATTTCTCGAATTATCATGAATGGGTTTTAGTGAAATTAAATTCATGAGTTCACTCTAAAAAGATATTGCCCACTAATTTACACTAATTTACGCGAATCGATTTTATTAAAGTTAATTGGATTGCAATCTGCGTAATTTGTCTAATTAATGATTTTTAGAGAATACTCATTCATATAATTCGTAACTGCATTTTTGGTT
>CAZIYL010000335.1:0-2586 GCA_964543425.1 uncultured Deferribacteres bacterium
TCATCGGCAAAAAGCCACACTTCTTCCTGATTGCTATCCACCCAAACAGACATATTTTTCTTTTTAAATTGCTCATCCATTTCCTCCAGAGTCGGCTTCAGAATTGTGCCTATAGACTCCAGAGGTCGTTTTTCCATCTTCAGCTCGCCCTGTTCGATTTTGGAAAGATCCAGATAGTTCCGGATCATCTCGATGAGGTTCTTGCTGGAACGCATGATGATCTGCACCGCCTTTTTTTGTTCATCACTCAAGGTTCCGAGCAGATTTTCATCCAGTAATTCTGCAAACCCCAAAATGGAAATCAACGGACTCCGAAGTTCGTGAGAAACAAAACCGAGCATATTCAGATACTGTCGGTTCAGAGCCTTTAGCTCATCATTTGATTTCTCCAACTTTCGGGTGGTTTCTTTTAGTTCCTTGTTTTTCATCTCAAGGGCACTGAAAATTTCACTGTTCTCTTTTAGCAAAACTGCCTGACTGGAAAACATAATTAAAGAGCGAAGTTTCTCACGATCGTATTCGGAAAATTCAGACCCTGAAGGGTGTGACAAATCTTTCCCCGGAATTTCGTCCAGGCGCTTAATGTACTCTAATAGCACCATATCCAACAGATCGTGAAGATTCGGCGTCCGTTTGATCATTTCGGTGCTGACATTGTAGTTTCTGAAAAGTTCTTCAATTCTCATTTCCGGGTCCGCATATTTTTGGCGCCAAATACTCATGTTCTTTTCAAAATCGCGACTCATCTTTTTATACTCCTTCGCACACTCCCATCATCAGTATTCTCCGAACAGGTCTGAAATCCGATCCAACAAGTCCATCGGGCTGAACGGCTTGTAGAAAATCGCATCCGGATTTAGCCGGGAATCTTGCTCAAGATCGACCGGTACGGCCGTTAAGAGAATAACGGGAATGTTTTTCATATTGGGATCGCCTTTGACCTTTTGAGTCAATGAGAGCCCATCCATTTTGCCGGGCATTTTCACATCCAGAATAATCAGATCAGGATGCTCTTTCAGAATCATAGCGTAAGCTGTGTCTCCGGTGTCTGCTTCCAGAATTTCAAAATTATCAATCATGACGGTTTCACGAACCAGCTCGCGAATTTCCTTTTCGTCGTCAACAATTAGAATCTTGCGAGAGGGAAACACAAAGAGATCATCCGTTTTGAAATTGAAAAATTCCTTATCCTCACGTAATTGTTCTTCTGTCGCCTTCGTTTCTGACCATTTGCTCATGAGAGACTTCCTTTTTCTTGAGACGAGATTTGTGGCAGTGTAATGACAATTGAAAAATCGCCCCCATCCGGAATCCACAATTTTCCTCCGTGCCATTCCACAATATCTTTTGCCAGCGGAAATCCCAATTCCAGTCCATCCACTCCCTTTGTAATCTGCGTTTCCATATTGTAAAAGTCATTTAGCATAATATCTACCTCATCCCGCGACAGCGTAATGTCCGGACAAATAAAGGCAATTTTGTACATCTTTTCCGCCTCTTCCACATGAACGGAAATCGCTCCATCGGGAAGCGTGTAGATAATAATATTTTTCAAGATACTTTCCAGGGATTTAACCAACAGATCGGGCTCAACAAATAAAATCATCTCCTGCTCCGGCGGATTAAATTCCACGGTAACGCCCATTGCTTCCTGCTCCAGAGAAACCTTTTCAATAGCCGATCCAATTAGTTCGCTGATTGAAATATTGCTCCGGCGCAGCTTTGAATCCTCTTTTTGAAGGGTAGACATTTGAAGCATTTCTTCCACTACTTCGCGCAAATTTTCACCGGAGTCCAATAAAAACTGAAAATGTTTCTTCTCCTCGTCGCGAAGCCGATCCTGAAGATTTTCGTAAATTAAATTTAAAAATCCCAGTAAACCATGCAGCGGGGTTCGGATTTCGTGAGAAGCAAATGTAATAAACCGACTCTTAATGCGATCGAACCGCATCCGGTCAGTTACGTCCTGAAAGAGAAGAACATATCCTCTGGGTTCTTTCCGGGGGCCGAGAATCCGGGAAATATTAATTTCAAAATAATACTCCTGATCCCGGCTGAAATGTAACTCCATCGACTGAAAATGTTTGTTCAGCGCCCGCATATTTTGTACATTCCGCGTGATTTCCGGATAAGGCAACACACTCTTCAGGGAATACCCGTTGATATCCTCGTGTTTGATTTGAAACATCCGCTCAAATGTCTTATTCACATCCAAAATAATGAGGTCCTCATTGGTGGCTACCATTCCATCGGACATAGCATCAACAATGGCTCGCAGCTTTTTGTGAAAGATCTCCAACAATTCCCGTTTCGTCTTTTCGGCCCGATACACGCGGGCAAAATCACGGCTAAAGAGAAGCATCTGTTTTTGGGAAAGTTCCCAGCGCCGCCTTAACTCATTTTCATCCGAGGCATTCTGCAAGTTCGAGACAACCATATTTTATAACATATCCTATCTGTATAGATTCCAATCTTTTCCAATTCTTAAACGTTCATGGATTTTTTGCCGCGTTTTCCCCATTTGTAAAATCTGTTCTTTGTTGATGATATGCGGTGTTATAAAAACAATCAACTCTCTTCTGTCGT
>CAZIYL010000336.1:0-2584 GCA_964543425.1 uncultured Deferribacteres bacterium
GATATTGTCATCGATGCCGTACTGCCGGCATATTTTCTGTTCAAATTAGCAATCCCCCCCGATCAGGTCTATCTCGACCATCCCATTGCACTGGGCAATGGGCAAGTTACCTTTTCCCACGGTACCTTTCCCGTACCGGTTCCCGCGGTACGGTACATCATTGAAAGTTATCATCTTCCAACCCGATCCGGGCCCTACAATTTTGAACTCACCACCCCGACCGGTGCCGCATTAGCCGTGGCACTCCATTTTCCCCAACCCTCCCGGTTATTATCTTCTACCGATCCATCAGAATCACCTTCCGTGACTGAAGTGTTTGGCAGAGGATACGGCAAAAAACAAAGTGCGGGACCAAATTATCTCGACATCTTCTACATACTTTAGAAAACATTTTTATAGATAGAATTGTGGAACTATTATATGGATAAGAAGAGTAAAATTGTGGAAGATTTGGCACTGTTTAAATAAACCTTGAGCTTCCTTATTTATTTTGCGCGAAGCACGTACTTCCAGCCTTGGGAATCATTGAAGATTATGTCCCCGCTTGTGCTTGGCATCCCACAAAAACTACGCCCGAAGCCTGCACGCCCTTCACATAAAATCCCCGTTTTACTTTAATTTTTTCTTCCGATATAATAAAACAAGTCTTACGTCTTTTTTGTGGAAATAACAGATCCAAATATGATTTTCCACCTAATTCACCGCCCAATTGTTCAAATGGTGATTGTTTATTATTTATACCTGTATAGCGCGGCATGGTGTTATGATATAGTCGAAATAAATGACAGTACTCGTTGGTGCCCTCGGGTGATCCGATTAACCGTGTTGCATTTAGCAGAGGACGGAATATACCAAATATTCTCTCAATTGTGTTTGTATTTTGGAAGTTAGGTGCCAGATCCCGGCGCTTTCGCAATGAAAAGAGATGAGGATTATTGTTTATCATTTTTAAAAGCTGAGTCGCAAAGGCGTATTTGCTGCATTTAAGGCGTAATTTAAACTTTTTAAGGTGGGACTCGAATTTGGACGACTTATCTGCCAAAATACGTTTAAAATCCGCGGCGAGACGGCATGCTTGTAAGTGTTCGTGATAAGAACGGTTTTTTTGTCTTTCAAATTTACGGCATTCTGCTCGTACCTCCTCCCGTCGTTTACGTGCTTTTTTCAATTTAGTCATTTTTAGGGTAAACTTATCCCGTCTTTTATTCATGCGAGTTATATTCGCAATTATCTTCCTATCCACGGTTTTCGTGCGCCCTGATTTTGATGTTTGTTTTTGAACCTTCAAAGCGTGTAACGAAACTGCATCTGTTGCGATTAAATGTTTAATCCGTTTTATTTCTTCTCCAATTTTCTCTATTTTTCTACGAATCTTCGTTAGATTTGAATTCGCAGTATCCAGTTGCTTTTTTCGCTTAAAATAGGCCGCTTTCAATTTATCCAATTTTCGCAAAACTTCTCGCCAGGCATGCACATGACAACCCAAATATCGAGCTTGCAAAAAGGTTTTCTTTATTACATTTCGATATGCTTTCAAAAGATCCGTAATAACAACTCGAATATTGTAAAATCGCTGTGAAATAGGGGTCAAAAATGTTGTAAGTGCTTTAAAATTGCGTTTTACGGAATATTGAAGTCCTAATATATATTGTGACCACTTCTCCGCGGCTCCCAAGATCAAATTGTGTTCTCCTTGGAAGATTTCATCACATTCAATGGTGTTAACCTTTCCTGCTATTTCTTTATCAAGTCGTTTATTGACCTGCTCTGCTTTTTGAGCCCCAAGCTTACGAATTGTTCTTAGTCCTTCTTTAGTAATCTTCAGTCCATAGATGAGGCGGATGTGCTCCATAATCTGGTTAAGTGATAACCCCTTAAGAGTTAAATCCGTGACTATTCTGCATAGAAGACATTCATCTACGGCTAAAACGACCAATATGGCTTTTTGGAATAACAAAGTGAAAAAGTATTTAATTTTTCGTAGATTTAAGATGTTGGTGCGTGGCACATTGAGAACCTTGGTTTTTGATGGGAAATAGAATAGGTTTGACGATTTATTCTAATCCACGCACCCTTTTGAACTTTTCGAAGGGTCGACAATAATCGTAGCGCCTTCGGGAGAGGAATTCGAGGGATCTCTGAGAACATCAGAAAATTACATAAGTTCGAAGTAAATAAGAATGCAAACCAAAGAGGTTCATGTCCCCGATGGTGGAAGTTAGTTCCGCTTTAATGAATGGGCAGAAATTGTTCGATCATTGAGATTCAAGAAGAAAAAACGAGTTTTGGCTGGAGTTTTGAGGATCGGTTTTCAATTCAAACAGTGCCGACATTTGCACTGATTTTATATTTTAGTAAAAAGGACAATTCGGTTGCTATTTGTTCCACCCTTATTGTTATTAATTCCCCATATATTTGAAGTCTTAGTAAATTGTTGAGAATTAATTAATATTCCCTCGCAGGAAAAGCATGCATTTATTCCCATAGGAACAACATATTCATCAAGCCTTACTTTTCCTTTTCGTACTTCTCCCACCTCAAATGCAACCCACCCTCCTTTTTTCGTAATTTTAAACAATTCTCT
>CAZIYL010000337.1:0-2572 GCA_964543425.1 uncultured Deferribacteres bacterium
GGATTGGACACGTCCAATTGCGGGCCGTGCCCCCACATGTTCAGCGGGCGTTCCCCTTTGACCAATGCGAAAAATTCGAGATGGGTTTTGCCATATTTCTCCACCGGCAGGAGTTTAAAAAACGAATGATTAATTAACTGTTGTGCGGTCTTGCCTCCGTATTTTTCGGAGTCTGTCACGGTATTCACCCGCAAACGCGTGGCAAATTTGGGATTTCTCTGAACCTCCCCAAAATAGTCGTTTCGGTACAGAAAAATGGGATTATACTGAAAGTCCCCGCAGGGGAGCACACAGTTTTTCACATCCCTGGGAAAATAGGTATGACGGGACGTGAGAAAACGCACACCCAAAAAGTGCTCAAAAAATTCATACACGCCGTAAAGCGCACCGCGCGGCCTGCCACCGGCGATGGCAACATTGCCCGGGCGAATACGAATGCGCAGCTCTTCTCTGCCCATTTTTGCCGTTGAAAAACCGGCCGTACTGGCAGCCATTTCCGGGGATTCCCCAATAAAAATATTTTCCACGGCCGAGTCGGCCGAGTGAACAATGGGAAGCGAAAAGCCGGTAGCCTTTGAAAAAAACGTTTGGAACTCCTCCGTAGCGTATTTTTCGCTGGGAATAGTGTTTTCGGCCACGACAATTGTCCAATTTTTGAGGCTTTGAACAGGTAATTTGGCTTTTCCGCAGGAGAAAAGGGAAAGGCTAAAAACAAAAAATGCACCCAAAACCGCCATTCGAAGAAAAATATTTTTAGAAATTTTCATTTTTTCTCCAAGTTTGGCATTTTCACAAACACACGAAAGTCGATTCAGGCAAAAGGTTAAAGGCGACTGTGGGCCCGGTCAATGAGTTCCGCCACCATTGTTTCGGCCAGACAAACCGTGGTATCCGCAGCGCCGTAGTAAATTAACACCCGACTGTCCTCAGCGGCAAATCCTTCCGAATCGAATTTCTCCACCACAACACCGCTCGGGAAAACCACGTTGGGCACCTGTCCCGTCAATTCGTAAAGCTCCCGTGGTTCCAGAATATTGTACCGGCTGCGGGCAAGAACGCGAGACGGATCTTTCAGATCAAGCAAAAACACCCCGGCCTGGTAAATGTAAATACTGGCCAGATGAAGGGCAATGCCGTGGTAAATCTGCAACCAGCCTTCCTTTGTTTTGATTGGCGGCGGCCCGGGCCCAATCAGTTCATCCCAGTAGTGAGGCCGACCGCTGGCCACTTCTTTTTCCATCTCCCAGTGCAGCAAGTCACTCGATTCGGAAAGCACAATGGTGTCGCCCGTGGCGGGACTGTTTTTTACCCGCACCGCATTGGGACGTTCCAGGCGGGCAAATTTACCACCCATTTTTTCCGGGAAGAGCACGCCGTTTCGGGAGTCCCAGTCTGACACAATGCCCAAAAATTGAAAATATTCAAAATCAACCGTCTTGGCCAGTCCCAGATAACATCCATCTTCCAAATCCATGGCGAACATCAGGTAAAACACCTCGTCCAATTGGGTGATGCATGCATCGTATATGTGGTAAATTTTCCGGCGCACCGAGTCGATTCCATCCAATTTGTACAAGCTGGTTGGACACCTCAAAATGCACGCCGTCAGTGCTGCGTGCCGTGAGAAGAAAGGTTTCTCTGCCGCGATTCTGCACCCGCAGGAGAAGCAAAATTTTTCCGTCAAATCGAACAGCTCCGGGGTTAAAAACCGAGGTAATGTCCGTCAATTGCGGCGGGATGTCCGGAATGTCTGCCCGAGTGAGAATCGGATTGTGTTCGGATCGTTTCATTTTTTGCATTTCTCTTTCGCCAGTTTTTTTGGAGGCTCTCATTTTTCAAAGCAACCAAGTATGACTGCGTTCGCCGGGTTTTTTCAGGCGTCTAATTCATCTTTGGGTTTTCACCCATTTCCTTTATAAATTCCCACTGGTCGTCGCTAATGCGTTCCAGCGGAAAAAGAGACACGCCATCCGCTCCACCCGCCAGGGCCTCGGCAATCGCTTTTTTCAAATCAGCACCCGGCAGCTTCGGCACAAAAATACCGCTGAATAATTGCATTCGCCCTCGCAATGCTTTTACGCCTTTCTGCGTAGCCGTACGGATCCAGGGGATATTTTCATCGTAATCAACGTGATAAATCATTGGAAATACGGCGTCCAAATTCCACTGGAGCCAATTCTGACGTACGTATTTTCGCGCCAGGTCCGGGGTAGCAAACACGGCTGCGGAGGCATATTTTCCCGCTTTCCTGATTTTTTCTGATGCCCGATTGACAAGCGACGTAATAGTATTTTCCCTGTACAGCCGCCAGTTCTTATTTTGGGAAGGATCGAACAATTGCATCGGATCGAGACTTAACCGGGATTTGAGCGCATTTCGGCACACATCGCAGTAGCAGTAATCGTACTGGGGATATTCCCTGTCCTGTACAATGCCGTATTTCTTGTGAAGTCCTTTGGGCAAAATCACGTCCGGGTAACGGATGAAATCCAGGTGAATTCCCGCCAAACCCTTGAATCGACCCAGTTCGTCAACAATGTTGAGAAAAAATTCTCGGACTTCCTTATTTGAA
>CAZIYL010000338.1:0-2557 GCA_964543425.1 uncultured Deferribacteres bacterium
TTACGCATTTTTTCCTCCTTTTCTTTTTTCGGGCGGGTGTGTAAAAAATGTAACAAGTCTTGGAAGAACGTCCCTCCTGATTGATTGTGATTTAATTCTTTTTTACCCCGGGCATTTCGACAAGCTCAATGTCCGTCGCGCTGCCGGTTGTTGAGCTTGTCCTGAGTTTGTCAAATGGGCTGTCGAAGCACGGTTACTGAGCCTGTCGAAGCAACTGCTGTCATTCTTCCTCAGTATCTATTCTTCCAAACTGTGTGTAATTTTTCGATAAAAAAGGCAAATCCTCCTGCCTTTTTTCTATCAGTGCGTGTTTCTTTTTCCGACTCCAGCCCTGTACTTGTTTTTCGCGATAAAATGCTTCGTCAAGTCTGTTATATTCTTCATAGTAAACCAATTTTACCGGCAGTCTTTTCTTTGTATAATTAGCACCGATCGAATTTTGATGTTCCCACAACCTTCTTTCCAAATCTTTGGTGCTGCCAGTATAATAAGTGCCATTTGCACATTCCAGAATGTACATGTAGCCTTTGCTCATTGGGCATTCCCCTGTTTACCTCGGGCATTTCGACAAGCTCAATGCCCGTGACCTATCCTACAATTCCACATAACCCAGTTGTTCCAGCACATACGAACGGATGTCTTTGTGGTCGGGTAAATCAATCAGCAAATGTTTGTGATCCAGAATGTGCTTCAACAGCGGCGCGTACGGCACACCGCACTCGCACACGGGTTCAGGTTTTTGGCCAAACGGGACAATCACCGAGGCGTCGCATTTCGCACACCGGTACACCTCTTTTCGGCCGGAAGCCTTTCCCCGTTTGGCAATGGGTTTCCCCTCAATTTCCACAATATCCATGGCAAAATCCAGGACAGGAGCGCTGCTAATGGAGGTACCGATGCCATAGGCATCCACAACCTCATTCAATTGCGGAATTTTTGTCTCGTCAATGCCACCGGACACAAAAATCTTCACATCCTTGAATCCGCGTAAATCCAGCTCCCAGCGGACTTCCTTCAGGATGCTCAGAAAATCTCCCCGCCGCGAACCAGGCGTGTCGAGCCGAATGCCGAAAAGCTTCCCCCCCATAGCTTCGGCCACGCGGACAGACTCGAATTTTTCATCTGTAAAAGTGTCAATCAGTGCCACGCGGGCCACTTTCGGATCGATCACGCGATCGAAGGCTTTTACCGCTTCCACCGTGTCTCCTAGAATGAGAATCAGGGAGTGTGGAATGGTTCCCGCGGGTGGAATTCCCAGCAGCTCGGCGCTTTTAATCACGGCCACTCCGTCACAGCCGCCAATATAGGCATTGCGTTCAATCATGGGTGCCAGAACCGGGTGCATTCTACGGGCGCCGAAACTGAGGACGGTTTTTTCACCGGCAGCCTTTTTACACCGTGCCGCTTTGGTTGCCACACCTGACGCCTGGCACAGCAGCCCCAGAATCGCGGTTTCGTACAAGCCAAAATCAAGGTAATTGCCTTCGATGACCAGAACGGGTTCATTCTCCCGAAAAATGGTTCCTTCGGGCATGGCCCAGGCTTTAATGTTCAAATCCCGCAGCAGGTAAACCGTTTCCTCTATTCCTGCCAAAACACCCCAAGAGCGGTTTTCCGGAAAGCGCTTGACCACGAATTCGGCCACGACGTGCTTGTCTTTTTTCTCCTCCTCCAAAATTTCCTTCGTCCGCAAAAAATAAACATCTACCACCTGGCCCGATTTAATCTCGTTATCCGTGGCCACGTGAAATTGCCAACCCTTTTTATTTTCGGTCATTTCACTCCTCATTTAGAATATTGAAGTTTTAGTTTCCTCAAATCTGTTTCTCAGATTCCTCAAATCAATCAAAATTTTTTCAGCCGTAAATCAATCGATCCGGTAGGGGGCATTCCAATAGAAACGCGTCAATCCATTCCGTGTACCGAACCAAATGTAATCGCCATCCGGAAGAATAAATTGTACGCGTGTATCCAAAAGTCCGTCAATTTGATTAAATTTTCGCCAGAATTTTCGGCGCTTACTGTACTTTAGAACCCCGTTCGTCGTTCCCAGCCAAACCGCTTTGGGCGTGGCACGAATGGTTAGAATCTGGATTCCGGGAAAAAAATAACGCGCCGGCGGACCGAGCCATTTTTTCAGGGTTTTGTTGTAGGCTTCGACACCGTAACCGGTAGCAAACCAAACCTCATTTCCACTCGCCGAAACCGAATAAACGGGAACACTCCCTGGGCCACCGGCACCGGAATAATACCCGCCTTTTTGATTCTTAATATTGTACACATAAATGCCGTAATTCGTGGCCGCCCAGAGCAATTTTCCATCTTCTTCAAGATCGTATACCGTAACGCGGTCCTGCGGACGCGTAATATGCTTTATAATGAGAGTGTCCTGTTTAGAAAGCTTTTTGTCGATTCGATCCAAACCATCTTTTGTGGCAACCCAAACAAATTGGGAATCCAGCACAACATCGTAAATATGATTGTTCTGAAGGCCGTTAAAAATGGTAAAACTCTTCCAATTGTTTTTTTGGCAATCCAATCGTAAAAGACCGTCCAG
>CAZIYL010000339.1:0-2548 GCA_964543425.1 uncultured Deferribacteres bacterium
ATTTTTCAAGTCGCTGTTCGGATATTCCTTAATGATTCGCACCCACAATTCATAGGCCTTTTCAGGATTCCCGATTCTTTGATATTCATCGGCCGCAAGCATAAGAGCCTTTGGTGCAAGAGAACTCCGGGGATAATAAAGCGGTAAGTTCTCGTAGGATTCCGCCGCTTTTTTGTACAATTGAAGTTTATTGTACGAATCCGCAATTCCCAACTGCGCTTCGTCCAACCGCTGAAATTGGGAATAGCGAAGAATGAGCGTTTGGAAGGCCCGAATAGCCTTATGGTAATTTCCTTCATTCATCAGACACCGTGCCGCCAAAAATTGCGCCTCAGCCGCGCGAGGACTGCCAGGATATTTTTGCACGTAGTCCAAAAACTGTCCGGCTGCCAGATCATACATTTTATCGGACATCAGTCGATTGGCATAGACAAACGCCCGTTTTTCATCCGTTTCTTGTGCCAGTGCCTGAGCTGCAAATCCGAAAAGAATCAACGCGAAAACTAAAAGCACCGTTTTCCAAGAGGGATTTTTCATGAAAGAATCTCCAGATTTGAATACTTGTAAATCAATTTCTTCTGTTCCTCAATGTCGTTGAAGAAAATGGTCAATTTGGCATCCGGACCCTGTCCCTGAATCTGCAAAACAATGCCCGTCCCAAATTTGGGGTGCTTCACGTGAATACCCACATAAATCGATGCTGTTTCCTGGCTGAAGTCTTCATACGCCGGCATAGGTTGTTCTTGGTGGTGCCTCACCTTCTGCACCAGATGAGACCTTGAAGACGCTGTTCCCTGCCTCCTATGATAATTACCGCTTGCGTCGTAAATCTCCAAAAAATTCCCCGGAATCTGTTTTACAAATTGAGACATGGTTTTTATCTGTCCATTATTTCTGATAAATTGACGGCGGTTTCTGGCCCAACTCAGATACACCTTGTCCTTCGCTCGGGTGATTGCCACGTAAAAAAGACGGCGTTCCTCTTCCAGTTCTTCAATGGAATCGGATGCCCGAAAAAGCGGGAAAAGTCCTTCCTCCAGTCCCGAAACAAAAATAACCGGGAACTCCAATCCCTTGGCACTGTGAACCGTCATCAACGTCACTGCGTTTGAAGAATCGTTCCAATTGTCGATATCAGACACCAACGCCACATCTTCCAAAAAGGCATCCAGAGACGCGTCTTCACGTGTTTTGGAAAATTCGGTAATGGCTGACAACAATTCGATAATATTATCATACCGGTTTAGCGCTTCGTCAGTTCCCTCCTCGCGGTAGGTTTCTTTAAACCCCACTTCCTTTTCCAGGACGCTGGCCAATTCCCCCACAGAGAGTTTGTCCTTCAATTCAATATATTTTTGAAAGAGCTGGTAAACATCCAAAACACGTGTTTGCATGGGTCTTGAAATCGTTGAAATCTCCCGGACACGTCCGAGAGCCTCCAGAAGGGAAATTTGCTGCTCGTTGGCAAATTGTTTTAGTCTGAGCATAGTTGTATTGCCAATGCTCCTTCGGGGAAAATTAATAATTCGCTCCAGGCTAATGCTGTCATTTGGATTGGCAATGACCCGTAAATAAGCCAGAAAATCCTTGATTTCCTTTCTCTCATAAAAACGGAATCCTCCCACAATATCGTAGGTAATCGTGTTCCTTCGCAAGGCATCTTCAATAGCCCGTGATTGCGCGTTTGTTCGGTACAAAATTGCAAAATCTTTGAAATTCCGTTTATTTCGAACAATCTCCGTGCGAATGGCATCAATAATGAGCCTTGCTTCAACGCTTTCGTCATCCCCAATCAATAGCGTAATCTTGTCACCGTCTTCCCGTTCGGTCCACAAGCGTTTTTGCTTCCGAACAACGTTATTTTTCACAACAGAATACGCGGCATCCACAATGGTGCGGGTGGAGCGATAGTTCTGCTCCAGGCGAAAAACCTGACAATCGGGGAATTGATTTTCAAATTCGAGAATATTTCGGATTTCCGCCCCCCGCCATCGGTAAATGGACTGATCATCATCACCCACAACAAAGATATTCCTGTAGCGGTTTCCCAGATCGAGCACGAGCCTATTTTGAGCCAGATTGGTATCCTGGTACTCATCTACCAAAATGTATTTGAAGCGTTCCTGGTATTTTTGAAGGACTTTTGGGTACGTGTGAAAAAGTTCCACCGGTAGTTTAATAAGGTCATCAAAATCCATTGCGTTGTTTGCCCGCAAAAAGCCGGAGTAATGCCGGTAAATTTTAGCGACGACTTCATCCTCGTCCGTTTTAACTTGATTCTGAAATTCATCCGGGTTGGTCATTTGATTTTTAAGACGGCTGATTCTGCGCTGAACATCAACCACAGAAAAATCTTTTGGGGAAATGTGAAGATCCAGCATTATATTTTTAAGTGATTTTTTTTGATCGTCTACATCATAAATGACAAAATTTCGGGTGTAACCGAGATAAGGAGCCTCGAAACGCAAAATTCGAGCAAAAATTGAATGAAAAGTGCCTACCCACAGGTTTCCGAAATCCTTTTGAACCAGCTTTTGAATTCGGCGTT
>CAZIYL010000340.1:0-2541 GCA_964543425.1 uncultured Deferribacteres bacterium
GTGGATTGAAATTACTCCGGAAACGGATTTCAAAAACATGGCAGAAACCCTTTCGGAAGAGATCAAAAAGGCATGCGCATTTTAGGCCACAAAGGCACAAAACCACGAAGGATTCAGTACGTAAAAACAGTGTGAATTTCAAGACTTAATTTTTAGACGCTGGCGTTGTAAGTTTGACGAAAAAACAGTAATTATGTTTCTAAATGGAAGCAGGGAGATATTCTTTCCGGTCGTTGAGTGATTCGCCAACTGGCCTTCGACCGCGCTCAGGCACCGGCGAATCGTATCGAAACGACCGCTTTTGGCCCGGGTCGCCTCGATACATCAGCCCGGGGCATCGCCCCGGGGAAAAGATGTTTCCCCCCGAACGTTACGCCCTGAAAGGGCAAAATAAACGGGGAAACGGGGCATTTCAGGGAGCATTTATGTTACCTCTACAGGGTTTTTAAACCGGGGGACGGAATATTGGGAACCTGGGGCGTTGTCCCAGGCTAGTCCATTTTACCCCGTTGGGGTATCGATGCCTCTGAGAGGAAAAGGCGACTGATTTTTGTGCCTTTGAAATTCCCTCCCCTAAAATGGAGATCATCCACAGAAATTCCGGTAGAGCCTTTTTTGCCGCAAAGGCCGCTAAGATGATTTAAGGCACGCTAAGTCATTATTTTATGAGCTAATTGCTTTGTGTCCCCTGTGCCTTATTTGCGCTCTCTGTGGTTTGAAATCTTATTCTTAACCAACGATCCAAATGGCTTAACGCTTTTCGGAGAAAGGACGAACGGATGAAAAAGCAAATCCTTCTGCTGATGTTTTTGGGCTGGCTGAGTACCATCTCTTTTGCGCAAAAACCGGTCATTCCTCAGATTCAGCGCCACACAATCGAGGCCACACTTTCCATCCACAAACATACCCTTGAGGCAACCGACCGCATCCTGATTCAAAAGACTCCCGGGCTGGAAAAAGTGGTGCTCTTTCTCAATCGAAATCTGCGTGTCACCGCTGTGCAGGTTCAGGGTCAAAGCGCCGCGTTTCGGGCGATTCCCCAATTTTCGGTGGAGGCGGTTCTTCACAAAATCCGAAAAGACACCCGGGATTTTTATTCAAATGCGCAGCTTCTGGAGATTCCTCTGTCGCCGCATCTGCCGGATGTTTTTCGGGTAACGATTGCCTACACTGGCAAGATTTACGATCCGCCGCACGTGCCTGCTTATTCCCGCGATGCCGCTGCGGTGGAAACGCGCGGGGTGATCGGTGAAAAGGGGGTGTTCTTGGGGCCGGAATCCCACTGGTTTCCCGAGGCGGAGTCTTCTCTGGCCTCGCACGAAGTCATTACACACACGCCTGAAGGCTGGGAAACCGTCACTCAGGGGGCGCGCCTGCTGCACCGGACAAGCGATCAAACGCTCACGATTCACTGGAAAAACGAACATCCCGCGGACGGCCTTTATCTGATCGCCGGTAAATATGATGTGCGCGAACTCTCGTCCGGGCCGGTAACCGTCTACACGTATTTTTTCCCGGAGGACTCGTCATTGGCGCAAAAATACATCAGCTTTTCGGCGCGGTACATCAAAATGTACAGCCGGCTGCTCAGTCCGTATCCCTACCGAAAATTCGCCGTGGTGGAAAACTTTTTCCCAACGGGTTACGGCATGCCTTCCTACACGGTACTGGGACAAACGGTTCTCCGGCTTCCGTTTATTGTGTACACATCGCTGGGACATGAAATTCTTCACAACTGGTGGGGCAATTCGGTTTTTGTGGATTACGATTCCGGCAACTGGTGCGAGGGGCTCACCATGTACATGGCCGATTACTACTACAAAGAGCTGCGCGGCCCGGCACAAGCCCGCGCGTACCGTTACGGAATTGACCGCGATTACACCCTGTATGTCAACGATAAAAATGATTTCTCCCTGGACAAATTTTTGAATCGAACCGCCATGTACACCCGGATGATTGGCTACGGCAAGAGCGGAATGGTGTTTCACATGCTTCGCCGGTGGATCGGGGATAAAGAATTCTACCGGGCTCTGCGAAATTTGATTCGGGATAAACAATTCAAAATAGCGAGTTGGAGCGATCTTCAAAAGGAGTTTGAAGCGGTTTCGGGCCTCAATCTCTCGACATACTTTAATCAGTGGGTGCACCAAACAGGAGCGCCGAGGCTTGTTCTTGGAAAGGTCGCCTGTCATAAATCATCGCCAAAAGGCTGGGTTGTGACCGGAGCCCTCTTCCAAAAAGAGCGCGTATTTGCCCTTCGGATTCCCGTACAGGTTTATTTTGAATCAGACACACTGGACACAATTTTGGTAACCTCCCGGGCCGAAACACCGATTGATTTTCAATTAAAGAAGAAGCCTCTGGGGCTTGCCGTCGATCCGGGTTACAATCTTATGCGGCGGCTAAATCATGGCGAAATCAGCCCCGTCCTCAGTTTGATTTTGGGCGATGAAAATGCCGTGATGGTTCTTCCGTCGCGGGCAGCTCCGGGCGTGGCTAAAGCCTACCAACTTTTGGCGCACCAGCTCACGCAGTCCGGAG
>CAZIYL010000341.1:0-2540 GCA_964543425.1 uncultured Deferribacteres bacterium
ACAACCAGGCCGGGCCGTGGATGCCAATCATTTTCAGAAGGCCATTCAGCACGCCAAAATCGGGGTTCAAAATCCACTGCCACAGCACAACGGTGGCCACGCCGGCCACAAGGGCGGGAACATAAAAAATTGTTCGAAAAACGGACATCCCCCGAAGCTTTTGGTTCAGAAGCATCGCCAGAAAAAGGGCAAAAACAATCCCCGTGGGAATGGCAAAGAAGGAATAATAGGCCGTGTTGTACAGAGCTTTCCAGAACAGGGGATCGTGCAGGAAAATCTCTTTGTAATTCCCCAGGCCAATAAATTTCATGCTGCTCATGGACTCATGAAAATTCCAGCGGGTAAAACCAAGGTAAAGCGAGAACAACATGGGGCCCAGGGTAAGGCCCAAAAAACCAATCAACCACGGGGACACAAACAAATACCCGCTGACGGCCTCTTTGAAGCGAAGACGATTGATTTTTTTCATCATTTCCAGACCTTCATTTCTTTTCGCATTTCGGCAAGGGTTTCGTCAACAATGTGAGTCATTTTTTCAGCCAACTTGGGGATATCCGCATTGGGTAAAATAATCTGGGAAAAAAGATTCCGCGTGCGCGAATGCACCACAGACTGGTAAGCAATGTTCGGAATTATCCGCCCGTACTTTTCCATGGAGCGAATAACAATCTTTTCGTCCTGCGGCGTTTCGGGTCGATCGTACCATCGGTAGGCGTCTTTTTTCCGAACCGGAAGCGCCCGTCCCTCCCGAGCAATTTCTTTTTGAACAACGGGACTCAACACCAGGCGGATCCAGTCCCAGGCTTCCTGCTTGTGCCGGGAATGATTGTAAATGGCAATCCCGTCAAATGAGGCTCGTGTGAACTTTCCGGCCGGGCCGGACGGCCAATAGGAAACACCCCAGGGCAATCCGTCCTTGATGGTTCGCAACTGCTGAATGAGAAACCCTCCCGATGTAATCATGGCCACACGCCCCGTGAGCAATTTGACGTAGTTCTGCATCACTCTATCATCCAACTGCCCGCTGCGGGGGGCAATCTTGTATTTGTAAATTATGTCATGAAACAACTGCATGGCCTGCATGGCCTGCGGGCTGTTTAATTCGCAGCGCATAAAATCAGGGCTGTACAAGCGCCCGCCAAAACCCCAAATAACCGGCATGAGATCCAGGAGAGTACTGCTTAAACTAAATCCAAATTGGTCATTGTACCCGTCGCCATCCAGATCTCGCGTAAAGACTTTCCCCGCGCGAATCAGGTCGTTCCACGTCCACTTTTCGCTGGGATAACTCTGGTGGTAACGGTTAAACAACTCCTGGTTGTAAAAGAGCAGCGTGCAAAATCCATCCCAGGGCAGGCCGTATTGCTGTCCGCCCAACTGAAAGGACTCCAGAGAATGGGGAAAATAATCGTCCAACCGGAGGGAATCCTTGTCTCTTGCAATGTACGGTTCCAGATTTACCAAATGACCGGTAGCAGCGGTAATTTTAAAATAGTCGTCGTCCACCAAAAACACATCCGTAGCCGATTTTGCCACCAGGCTGAGGCTCAATTTGTCCTGATAGCCGTCTCCCGGCACGTAGACCAACTTGACCTCCCGGCCGGGATATTTGGCCTCGTATTTTGCTTTCACGAACTTCCAGAGATTAAAATCCTGAAAACCGCCCCAAAACATAAAACTGATTTGCAGTTTGTGACGGCTCGACGAATCGTTTTTGCTGCACATGCTGCCATTAAAAAACAAAACAATGAGACCGGCGATTAAAAACACTTTAAAAACGGGACCCTTTTTTTGCATTGATACACCCTTCTTTTCGGTACAAAAGCGTATGCCCTCGTGCGCGAATGAACCCTAACGTTTGACCACCCTTTCAAAGCGCGTGTGCGTTCCCGGCAGGGGCTCCGCATGACTTATCAGAGATAGAAAGGTCTGGCTCACGATGAGTACCATGGAAAAAATAAGACCGCTTATGAGAATGGCCCGCCAGTTAAACACACTCCGACCGTTGCTTTCCGAATGTAAAAAAACCGGCCATTGTGCCCCGCCCACATAAAGCGTCAGCAGAATTGCCGACACATAGAATGAGCCCTCCACAATCAGAATCACATGATTCAGCGGCAACAGATGTGGAAGAAAATCAACGGCCACGCTCAGCCAGACAAATCCCAGGAAAAAAAGCAGTGCCTGGCCCATGTGCGAGTTCGGAAAGAACGGAATACCCCGGGCTCGGTTTTTGATCAAAAAAATCAACAAGACCAGAAGAAACAAAAAGAAGGCCAGTAAAAACCAGACTTGCGTGCTGATTCCGAGAAGCGATTCCGGGGTCAATTTTTTTGATAGAAGATGTGGAAACGCCTTTTTGTAATTCAGAAAAAGCACAATCCCCAGCACAAAAAAGGCGGAGAAATCTTCCGGCCATTTGGATTCCAGGCCCGGTTTTTCCAGTGTCGGTAGTATCACGCGGAGCTTCAGGAAAATCCACGCCACTCCCATTCCCATAATCAGCCCAAAACTTTGCTCCATCACTTTCCACCAATCAA
>CAZIYL010000342.1:0-2540 GCA_964543425.1 uncultured Deferribacteres bacterium
CCAATCCCAAACTCAAATCCGAGCGTTCGTGGTCGTACGAAATCGGTGGGCGCGCCAATCTTACAAAAAATTGGTACGTGGATTTGGCTGTTTTTCAAAATGATTTCTGGGATATGATTGAACCGACCATTGACATTACCTCAAATTCGATTCAATTTTTAAACATCAGCCGTCCCCGCATCCGGGGGCTGGAATTTACCAGTGAAGGACGCTGGTGGCACAACCACCTAGGGCTGGATATCAGTTTTACGCTGATGGATCACAAAGACCTGGTGACCGGGAAGCGTCTGTTTTATCGTCCCCGAAGAATTGCTACGGTCATTCCCTCGCTGCGTTTTTGGAAGAGCGAGGTGCAAGCGGAGTTTGATTATTCCAGCCGGGTGGATCGGGTGCAGGTTTTCCCGCTGGATGAACGGGTTCCCCGGAAGGTCTGGAATGTCCGCTGGGTGCAGCGCATTCCCCGGAAAAAGCTGACATTTGTGTTCGAGGTTCACAATTTATTTAATTACAATTACACCATGCGGGAACGATATCTGGAGCCCATTCGCAGTTTCAGAATGGGGATGACGGGGTATTTCTAAAACCCCTTCGGCTGTTCACAAGAACTGATTTTTAAAGCGCATTCAATTTTTGCAGGAAAAACGGTAGATGATTAATCGGTGAAAATTCGGGTTAATTCGTGGGCAATTTTTTATGGGGATATTTCAAATATTTTACGGAGGAAATCATGAAGAAAATTATTTTTATTTTGGCAATCGCTGTGCTTTTTTTGGCAACAAACCAGGCGTTTTCACAACTGAAGGTGGGACAGGTTTTGGGGAGTCGGGGAAAGGGCGTGGTGATTCAGTTGGGCCAGAAGGACAATATTCAAAATAATCAAATATTTAAAATTTATCGGGATGAAATCAAAAACGGCAAGCGAAAACGGGTGAAAATCGGGCGTGTGCTGATTATTAAAACCTACAAAAATATTTCTGTGGCAAAGCTTCAGCAGGTTCAGAAGGGGGTTGTCATTCGAAAAGGAGACATTGCCGTACTTGCCAGCCCCTCGATTTTTTCCGATTATTTTGGAAACGGAAATCTTCAACTGTCCGTCAGTGCCGGCATGGCAAAACTGTATCTCACCGATTTTAATCGATCTTTTGTTGCCTATGCCTCGCAAAATCTTGTAAATGCAAAAAGCAAAAAAATTCATTCGGGAAATCTTTTTCGGGGGCAATTGAAGGCGAGACTGCCGCATCGATTGGGGGCTGTTTTCGAAGGGGAGTATCTCTTCACCTCGACGGCTCTGAATGCTGTCAATTCACACGAGATGGCCGTAGCCCTCAAGCGCGTTCTGGAATCCTGGATTGGAAACGTGGGTATTACGTACAGCCTGTGGCAAACACAGCGCTGGGAAGCCTTTGCCGGAGCGAAAGTGGGGGTTATTAAAAGTAACATTAAGTTTCTGAACGCCTTCGGCAATGGCGCTTACAAAAACAGCTACTTTGAAGAATGGAACACCAGTTCCGGGCTTTTTGCCGGACTGTCTTACACTCCCACCCGTTCGTTTTTCGTAACGCTCGAGGGCGGATATAACAATTGTAATTTGGGACACCTTACCGGCTATTCCTACCAAAATGGGGTGAAATTGGAAAATGTAATTGCCCGGGCGCCTGACAATCATCCGATTACGACCAATCTCTCCGGTTTTTCAGTAACGGTTGGAACGGGCATCCGGTTTTAGGAAACCCTCCATCCCCGACACTCCGTCGTGCCGGGGATGTGCTCTCTTTTGACTTCTCACTTGAATCTTTCCATAATTTTTTGTACTTTAAATCAGCTTTTTTAAGTGCACATCACTAAAAATCATTCAGGCAAATATTTATGATGAAGCTTCGCTTGATCTTTGGCGAAAAAACAGTTCCCGGCTTTCTGACGAAAGGAAATCCGCTGCAATTTGTGGAATTGTACGACCTTTTTGGATTTCCGGAACAGGTTACTTTCCTGGTGCCCGACTCAGTTCCAAACGATGTTGTTGCACCCTTCGGGGAAGCATTCCTGGAAAAAGGGAAACACGTGAAAAGCGTTCGGGTTGCGGTTCCGCTCATTGCCAATTTTTTAAATTTAGCCAACTTTTGGAATCAGTTGGAACTCAGCAATCCCCTTCCGGATCAATCACTTGTTCTGTTCGGCGGAGAACGGCTTTTTAATGCCGTTGATTATTTATTCAGTTTGCTAAAAAGAAAACCGCATATTTTCCATCTGCCAACCACACTGACGGCTCAGGCGGAAATCCCCTTTTTACAGCGCTCATTTTTGTTCGATGAGGCCGTTCCCGGTCGATTTAAGCCTCAAGAGGTACACCGGGAGATGGTTTGGGTGGATGTCCAATCCCTGAAATTTTTGCCTGATCCCGTTTACCGGATGGGGCTTTTGGCGGTCATTCGATTGGCGTCTATTCTGGATCGCCAGCTTTTCGTTTTTCTGGAAGAAAAAGTGCCGTTGCTTCTCGCAAGAGACCCGGACACGCTTCTGCAAATTCTCTTCAAAATTTACCA
>CAZIYL010000343.1:0-2524 GCA_964543425.1 uncultured Deferribacteres bacterium
AAACAGGATCAGCCTTTTGGAATACGTCATAGTATTTGCAAATAGAAAGACTAAGCTATGCAAATATATCCTGAAATGTACTATCATGTTTATAACCGTACCAATAACAATGAGCGGTTATTCAAGTCAGAGGAAAACTATTTGTACTTTCTTCGCAAATACAGGCAATATCTCGAACCTTTATTGCAAACACTGGCCTACTGCCTTATGCCGACGCATTTTCATTTTCTTGTGTACATAACAACACATGACACAGATCTTGTGCGCAAAAGAATCGGCATCTGGCTAAGTAGCTATACGAAAGCGATTAATAAGGCCTATCAACGGCACGGGAGTCTCTTCCAGAGGCATACTAAGGCAAAAGTGGTTGAGGATGAAAGTTATCTGTTAAATCTTGTTACCTATATTCACCAGAATCCGGTTCGTAAGGGATTGGTTAGCCGTTTGGAAGATTGGCGATTTTCCAGTTATGCTGATTATATTGGCATAAGGCATGGCTCTTTGCCAGATTGTGAGATTATTAAGAGCATATTTGCTAGTACGGAAGATTTTAAAAATTTTTCCGAGGAATTGATTTCAGAGATTGATCAGAAGTATTGGATATAGGGGAGCTTAACACAAGGTGGTCTCCACCTTCAAGGTGGAGACCACCTCTTCGAACTCAGGTGGACTCCACTTCAATAGTGGAGCCCACCTATCTCAAGAAGGAATCTTCCCATGAAAAGAAAAACGATTTTCGCGGTATTACTGCTGTTTTTGCCCGCCATTCTTCTGGCCGAAAAAACCACCGTTATGGTTCCCATGCGCGATGGGGTTTTGCTTTCGACCGATATTTATGCCCCGGACGATACATTGCAGCACCCCACAATTTTGTATCGTACTCCTTACAACAAAGATCGCGACAAATTTAGCGATGATATGGTCACCGTGTGGCTGAGCCAGGGCTATGTTTTTGTGGATCAGGATTGCCGGGGACGCTTTGCCTCTCAGGGTGTCGATTCAACGTTTTTAACGGATGGTTGGGGGCCTCTGCAGGACGGCTACGACACCATCGACTGGATTGTTCACCAGTCCTGGAGCAACGGAAAGGTGGGCATGTTAGGCAGCTCTGCCCGGGGGATTACGACCTATTGGGCGGTTGGCGCGGCGCATCCGGCCCTGAAATGTGCGATTGCCATCGTAGCGCCATCCGATTTCTACCACCAGGTGGTTTTTCCGGGAGGGGAATTTCGAAAATCGCTGGTTGAAAACTGGATTCATGCCCAGGGTTCCGATTATATGATTGATTTATTCGGAAGCCACCGATTTTATGATTTTCTCTGGGACACCATGAACCTACATACCCGATCGTATTTGATTACAACACCCATTATTCACATGGGGGGATGGTACGATTGTTTTTCCGAAGGTCCCGTGGCGGAGTTTAATGACCTGCGAAATCAGCCCCAGGCGGGGCCTCAGTTTTTAATTATGGGGCCCTGGACACACATGAAAACCGCCTCTGCTGATCCTGTGGGAGAATTGAAATACCCGGACAGCGCCTTTACCGGTATTTTATTTCTGACCAATTGGCTGGATTACTGGCTCAAGGGCAGACAAAATGGTGTTCTTTCTTATCCGAAGGTGCAATATTATTTGATGGGTGATCCTGACCGTCCCGACGCGCCCGGCTGTGGGTGGATTTATCGGGATCAATGGCCCAGTCCCGATCGTGTGAAATACACCTATTATTTGAAAAAGAGCAAGCAATTCAGCCCCGGAATTGATTTCCAAAAGGACAGTCTTTCGTACAATTTTGATCCCCGAAATCCTGTGCCGACTGTGGGTGGAAACAATTTGACTATTCCGGCAGGCCCGCGCGACCAGCGTTCGGTAACCAATCGCTCTGACGTGCTTCTGTTTGAGACAAATGAATTGGCACAGCCCCTCTGGCTGGAGGGCTATGTGAAAGCTAAACTTTACATCACCAGCAATCGCAAGGACACGGATTTTACCCTCAAGCTGATTGATGTGTACCCCGACGGCCGCCAGATGCTGGTGACCGACGCCATTGCCCGCGCTCGCTTCCGGCACGGGGACAGGGAAGAAAACGTGGCCTTTCTCACGCCCGGCCAAATGGATTCCGTGGAGATCACGCTGCCGCCAACCGCGATTGTCTTTAATTCGGGGCATCGCGTGCTGGTGGCGGTTTCCTCCAGCAACTATCCCCGATTTGATGTCAACACCAACACCGGCGGCCCCTTGTGGAACGATCCGGATACAGTCACCGCGCACAACACCCTTTTCATGGGAACGCAAGCCCCGTCACGGGTTATTTTGCCGATTGTTCCTCTACCGACGACTGTAGCGGGAAACCCAACGCAGCCCTTGAAATTTGCTTTGCGCCAGAATTACCCCAATCCCTTTAACCCGACAACAGAAATTGAATTCAGCGTCCCCCGAATGGTTCCGGTGGAGCTGGCTGTTTTCGATGCGTTAGGGAGAAAAATACGGACGCTGGCCCATCGGACTTACACGGCAGGCA
>CAZIYL010000344.1:0-2514 GCA_964543425.1 uncultured Deferribacteres bacterium
CTGCCTTTTCGCAAACGCAAGAATATGCCACCTTAACGGGTACCGTGAAAGATTCCGCCAACGGGGAGCCGCTTATTGGTGTGAATGTATTTTTGCAAAATACAACCCTCGGGGCAGCAAGCGACATTAACGGATTTTTTGTCATTCCGGCTATTCTTCCGGGTTTCTACACGGTTGTCTTCCAATACATTGGCTACAAAACCTTGAAGGGGAAAACACAATTTTTATCGGGACAAAGTAAAATTCTTCATGTGAGTCTGCAAAAAACCGTTTTAAAACTCGGCAGTGTGGAAGTAACGGCCGAATCGCAAAAAAAGTTCGATCGAACCGTCGAACCGGGCGTGGTAACCCTTTCGCCTCGCGAGCTGCAAAAAATGCCGGCTTTCATTGAATCGGATATTTTCAGAAGCTTGCAAATGCTCCCCTCTGTGAAATCCTCGGGAGATTACAACGCCGCTCTTTACGTGAGGGGAAGCAATCCTTCCGAAAACCTGACCCTTCTGGACGGCATTACCATTTACAATCCCTACCATCTTTTTGGCCTTTTCAGCACGTTTAACACAGATGCGGTAAAGGAAGTGAAATTTATGGTGGGAGGATTTCCTGCTCGTTACGGCAACCGAAATTCTTCCGTGTTGAATGTGGTTACAAAAGATGGCAATCGCAAATCTTTTGATGCCGAGGGAGATGTGAGCCTGCTCAGCTCCAAAATCCTGATCGAAGGCCCCCTGCCAAGAGGTTCATTTTCAATTGCGGGAAGACGAACTTATTTTGATCAAATTATGAAGCTTTTTAAACAGCAATTCCCATACTATTTTTATGATTTTCAGGGAAAAGTGAATGTAGATGTATCCGAAAACCACACCCTCACATTAATGGGGTTTTTTGGAAATGACGTCCTTCGCCCGAAAATGGAAGGGGACTCCAATGACAAATTTGATTTTCACTGGGGGAATCGCACACTTGGCATGCGTTGGCGGGGGATTCTTCGTCCGAATCTTTTAATCGAATCGGTGGCGTCTGCCAGCCGGTTTATTATCAGCCAGTACGCGGAATCGGATAATGAAAGGGTAAGCGCCGAGAACAGCATTACGGATTTTTCGTTTAAATCGCATTTAACCTATTTTTACAAAAACAGACATCAGTTTGAGACAGGTTTGGAAGCCACCGTACTGACTTTCAGCACACTGGTGGGCGATGCGTTTAACCGCTTTGTTGATATTAAAATCATTCCTCGCTACGCAGCCGCTTATTTTCAGGATGAATTCCACACAGGAAAATGGACTTTCCAGCCGGGTCTCCGATTGAATGGCTACACCCGTGGAAACAGATTGGTTCTCGATCCGCGTCTCAGCCTGCGTTACCGCCCAAACAATCTCTTTCAATTTAAATTTGCTACGGGTCGGTACACGCAATTTTTAACAACATTCGACCTTGAGGAACTCATTCATTTTAGATTGTTTGATGTCTGGCTTCCACTGGACAAACAGCAGGTGCCCATTCAATCCGACCACGTGATTCTGGGAATGGAAACGAAAATCTGGCCGAAAGCTAAAATCTCAGTAGAGGCTTATTACAAGCGAATGAAAAATTTGCTCTCGTTTTATCCCAGCAATACCGAAAAGGAACGGAGAAAAAGGGACCTCTTTTGGCCGGGTGATGGAAGAAGCTACGGGATGGAACTTCTTGTAAAAAAGAATGTTGGAAATTGGTTTGGATGGATTGGTTACAGCCTTTCCTTTGCCGACCGGCGTTTTCCGGACATCGCCACACAGCAAAATTGGTTTCCAGCCGGTTTTGATCGACGACACAGTTTTACCGCTTCACTGGCATTGCCTTTCACTCGAAATATTCGGTTTGCCATGAATGTGGTTCTTGGCACCGGCAATCCCTTTACCGAGCCGATCGGCGTGGTGCCCATTATTCGTGAGTCCGGCGAGGTTTCCTACCGCTGCCTGGTGGATCACAAAAACAATGCACGCTACCCGTCTTACGATCGTTTGGATGTTTCCCTGAAATGGGAGTCGTCCAGGCGAAAGGGGTTTCAGATTCAACCGTATTTACAAATCGTAAATGCCCTGAATCGGAAAAATATTTTCTTTTACTATCCTTCATTTGAGGGATTAGGAATTCCCAAAGACCGAAAGGCAGTTCCCGGTTTCCCGATTTTTCCAACTTTGGGTGTTCATTTTGATTTTTAGACTCTGCCATTGTGCGTTTAATGGAAAAACCGCGACTGAGATTTTATTTTAAATTAAAGACAAGGAAATGTTTTTACGGGTCGTTGAGTGAACCGCCAGTTGGCGGATCGTATCGAAACGGCCGCTTTTAGCCCATGTCGCCCCGGTACATCCGTGCTTCGATTAAACTCAGCAACCACCTGTGGGCGGCCGCTAAGTAGCCTATTCCATAAATTCCGGTACGTATTTTTGTAGACAAAAAGCATCGCACGATCTTGGGTCAAAATAAATACGAAATCCGAATATCGAAATTAGAAACAAATCCAAAATTCAA
>CAZIYL010000345.1:0-2501 GCA_964543425.1 uncultured Deferribacteres bacterium
GAGGTGGAATATGGGTTCTGCTTATCTGATGGTTTTGGCACTTGTTCTGTTTGGTCTTGGGTATGCGTTTTATGGACGTTTTGTGGCCAAACGCCTGGGAATTGATCCCTCGCGCCCGACCCCGGCACACACTATGACCGATGGCGTCGATTATGTTCCGGCAAAAGTGCCCATTTTGTTTGGACATCATTTTGCTTCAATCGCGGGGGCAGCGCCGATTATTGGCCCAATCACGGCTGCGGTTTTTGGGTGGCTTCCGGTCTATTTGTGGATTTTGCTTGGCTCGATTTTTATCGGCGGAGTTCACGACACGTCGGCAATTGTGGCATCCATTCGGCATCAGGGGAAATCCATTGGTGAAATTATCGAAGAGCACGTGGGCGAGAGCGGGAAAAAATTGTTTCTCATCTTTGCTTGGGCGACGCTCGTGCTGGTGGTGGCTGTTTTTACGATTGTTGTAGCCAAAACGTTCGTGTCTGTTCCCGCAGCGGCGACGGCCTCTATTTTATTTTTGTTGCTGGCTCTTCTTTTTGGCGCAGGCGTGTACCGCTACCATCTTCACGTGGGAATTGCTACTCTGATCGGTGTGATTCTTCTGTTTACCTGCGTGTATCTGGGGCTCGTTTTCCCCATTCAGCTTTCAATGAATGTCTGGATTTACATTCTGCTTGGTTACATCTTTGTCGCCTCTGTCACACCGGTGTGGATTCTCTTGCAGCCGCGGGATTACCTGAATTCTTTTCTTTTGTACACTCTCATTTTGGGAGCGGTTCTGGGTATTTTTATCGGAAATCCAAAGATTGAACTGGTGGCCTATTCTCAGTTCCACACGGATTTGGGCTACCTGTTTCCCATACTTTTTGTCACGGTTGCCTGTGGGGCGATTTCAGGGTTTCACTCTCTGGTGGGCTCCGGAACTACAGCCAAGCAATTGGACAAAGAGACGGATGCCCGAATTATCGGCTACGGCGGGATGCTAACCGAAGGCCTTCTTGCAGTGGTTGCATTAACGGCGGCGGCGGTTTTGCTAAAATCGGATTACGCATCTTTTTTGACAAAATCCGGCGGCGGTCCCATTGCCCTTTTTTCAACGAGTGTGGGTAATTTTATGGGCGCTCTGGGAATTCCCGTGCACATAGGAAAAACATTCGCCGCTCTCGCCGTTTCGGCTTTCGCATTAACCTCACTGGATACAGCCACCCGGCTTTCTCGTTATGCCTTTCAGGAGTTTTTTGAAAAGCCCGGCGAAGTAAAACAGTCAATTTTAGCCAAAAATCGATTTATTGGAACGACGGTGAGTGTTTTCTTTGGCGGAGCTCTGGCTTTGAGCGGACAGTGGAAGGCTATCTGGCCGATTTTTGGATCGGCGAATCAACTTCTGGCAGCCCTGGCTCTGCTGGCGGTTTCTGTCTGGCTTGCGCAGCTCGGGATAAAAAATGCCTTCACGCGCTACCCGATGTATTTTATGTTTGCCGTTACGTTAACGGCGCTAATCAATTTAATTGTTAAAAATCTGTTGAATCAAAATTACCTTTTAATGGCAATGGCTATTTTGCTGTTTATTGTAGCGGTTGTGCTGGCGCTGCAGGCTTATATCACCATGCGCAAGGGGCATAAAGCCGCGGTTCGGGAGGTGAGCTAATCCGAATGATAAAAACACTTCTAAAACAGGCAGGCAAAATATTTGGGAAAATCATTTTTAATGTTCGCCTTTTTCTTTATGGTAGTTTTGAACTGGCGTTGAAACAGCACATTGAAAAGGAAATGGCGCGGCGAATGGATTTCTTCATGATGATCTGTTTCGGGGATTTAATTGGGCTGCCGGTGCCGAATTATCTGACATTCAAATTACTGCCGTTTTTTTTGAAGGAACTCCCGTACTGGCAGCGGCGGATGGCACGGGGGAAAGAAACGATTTACGATAAAATGGCGGAATACGGAGGAGAATTTTAATTTAAAAAATGACTTCCCCTATTTGAAATTCAAATGGTGGTTCGGATTTTATGGTTTTTCATAAAAATGCGCACTTTTTGATTGATTTTTGTTTTTGGCTTCAAACCCAAGCGAAATCAAATTGAAAAAATCAAAAATAAAAATGACAATTAAAAATGCAAAATTACCGGTTACGGAATTTCGACAAGAAATACGATGCTCATTTCAGCGTCATCCAAGTTTAGGCTTGTGAGGCCACAAAAAGGCGTTGTAATTTGCAAAATATTGAACGCTACTAATAATAGTGCTTTTCTTTGTTCATAAATTTAGTTATTTCCAATAACAATCGGTTTTTTTGAGATTTGGAGGCTATTTGAATTTTGAGTTCAGTTTGATTTTTGCACTTTTATTTTTTCATTTGTTTCCATTTTCTGATTTATTCAGCAGATAGGAAAAACCTGCATTATTCGGATGAATAAAAATGAAATTCCTTTTTGGTGGAAAAGGTGGAGTTGGAAAAACCACAACGGCAGCAGCGGCTGCCCTTTACTTTTCAGGGTTGGCAAGAA
>CAZIYL010000346.1:0-2500 GCA_964543425.1 uncultured Deferribacteres bacterium
GGGAAGTGAAACTCGGAGATTTGGCGACCATTCCTCTCGGGAACCCGGTTCTTTCCGCAGAATTAACCTCACAAACCGATACGTATGATTCGCTATTGATTCCGCCTGACTTGGTTAAGGGCTGGATAGATTCCACCATCGAAAACAACGGGCTTCTCATAACCTCTCCGGTAGCTGATTTTCTGAAAGGTTTTTACGCACGCGAGAGCTCAAATCCGCCCGCTCTCCTGTTGTATTTTCAAAAGGCAGGTGCGCCGGACAGTGCGTACGTAACTTGCGAAAAAGATGTTTCCATCCCAAGTGACAGACGTTTAAATCGGTTTTCAAATCCATTTATTTTGGGCGACGGGATTGGCTTTGTGGCATCTTTGAAATTTTCACTTCCCGATCTTCCGGTCGATGCCACAATTCATCGGGCAACTTTACGATTGGCCATTGATTCCACGGCATCGCTTTTGGGCGTTGACCGGACCTATACGCTGACAAAAACCATGCTGAAAGATGAAGGCGGCCAATTGCAGCCGGACAGTACGGAAATCGATTCCACCAGTCTCTATACCGACCGCGATCATTTATCGGTGGATATTACAAATTTTGTGCAGAAGTGGGCCTCGGCGAAACATGCCAACAACGGATTTCGATTGGCTCCAAGATATCTGGGGCTGGATCTCTACCGAGCCGTATTTTTTGCAAGTGAACCGGATTCTGTTCTCAAACCCACTATTTTGATTTATTATTCGTTACCAGCCCAGAAGTAGGAGGAAACACGTGTTACGATTAAAATATATTTTCAGTCTTTTTCTTTTATTGTTTTTGGGAATTTCATTTGCCCGTGCAGGTGATTTCGATTCGGTCTATTCGCTTCACGGATTTGGTATTACCCGGTACACGGTTGGCCCCCGGGCTGCGGCCATGGGAGGGGTTTCGCTGTCCCTCATGGATCCTCGATATCTAAATACTCTGAACCCTGCGCAATTTGCTGCGCTTCTTGATGTCCGTACCAGTGCCAGTTTTCTTTTTCAACGACTAAATGTTTTAGCCAGCGAGGGAAACTTCAAAAACTATTATTCAAACTTTAATTCTGTGGCAGGTGGTTTTCCAATCAAAAAAAATATTGGTATTCAAGCTGGAATTGTTCCGGAAACCGTTTCTCTGTTTCGTCTTGAAAGTACCAGGAAAATCGGTGACGTTGCTTACACGAAATCCGTAGAGAAAAAAGGAGGAGTGAACACGCTTTATCTTGGAACCGGTTTTAAAGTTCTGCCAAAGGTTTACATGGGAACACGAATCGATTTTTTATTTGGAAAAATTGCTGAAACCTGGAAACTGGATTTTACTAACCCTTCTTTTCGGGACGGAAAAAACATTTACACTACAAAAGTGTGGGGAATCAATATTGGGTTGGGAACAATTGTGCAGCCCACAAACTGGCTTTCGATCGGGGCGTCGTATTGGCCTTCGCGTACCATGCGGTTACGTTCTGAACAGCAGTACTACCAACCGCAAATTACCAGATCCGTTTCAAAAAACTGGACGTACCCATCCAAATACGGCGCGGGGTTTAGCGTCAAACTTAAGAAACGTTGGCTTTTGGGTGCGGATTACTGGACACAACAGTGGTCGAAATTCGCAATTGAAGGTCAATCGGCATCAGATATGACGGATGAACACCGTCTTTCGTTAGGTGCGGAATTGAGTGGGAGAGAAGATATTTTCTCTCCGCTTTTAAAACAAATTTCTCTGCGGGCGGGTTTTTATCAGCACACATTAAATGTTTTGGGATTTCAGGGAAACGATAAAGTTACTGAAAATGTAGGCACATTTGGATTTGGCATTCCCTTTGGGCAGGGAAGGGGTTCGATCGATTTTGCTTTTGAGGCCGGAAGGCGCGGTCACCTTTCCGCAAATTCGTACAAAGAATCCATTTTTCGGATAAGAGTTTTTGTCACTGCCGGAGAAATATGGTTTGTAAGGGTTAAAAAATAGGGCAAACAGTTCGCGGCGGCCATCACTATGATTTATTATGGTGATAATGCTTGTTTTTATTAAAAACTACTTGACTTTTGAAGTTTTTTTTATTAAAATTTCCCTTGAATTTTTGCGTGTAAATGTTACATCATTTTAATCATCGTTAATTCAGAAATTTAAGGGAATGTCTAAATAAAGGAGGAATGATCGTGGGACGGGTAAAAGAAAAGAAAATGACTTTCTGGAGTGTAATTGTTGGGGTAATGGCTGCCCTTGTTTTGTATGTTGGAATTTTCTGGGGTTGCGCACCTCAACAGACTGTGAACAAAGGAATGTCAGCAGCCCGCAAAAAGGCTATTGAAGATTCCTTAAAGAAGGTGCAACAATTTGAAATATTAAAAAGCTGGAGTTCGGGTTACGAGTATTATAAAAACAAATCTTACGACGAAGCCAAAAAATACTTCTGGAAAGTGATTAAAATGGACACCGCAATGGCCTACGCGGATACTTTCCATTACAAGGATATTTTTGC
>CAZIYL010000347.1:0-2466 GCA_964543425.1 uncultured Deferribacteres bacterium
GATGAGCTCTGCAATTTTTTTTTCCAGCTCTTTTTGAATAACCACAAACCGCTGGAAGCTGTTTTTCGAAATGATGCCATTTTCCGGAATCCGAAAATGATCTCCCTGATAAAAAACCACGTAATTTTTGGGATATTGATTCAGCTCTTCGAGATAGGAATGCGTACGGTGTACAATAAAAAGCAAACCGGCCGTTACCATCACTGCAATCAGGAAAAGGGCTGCAGCAAATCCAAAAAGAATTTTGCGGACGACTAATTTTTCTGCAGGCGATTTTTCCATTTTTTTACCCCGCAATTCGTCCATCAGATAGAAGAATTTTCGACATTTTTTTCAGTGTTTTAGTCTACCAAAGCCCCGATAATCGCTCCCAAAAAGAGCATCCCATTGTAGATAAGAAGCATGGGGAAAGCCGCTATTGAAATAGCCAGCGTAAGAAAAGGCGCACCCGGCAGCAAAATAATGCCTATCGTAAATAAAGCTGCCGGAACGATAAATGCCAAAAGCGCATTTTTCAGGCCCCCGGCTTTTTCCCCTCCGACAAACCCGGCAACAAAAGGTCCGATCCCCGGCAACCAGATTAACAAAATCGACAGTAAAACCATCCAGAATAATGCTGATGAAACGGAGCCTTCGTTCCGTGCCATTTTTATTTTCTCCCTGTTCGATTTTTCAATGATTTTTTTCAAAATCCATTTACTGGAAAAAATGATTTCTTCCCGATTGCTGCAAAATGATTTCGAATGTGTTTTCCAGGTAGCTTTGGCAAGGCTCAGCCACCGCTGCAGGGAAGCTGAGAGCAAAACCCGTTTCTATGTCCTACCGAACGGCGATAAGGGAAATTTCCACGTTCACATTCTTGGGCAAATTGGCTACCTGAACGGCTGCCCGGGCGGGGGGTTCCTTCGTAAAATATTTCGCATAAACCTGATTTATCGCTTTGTAGTTGGAAATATCTTTCATGTAAACGGTTGCTTTTACGACGTTTCCAAATCCCATTCCGGCGGCTCTCAAAACGGCGCCCAGGTTTTTTAGTACCTGTTCTGTCTCTGCCTGAATGTCTCCGGCAACCAATTCTCCTGTCCCGGGATTAATAGCAATTTGTCCCGAGCAATACAGTGTGTTTCCCACCAGAACGGCCTGAGTGTAAGGCCCGATCGCAGCAGGAGCATTTTGAGTGGAAATAATATTTTTCCGGATGTGATTCGGCGCCTTGGAAGCACAACCGGTTAAAACGAGAATTCCGGCTAAAAACAATCCGACCAAGAGAACACTTTTGTTTTTCATGGCATTTCCTCCCGATTTTTTTGAAGTCAAACAGACCAATTGAAATAAACCAGTTACAATTAGGCCAACCCGCTTTGCTCCTCGGCAGCCTGAATAGTATTCTTCATCAGCATGACGATCGTCATTGGCCCCACCCCCCCGGGAACGGGTGTAATGGCAGCGGCTTTTGGGGAAACAGAAGCAAAATCCACATCGCCTTCGAGACGGTAGCCCCGCTTTTTTGTGGCATCATCTACCCGATTCACGCCCACATCGATGACTACAACACCCGCTTTTACCATTTCTCCCGTGATTGTCCCGGGACGACCGGCAGCGGCGATCACTATGTCTGCCTGCCGGGTGAAATCTGCAAGATTCTTTGTGCGGGTGTGACAAACCGTAACGGTCGCATTTCCGGCAGGAGATTTTTGAAGAAGCAGATTGGCGAGCGGCTTTCCGACAATGTTGCTCCGTCCGACAATCACCACGTGTTTGCCGTCGGGTTGGTAGGCGTATCGCCTCAAAAGTTCGATAACTCCCGCGGGCGTGCAGGGAACAAACGTCGGCCTTCCCGCCACCAATTTTCCGACATTGATTGGGTGAAATCCGTCTACGTCCTTTTGGGGATGAATAATTTCGATAATCCGATTCGCATCTATTTGCGGCGGCAAGGGCATTTGCACCAAAATCCCGTGTACGGCAGCGTCTCGATTGAGCTGTTCAATGCGCGCAATTAGTTCGTCCTGATCGGTTTGAACGGGCAAACGGATGGTTTCCGAAAATAGTCCGAGGTCTTCGCAGGCCTTTTTTTTCATCGACACGTAAACCCGGGATGCGGGATCATCCCCCACCAAGATTACGGTTAAATTGGGAGTAACCGCTTTCTTCTTAAGCCGTTCGATGCGTCCCCGAAGTTCGGCTCGGATGTCTTCCGCAACCTTTTTCCCATCAATAAGAATCGCTGACATGTCCTCCTCACGGTAATTGAATACGTTCAATGGAAACGGCTTTGCCTGTTTCACGATTGATTCGAATAAAAACGCCATTCATTTTCAAATTTTCCGAAGCTACCTCGTACTGGCGCGGGGTTCCGTACAGAAATCTTTGGATAGCAATGTCCTTTTTCATTCCAATAACGGAATCGGACGGCCCCGTCATTCCGGCGTCCGTAAGATAAGCGGTGCCCCCCGGCAAAATACG
>CAZIYL010000348.1:0-2455 GCA_964543425.1 uncultured Deferribacteres bacterium
CGATAATGTACCCTTCATTATCGTGAATGAGAAATTCCGGGCATGGCAGCCCGGCGAGAAAGGAAGAAATTTAAAAAAAGATTAGTTTTTTTATTCATAAATCAGAGGCGAATGTTGAAAAATCGTTATAAATAGCATATATTTATAGCGCAATATTCACTTCGATGGAGACCGCTGTTTTCCAGGCCTGGCAGTTCGGGAAACAGCGGTTTTTTTTATGTGCGAAAATCTTACTCAAAAATATGCTGAAAAATTTTCTATCCCACCCAATCTTCTATGGGCGCAAATTAAAGTTGAAAGCAATTTCGATTTTGATGCAATTTCGCCCGAGGGAGCTATCGGTCTTATGCAGATTATGCCGGATACAGCGGCTGATCTTGGCGTAGCCGAGGCCGATCTTTATGATCCCGAAAAAAATATCGCCTGCGGATCGGAATATCTCAAAATACAATTCGATCATTTTAATGAAATCCCGGACATGGACGAGCGCTGGAAATTTGCGCTTGGTGCCTATAATGGCGGACGCGGATATATTAATAAGGCGCTTCGGCTTGCCAGACAGTTTGAAAAAAGAACAATTTCCCAGCCGGGGCGCTGGCAGCAATGGATTTTTGCGAGCCAGAAACTGAGTTCAAGATTTTGCAAGGTACGCGGAAAGCATCCGGATTGGAAGCAAATTCAAGTTTATGTTGCAAAGGTCTGGCGGATTTTCAGGCAATATGAGGCGAAGCAAAATGTTTGATTTAATTCTCCCACTGCTGAAGAAAATTTCGATGAAAGCCCTGGGGCGGGCTATTAAGGGGCCGGCTTTAGACGAAGCAAAAAAGGCACTTTCCGATGTGCTGAAAAATGATGCTTCCATTCGGGCGGATGCCGAAAAGGAGACGCAGGCTTTTGTGGATTATTTTGGGAAATTATCCGAATTGCCGCAATCGGTTCAAATTTTGCGGGCCAGCGTTCGGCCGGTGACAACTTATTTGTTTTCGATTGCAATATTTTATCTGGTTATTGCGGGCAAACTGGATTGGACATATCTGGTTTCTATTTATGGTCCTATTATTGGTTTCTGGTTTGGCGAACGAAATGCGAGTAAACTATTAAATTTCAAGAAATAGAGAAAATGGCACAACAGAGAAAAGCAGCAAATCCCAAAATTGATATTGCCGAACTCAGGGGTGATTTGAAGCGCATAGAAGAAATGCTGAAAATGAGCATTGCGGAGCAGAGGCGGTTCAATCAAATGACTGAAAAAAATTTTGATCGCAATACAAAACGATTTGAGAAGCTCGAACATAGAATTGAAAAAGTGGAAACAGATATTTCGAGCTGGGGAATTTATAACAAAGCGGTAATTTTCATTGTGACATTATTCACACTCATGAATATTGCGCTAAGACTTTGGCGTTGAGATGGCAAAATTTAATGATTACGGATTTGAAGCGGAGAATCTCTATGTACGCAAGGGAATGACCCTTGAGCAGATTGCAAATTTGTTAGGCATTTCGGTTCAATCTCTTTCACGCTGGAAAAAAAGGGGAGACTGGGGGGGGAAACGAAAGATTTTCATGGCATCGCCCAGCGGGGCAATTGGCGCACTTGAGGAGGTGCTTCGCAATAAAATAGAGGAATTGCGCAATCTGCCTGCAGAGGAAATTAATTCAAAGCGGATTGACGGGATTACAAAGCTGGTCGCCTCCATTAGCCGTATTCGCAAGGAGCAGGATTTGCGGACACAGGCAATTTTTGTAATGCAGGAGTTCGGGCGTTTTATTCGGGCAAGGGATTTGAATCAACATGATTTAGATGTAGTCACGAAATTAATACAGGAATTTTTTGAATTTGTGAGGGATAAATGAGCAGAAAAGTCGAAAAATTAATCCGTAAGGGTGCGATTCAAGAAAAAAAAGAAAAGCTTGAAAAGCTGGAAATCGATATTGACGGGCTGATTAAAGAGATCAATTACGCACTCTTTATGGATGACGGCGTGCGGTCGATTAATCTTGAGCTGGCAAAGATACGCTTTGATTCGCTTATTGCCGCAGTGGAAGAATATCAAACCGTGAAAAAGGAATTGGAGGAATTAGAATGATGAAAAAAATTTTCTTTTTTTTGATTTTACTTTTCGGTTTGAGTCAATTAGGTTTCTCTCAGAAATTCATTGTGATTAATCAGCTTGATTCGCTGCATCTTTCATGGAGCCACGACTGGAAGGATGTAACCGGGCAGCCGGAGCATGTGGTCACCTTCCGGATTTATGCCAGCAGGGATAACGGGCCATTTCAACTTTTAGGGCATGTAAAAAAAGATACCTTGAATTTTCGGCCGGACACGGCCTTTACCGTGCGCAATTTTGTGGCACAGGGAAAATATATTTTCGGCGTCACCGCGTTAGATTGGGCTGGGAATGAAAGCGATATGGAGAAATCAATTGCTCCCGATGCCGCCTGGGGCGGCT
>CAZIYL010000349.1:0-2453 GCA_964543425.1 uncultured Deferribacteres bacterium
CCTTTTGGACGCACGAGAGTTTTGACCATTATTCCAGAAGTTCGGATGAAACTGTCCGAATTATGGATTATGTGGTGAACAATCCGGTGAAGGCCGGGTTGGTTACATCCAAGGAGAATTGGCAGTGGAGTTACAGCAAATATTGGCTTGATAATTAGGCGGCGACAAGCAGGGATGCTTGTCGAACAACCCAATAAAATGTCAGACAAGCATCCTTGCTTGTCTCTTGTTCTATAAGCAAGAACGCCCGCCAGATTCTATGAGGTTTCTTTCAAACATAATCATTCTTACGTTCGTATCTTTTCTTTCTCACTTTCCTCTTGCATCTCCCCTCTTTATTTCTTACTATTTAGAAAATTGTTTAGTTCTAACCTTGCAGAGGTTCCAAGCCTTTGCATGATTGAAAATTTAAGAAAATAAGGAAAGGCTATTGCGAAAAGGCGAAGAAATTGTCCTGAAAATTGAGGATGTGGCCTACGGCGGGTTGGGAGTGGCACGGGTGGACGGCGTGGTGGTATTCGTCGAAAACGGCCTTCCCGGACAAACCGTGCGCGCCCGCATTCTAAAGAAAAAATCCGATTACCTTACAGCCCGTATTTTAGAGGTGCAGGAGCATGCGGACTACGAAGTTCCCCCCAGGTGCACCCACTTTGGCGTGTGTGGCGGCTGCAAGTGGCAGAATGTGGCTTACGAAAAGCAATTGGCCTTCAAGCAAAAAATCGTCCGGGACAGCCTCCAGCGAATCGGTGGAATCTATGATATTCCTGTACAGCCCACACTGCCCTCACCAGATGTGTTTTTCTATCGCAATAAAATGGAGTTTTCTTTCTCCGACAGGCGCTGGTTGCTTTCCAATCAGGAACAGGATGACAAACCAAAGGATTTTGCTCTGGGACTCCACGTTCCCCGGCGCTACGACAAAATTGTTGATATTGATGCTTGTTACCTTCAATCGTCAGAAAGCAATGGGCTTCTCAATCTCGTAAAAAAATTCGCATGGGAATCCGGCGAAAAGCCCTGGAGTACAGCCAGTCACACCGGCTTCTGGCGGCACGTAGTGATTCGCGAGGGCAAAAATACCGGTCAGCGAATGGTTAATGTGGTGACCTCGGAAAAGGATGAAGAGATGATGGCCGGGCTCGCAGAAATAATTCTGGAAAATGAAATCCCGATTTCGGGCTTTGTCAACAATATTAATCGCTCCAAGGGCAGCACCGCTTTTGGTGAGGAGGAATGGACAGTCTGGGGCAATCGGGTAATCGAGGAAAAGCTCGGATCGTACCGATTTAAGATTTCCGCCAATTCGTTTTTCCAGACAAACACGCACCAGGCAGAGCGGTTGTACGATACGGTAATCGACCTGGTTGGTTTTAAGGGTAATGAAATTGTGTATGATCTGTACAGCGGCACCGGGACCATTTCAATCTACATTTCAAAATTGGTTGGAAAGGTACTGGGAATTGAGGTGATTGAGGCAGCCGTGCAGGATGCCCGCCGCAACAAAACGCTTAATCAGGTGGAAAATGTGGAATTTGTGCTGGGAGATGTGAAAGATGAGATGAAGCAAATCGAGGAACTAATGAACGTGGTAGGCCGTCCCGATGTGCTCATCATCGACCCGCCGCGCGCCGGGCTGCACCCCAAAAGTGTTCAATCGATTTTAAACTTGGCGCCGAAAAAAATCGTGTACGTTTCCTGCAATCCCACTACCCTGGCCCGCGACCTGGCCGAGTGGAAGAGCCGCTACGAACTCCAAAGGATCCAGCCTGTGGATATGTTTCCACACACCTATCACATTGAAACCGTGACTTTACTTGAAAGGAAAAAATAACCGTGCGCAAGCTGAATTTTGAGGAAATTAAATCCGCCCGCCCCACGCCGGAGAAAATCGAGCAGGATGGCCGTTTCCCAATTTTTGTGATTGCCGAAAATATTCGAAGTCTTTTTAATGTTGGTTCCATTTTTCGCACCTCCGACGCTGCCCGAATTGAAAAATTGTACCTCACCGGTTTTACCGGACGTCCGCCCAGAAACGAAATTTCCAAAACAGCACTGGGTGCCGACCAGTCCGTGCCTTGGGTGTACGCGCCGAGCGCTTCCACAGTGGCTTCCGAGTTGAAAAAACAAGGGGTTAAAATTGTCGTGCTCGAGCACACCGACGCCAGTCGCGATTTCAAAGGTGCTCAGTTTGAATTTCCTCTGGCGCTGGTTCTTGGAAACGAGGTGGACGGCGTTTCGGAAGAGGTCGTTGCCCAAGCGGACTTGGCCGTTGAGATTCCCATGTTTGGCGTTAAGCAGTCGCTAAACGTTTCCGTGGCCTACGGGGTTGCCGTTTACGAAATACTGCATCGCTATCTGGAGACATTTCGGTGAAACAGGCACAATGAATTATTCGACGGGCAGTAGGAATTTTCAAAAATCCTTGAGTGCACTCTAAAAACCACTAATTGCAC
>CAZIYL010000350.1:0-2430 GCA_964543425.1 uncultured Deferribacteres bacterium
TTTTTGTGGGCACAGAATTGCGCTCTGCAAAATTCGGAAGATGCCGTTCGAGCATTTTATTACGCACAATCCGGCCTTGAAAAATGTCTGACGCCTCCGCAAATCAGCCCTATCGATACAACGGCAATTGGCGAAGGAAAATTTCTTGTGAAGGTGCAAACCCTTCATACGGGAGAAAAATATCGGATTCGATCGACCGGTATCTATCGGCAGAAAATGCGAACCCTTTCGGTTTTGATTGAAAAAGAGAAGGATTCAAAAGTCAAAATTTTGGACTGGCAGGATTCATATTTAAAACAGGTCACAGATTAAACGATGGGCAGACGCTTACATTTTACATCGAAAACGACCGTTTTTGGAATTGATTGGGGGCACCATTCTGTAAAAGCGGTCGGCTTGCAAAAGAGAGGCAGTGCATTTAAACTGATCCACTGCGCCCTATTTTTGATGCCGACGAATGGAAACAATTCCACCGTTGAGGACAAAATTATCAACAAAATCCAATTGTGGCATGGAAAAGACGTGCCTGTTGTGGTTGGTGTTAACGGAAATGATGTAATTGCACGCTATGTCAAATTACCGGACATGCCCGAAAGGGAATTTCGCAAAGCCGCGCTTTGGGAGATTCGCGACCAGCTGTATTTTGATGCGGAAGATGCCATTTTGTGGTCGGACTATTTTGGGAAGATTACAGAAGGCGTCACCAAAAAAGCGCATGGCGTGGCCTATGCCGTTCGAAAGAGTGCGGTTCAAATTAGAATAGAGAAACATCAAAAGCTTTCTTTGCGGCCGGAAATGGTTGTTCTTTCGGCTGATGCCGATCGTCTGTCTCGGGTTGACGAGGCGAGAGACCCTATTTTGATTTTGAATATCGGACATTCCAAAACACAAATTGCAATTGCTCACCATGGGAAAGTGGTTTTCATTCGGGATGCGAATTTTGGCACAACACAAGTCCGCACGGAGATTTCCTCGAATTTGGGAATTTCCGCTCGCGAGGCAGAATCCATTATGAAAAAAATGGAATTGCAGACGGATGGAGTAAAGATTCCCGATTCGTCTTATTCCGAGCAGGATCTGCAATTTTTATTTCAATATATTCGAATGGCTCTTGAGCCTCTGGTAGATGAAATTCAACTGTCTCTGCAATTTTTTTCAAGTCAGCTTCACGAAATTGTTACAAAGATCAGTTTGCTTGGCGGCGGAGCTTTGAACCCCGGCTTTGAACACTATTTGGAAGAAAAAATTGGCCTGCCGGTGGAAATCAACAATCCGTTTCAATTCATCGAAATGGATGAAGATGACTTTGACCGTGAGGCCCTTAATAAAATAGCGCCGCTTTTTTCAACCGCTGTAGGACTGGCAAAGAGCCGATTTGCCTCCGGCAGGGAAGCCCTTAATATTTTAGGAATTATTAAGCAAAAGGAAAAAACAGAGCGAAAGAAAAGTGCCGTTTTTCGATTGACATCGTTGTCTATCATTTTATTTATATTGATTTTTGAGATGCTTTTTTCTTATAAAACAACAACACTTCAGAACAAAAAAATTGTTCTGGATGCCAGATACAAAACCATCCGACATCGGCTGGAATTCCTGAAGGAACTGAAGGAAAAAACCGGCATACTGAATTCAAAATTTAAAACGCTTCTGGAAGTTAAGGGCGAGCAAACCCACTGGTCAGTCATTTTAAAATCCCTTGGCAAAACCATTCCGGAGGGAACATGGATCACTGATTTTGAGGCCATTCCCGCCCAGGGAACAGGGGATGCGGATATGGAGCCAGACAATTCCGATGAAGAAACGGCGGCGGCACAATGGCAGCTCCATCTAAAAGGGAAATCTTATTCCGGAGGAAATGTCCGAATATTTTACAATCGGTTGCAGAAGATGCCTTATTTTTCGGATGTGACCATTACTCGAATTGCACTCTCGGATGAGGAGCGAAGTAAAAATCTTCTGGAATTTGAGATTCACTGCCGAATGGCAGAAAATTTTGGCCAGATTGTGCAGAGGCAAAATGGAAATTAAGGAAAAAAAGTTTTCTAAAAAAGATCGTATGTTTATTTTACCTGCTTTTGCCACAGGCATTAGTTTACTTTTGCTTATTTTTTTCCTCTGGCCAAAAGTTAAAGAATATAATCGCGTTAAAACCGGTTATGAGCAAGAGCGTACCGCCGTAGATGACTTTTCCGGGCGCTGGGATGAAATACTGCAGAAAGAAAAATATTATCGTGAAATTTACACCAATTTGCAGGAAATCTCCCAGGACATCGGTAAGTCGCGAACGAAAATTGATTACATGAAAATTTTTATTAATCGCTCTCGCCTAAATCGTGTGAAGATTATTTCATTCTCGCAGAGTTCCGAGAAAACATTGGACACTACTCGGGAGATTACGTTTAGTCTAAATATCAACGGGCATTACAAAGC
>CAZIYL010000351.1:0-2429 GCA_964543425.1 uncultured Deferribacteres bacterium
CATTTGTGGTTACCCGGTGCAAAATCATTTCCCGAATAAAATTGTCGAATGGCAACAGCTCATAAATGCCAATTCGTCCCTGGTAACCCGTGTTCTTGCATTTGTGGCATCCCTTTCCTCTGTAAAACTGAACGTCCTCGGGATTTTCATCCATTGCCAGCGAAAGATTGGCATAAAGTCCTTTTTCAGGTTTGAAGGGAACCCGGCAGGCCGGACAAATTTTTCGGACGAGCCGCTGTGCCAGCACACAAATTACCGACGAAGCAATTAGATAAGGAGGAATTTCCATATCCAGCAAGCGGGTAATGGCACCGGCTGCATTATTTGTATGAAGCGTGCTCAAAACGAGATGCCCCGTAAGCGCAGCCTGAATCGCAATTTCGGCGGTTTCTTTGTCTCGAATTTCCCCGACCATGATTATGTCCGGATCCTGGCGCAAAATTGAACGCAGCCCATTGGCAAATGTCAGCCCGATTTTAGGATTCACCGGCGCCTGACGGATCGAATCAATGTAATACTCCACCGGGTCTTCCAGCGTCATGATGTTTTTCCCGGGAGTGTCCAGCTCTTGCAAGGAGGCGTATAAAGTTGTTGATTTCCCACTGCCGGTGGGGCCTGTCACAAGAATAATTCCATGCGGCTGATGGAGACTTTCTAAAAATTTCTCTTTAATCTGCGATTGCATTCCCAGGTCATGCAGCGAGAAACTCATTTGTTCCTGATCCAGAACACGGATCACGATATTTTCGCCATGCATCGTCGGGAAGGTAGAAACACGAAAATCAATTGGTCTTCGTTCAATTTCGGTACGGAGGCGTCCATCCTGGGGCAAGCGGCGTTCAGCAATGTTTAGTGAAGATAAAATCTTAATGCGCGAGGCAATAGCAAGCTGCATTTCTTTGGGGGGCGAAAAGACTTCTTGAAGCATACCGTCGATTCGGTAGCGTACCAAAAGCGTTTTTTGTCTCGGTTCGATGTGAATATCACTTGCTCCGCTTTTCACAGCCTGATTTAATATAAGGTTTACCAATTTTACAACAGGGGTTTCTTCTGCCTGCTGTCGTAGTCGGAGTTCATTAATTGAATCTTCTTTTTCAATATCCAGGTTTGAAAAATCATTGGCCGCCTTTTTCAGAGAATCCTTTCCCGAATAATAGTAACGAATGGCCTCTTCAATATCCTTTTCATGGCAAATAACCGGCTCAATTTGCTTTCTTGTCATTCGTCCAAGAGCATCGAGAGTGACTATATCCAGCGGATTGACCATGCCTATTGTCAATTTATCTTCAATTTGGAAAAGAGGAATGATCTTCTTTACGCGGGCAAAATCTTCCGGAATCAGCTTCAGGATGGCGGGATCAATCTTGTAGTTTTTCAAAGAAACATAGGGTACCCCCGTCTGATCACTTAGTGCCTTAATAAGATCCTTTTCACTCACAAAGCCCAGTTCTATGAGACTTCGCCCCAATAATTTGCCGCTATCCTTTTGATATTTGAGTGCTTTTTTTAATTGTTCTTCTGAGATGAGCCCTTGCTCTAACAAAAAATCTCCCAAAAGAATATGCCTTTTTGCCATAAAATTGCTTGCTCCCGATCATTTTGACAAAAATTCTCAATTCACCTCAAGCGGAGCTTTCCGCTTGATGCATATTTCCTGCTGATAAATTGGCAATCCCAAATTCTGCGCATTTTTGCAGAGGTTGGGAATAAAAGTATTATCCGGGCGAATTATTCTTTCCATACCAGGTTAGAGGCGAACCTCGTCAGTCAATTTTTCAATTGCAGCCAGCAGTTTTACATGATTGTATGGTTTGATGAAATACATATCCGCGCCAACATTTTTCCCAATAGCCATGTCCTTTTCCTGACCCCGAGCCGTTAGCATTATAATAGGAATGTCCTCATATTCCTCGTCAAATTTTAGAAGCCGACATACCGTATAGCCATCCATTTTGGGCAACATGACATCCAGAAGAATTAAATCGGGGCGAAGCTCACGCGCCTTGTTCAGGGCTTCCTCCCCATCAGTGGCCGATATTACCTCGTATCCATTGGCTTCGAGCCGAATACGTAAAATCATCAGCGATTCGGGCATATCTTCTACAATTAGAATTCTTTTTTTTGCCATCGTTTACACTTTTTTTAAATGGTTCCACATTAAAATGCGTGCTTTTCAAAATATTTGGTCGCTAATGGCGCCTATACCGACAACGCAGTGTCGATAGGTTATTTTTTAAGGTTCATCCGAACAATTCATACTTTTGTTGTCTACCAAACAAATAAGCAAATGGAAATGAATGAAAAAATCATAATGAAAAAATCAAAATGAATCCAAAATTTAAATAGCCTTTGAATCTGCAATGACAGATTTATTGCCGGGAAATAATGGCAATTTAAAAATAAGAACTTCTAAAATTAGTGTTAACATT
>CAZIYL010000352.1:0-2413 GCA_964543425.1 uncultured Deferribacteres bacterium
AAAGGAATTTAGCCATTTTTCGCGGCCAAAACAATGTTGCGCGTATCTCTTGCAATCACCAATTCTTCATTCGTCGGGATCACATAAACCTTGGCCTTGGAATCTTTCGTGCTGATTTCCATTTGTTTTTTTATTGCCTGTTTATTCTTATCGGGATCAATCTTTAATCCCATGAGTTCCAATCCCTTACAAGCCATTTCCCGAACAACCGGTGCATTTTCACCAATTCCGGCTGTAAATACAAGAACATCCAGGCCACCCATTGCAGCAGTGTAAGCACCGATATATTTCTTAATCCGATAAGTCATGACATCGAGTGCCAACTGAGCACGTTTATTGTCATTTTCGGCCTCTTCAATAATTTCTCTGGCATCGCTGGAAATACCGGAAATTCCCCACAATCCACTGTGTTTATTAAGAAGCGTATTTGCCTGCGCCAGCGTCAGTTCTTCCTGACCCATTACGTGCAGAATAATGGCCGGATCAATGTCACCCGAGCGGGTTCCCATGACCAGACCCTCCACGGGGGTAAATCCCATGGAAGTATCAATCGAATGCCCATTCATGATCGCGGCCATGCTGCATCCATTTCCAAGATGCGCTGTGATAATCCGCAATTGGTCGTAGGGCTTGCCGATCATTTCCGCTGCCACATGCGACACATAATGGTGCGATGTACCGTGAAATCCGTACCGGCGAATGCTGTACTTTCGATAGAGAGAATAGGGCAAAGCGTACATGTAGGCATGAGGCGGCATTTTTTGGTGAAAGGCCGTGTCAAAAACCGCTACCTGCGGAATATCCGGTAAAAGGCGCTGAGCAGCCTGGATGCCTTTAATGTTATGCGGATTATGCAATGGCGCCAAATCGATACAATCCCTAATCGTCTCCATCACTTCCGCAGTAATCAGAACGGATTCCTTAAATTTTTCGCCTCCGTGAACCACACGATGCCCAACTGCGTCAATTTCCTTGCGATCTTTGATTACACCGTGATTTCGCGACATCAGAACCGTCAGGACATTTTCAATTGCCATTGTGTGATCCAGAATTTCCCCCACATAATGTAATTTGTCGCCATCAAAACGAACCTGTTTTAAAGATGCCCCGCTCATTCCAATTCGTTCAACCAGTCCGGCCGCCAGTGCATTTTCTTTATCCGAATCGATTAGCTGATATTTAACCGATGAACTTCCACAATTTAAGACCAATATTTTCATATTAAAACTCCCAAAATCTATTTCATTAATTGGATCAACCGGCTAATGCCGGATCAGCACCAACGATTTCCCGGGGATTTTATGCCCATGATCATCGTACTCAAAAATTCCTTTTTTTGTCTTTTTTCCCAAATAGCCGGCTCGTACCAATTTTCTCAACAAGGGACAGGGACGATATTTTGAATCACCCAATTCACGGAAAAGCGATTCCATCCAGAGCAGTAATTCATCCAAACCGATTTGATCAACCAGTGCGAGCGGCCCAATACTAAAATTAAATCCCAGCCGCATGGCCGTATCAATGTCATCTGCAGACGCGACCCCTTCCATTAGAACATACATCGCCTCGTTTAGAAACGGCACAATCACGCGGGCGGTGATGTAACCGGGATATTCAAATACCTCAACAGGCGTTTTTCCAATTTCATGGGCAAAATTCTTGGTTTCTTCAAAAGTTTTATCCGATGTGGCCAAGCCGCGCACAATTTCCACCAAGGCTGTTTTTGGAACCGGATTCAAAAAGTGCATTCCAATTACACGGTCTTTCCGGTGTAAATCCGCCGCAATTTCTGTAATACTCAACGTTGCCGTATTTGTGATAAACAGAATATCCCTGGTGCAAAACTTGTCGATTCCCCCCAGAACTCTTTTTTTTACGGACATTTCTTCCGGAACGGCTTCAATGATCAGGTCCACTTTCCGCCGTTTTAACTCGTCCAATTGGGTTGTTCCGTGGATTCTTGCCAGAATGGCCCGTTTGTCACTTTCTGTCATTCCCCACTTGGCAATCTCGGCATCTATATTTTGCCCAATTCCCTGGATGGCCTCATCCAAAGCCTTTTGACTGATCTCCACCATGTAAATGTCAATTCCCTTGGCGGCTACGGTTTGTGCAATTCCGCGACCCATTGTACCACCGCCAATAATTCCCACTCGTTTTATCGGCATTATTTATTCTCCTTGACCCTCGAAAGTCTTTTATTTATTTCAGTAATTGAAAAACCGTGCTAATATTATTTTTGGATTTCGGATGATTTTCTGCTCTCCTAAAACAACATTCGGATCTATCCAAGAAAAATTACCTAAAAATATATTAAAAATAATTCCAAAAGGAAATTATTTTTTTGTAACAATGGGAAAAAAGCATTATTTCATGAGTTTAGTCTAAAAAGGATATCTCCCACTAATTTCAC
>CAZIYL010000353.1:0-2400 GCA_964543425.1 uncultured Deferribacteres bacterium
TTGGACGAAAAGAATATTTTACGCTTTTGGAAATCCGAAAAGATTCCAAATATCTGAATTACTTTCTCAAATTTTACAGCCAAGAGATTAAAAAATTCCAACCCGATTTTAAATTTGATTCGGCCAAAAATCTGGTCATTTTTTTCGTATTGCACAACATGGTGCCCGCCGGATTGTTTATTAGCGAAGTCTATGACAAACGCAGTCTTTTCGTGACACTTGATTTTGTCATTCCCGGATACAGGGATTTTAAAATTGGAAAGTACGTTTACCATCGCAAACCAAAATTTTTCACCTCGCGGGGATTTGACATCATTTACACGCAACCGGGCGGAAAGAAACACAAGCAATATTTGCGCAGAATGGGATTTTCACACTCTGATTTGAACGATCAGCGCTGCTTTCGGCTGGAATTGGAAACAGGCCAAGTTTAACTTCTTTTTTCTCTTGGTTTTCTACCGAAAGAACAGGGCTCTTCGGCTTATAAATATTTTGCAAACAACAAACACATGCACAGTAGCGGATTAACCAATTACTGAGGAAGAGCAAAAATGAACTATTCCAAATTTTTCTTCCAATCGCTTTATGTGACATTATTTATTATGATTTCCATTCCGGCCTTTGGCCAGTGGCAGAAATTGGACAATGGTTTTTTTCTCCGCCAGTTTAAACCAATCCTTAAAAATGCTCCTCAAAATTCGAGAGTTGTCGTTCTCAAAATTGATCCAAATCTCTTCCAGCTCAAAGCACTTTGCGTTTCCGAGCTAAAACACAAAGCACTAACTGCTGATGCTTGGGCCAAAAAGTATCATCTTATTGCTGCCATTAACGCAGGAATGTTCAACAGCGACATGAAAACGCACACCGGCTATCTGAAAAATTTCAAGCACCTGAATAACCCGCACACAAGCAAAAAGTACCTCTCTGCAGCGGCGTTTAATCCTGTGAATCCAAAAGACACATCTTTCGGAATATTCGATTTGGACGAAACGCCATTGAAACAAATCCGCAATCGATATCAGACGGTCATTCAAAACTTGCGGCTGATCAAGCGCCCGGGAATCAATAGGTGGGGGAAAAAACCCCTGAAATGGAGCGAGGCTGCGCTGGGCGAAGATAAGGACGGTAACGCCCTGTTTATTTTCTCCCGCACCCCCTTTTCCATGCACGATTTTAATGCCATTCTTCTAAAACTGCCTCTGCATCTTGTTTGCGCCCAGCATCTTGAAGGCGGTCCCGAAGCCTCTTTCTATTTGGACTACAATGGCCACCATCTGGCGCTGGACGGCAGTTACGAAACAGGATTTAACGAAGATGACAGCAATACAAACTTCCGGCCAATTCCTAATGTCATTGGCGTAGTGCCAAAACGTAAATGAGCATCCTATTTCCGTTCGTCCCAGAATTCCCACTGCATGAGTTGAGCCAGGTCGCGGATTTCCGTTTCCCAGTCACCGTAAAACGAAACCCGGTGCCACCCAAATTTGGAAACCTGGTAATTCCTGGCCAGTGCATTCGTATCCACCTCCACCGCCACTTTGGTTCGGCAGGCGCGGTCGGTGTCGATATTTCCCACAACCCTTCCTTTATGAAAGGAAATCCTGTCTGTTTTAATATCGAATTTAATAGTGGACATCACTTCGCCCGGCGTCATTTTTACCTGAACCGATGCGCCGGAATCGTCCTCGGCATGGGAGCGTAGCACGTAGGGCATGGGCTCACTGGCCGGCCCTTTCATTTTGGATGCCGCCACGCAGTGAGCGTAAACAATCTGGCCCGTTCCCTGATCGAGTACCGGATCCGAGACGTAGCCGGGGCGTTCGGCCAGAAAGCGAATAATGAGCTGCGTAAGAGCCGAGTCAATGTCGGCTTCGCAGATGCCGGTTGAACCCTCATTGTTCAGCTGGAAAAAGGCCAGGCAGGGGTAGGCCGGAATCTTTCGCCGGTACACCAGATCGAGGCAATCGACCGTAACGACATTGGCTTTTTCTCGGGTCATGAGTTCTTTCAGAGCCAAGTAGGTTTTGGCTCCTGCCAGAACATCCTCGAATTGCGGCTCCATCACCTTCTCCGCTTCTGAAATCCAGCGCTCTGCCCACTGTTTTGCTTCTTCTTCAAATACCTTTTCATACACAGCATTAAATGCGCTGTGATCAAGAACAACGATCTCAACTCCCAGATTTCGCCTAATTTTTTCCACGTAATCCGCCGGATATGCCCGATCTCTAACAGCCAGAATTCGCGACCGTCGCAATCCGTGAATCACATCAAAATAGCGCAGCTTGCCTCCAATGTCCGAAAATCGGGATGAACTCAATGCCACAAACGGCCACCGGTTTTCCAGCCCCACTTCCATGACGTCAAAATAATGCATTTCTCCACCGTAAATATCATTCACCC
>CAZIYL010000354.1:0-2397 GCA_964543425.1 uncultured Deferribacteres bacterium
AATCGGTACACCATGACATCCTTGGTCTGGCCAATTCGGTAGGCGCGGTCAGTGGCCTGCGTTTCCACAGCAGGATTCCACCACAAATCAAAATGAACCACATTTTTGGCAGCCGTCAGGTTGAGCCCCGTACCCCCTGCTTTCAGCGATAAAAGCATGGTGCGCACGCGTTTCTCATTTTGAAAAAGCTCCACCATTTCATCCCGTTTTTTTCGAGGAACACCTCCGTGCAAAAAGGGCACCTCCTTTCCAAACGTCTCTCGAATCATTTGGAACAGGAGCTGGCCCATTTCCCGATATTGAGTAAAAATGATGACTTTTTCGTCATTCTCGTAAAAATTTTTCAATAAATCCATCAGCAAGGATGTTTTCCCCGAAAGCTCAGGGTCGATTTCCTTTTGCTTGAGAAAATGAGACGGATGATTGCAAATCTGCTTGAGAGCCGTCATAAGCTTTAAAATCATTCCCCGTCGGGCAATTCCATCGCTCTGCTCGATCTGACTCAAATTCTCGTTCACCACGTTCTGGTAAAGAGCGGTTTGCTCTTTTGTCAACGAACAATATTTATCAAATTCCAGTTTTTCGGGCAAATCCTGAATAATGGATTTGTCGGTTTTTAATCGACGGAGAATAAACGGGCTGGTAAGTTTCAGAAGGCGATTGAGGTTTTCCTGATCCCGGAAGACCTCGATCGGGACAGCAAATTGGTCTTTAAAATATTTCATTCCTCCGAGGTAGCCCTTGTTGGTGAAATCAAAAATGCTCCAATATTCCAGCAGACGGTTTTCCACAGGAGTGCCGGTCATGGCAATTCGAATATCCGATTTGATCTTTTTAACCGCCCGTGACTGACCGGTAGAGGGGTTTTTAATATTCTGCGCTTCGTCAATGATAACGGCTTTCCAGCGGCGCTGCGTAAATTTTTTGTTCTCATTCCGAATAATCCCGTAGGTTGTGAGAATGATGTCCGAGGAATCAATTTCCAATTTCCGGGCAATTCCGTGGTAAATGCTTGTTTTTAATTCAGGAGCAAATTTCTCAATTTCCTTTTTCCAATTCGTCAGAAGGGTGGTTGGCACAATAATGAGCGCCTTTTTGTCCAACTGGTTTTCGTTTTTCAGTTTCAAAAGGACAGCAATTACCTGGACGGTTTTCCCCAGCCCCATATCATCGGCAATGATGCTGCCAAATCCGACCGTTGCGTTTCGAACCATCCATTCGTAGCCGCGTTTTTGATACTCTCGCAGGGTTCCCCTCAAGCCTTCCGGCAGCGGAACCGACTGTGTTTTTAATAGGGATTGAAAGATTTTTTTGCTCTGTGGAGAAATTCGAATGCGGGCGCCTTCAAATTTTTCCTCCAAACCGATCTTCAAAAGTTCGGCGGAAGTCAGTCTCTGCTGTTTTTGTGCCTGATTGAGAATATCGCGAATGTCCTTTTCATCCAGATAGACAAACTGGTCCCGAATGCGTACGATCCCGGATTTATTTTGAACTAGCCGTTCAAATTCCTTCACGGAAATCAGTTCATCGCCCAGAGCAATTTTCCAATCGAATTTCAGCATTTCATTCAGAGACAGGAAGGAAACGGCGCCTGCGCCGCTTCCTTTGTTTTCCAGAGAAAGAGAAAGCCGGGGGCGAACCAGGTGCCGGAGGGCTTTTGGAAGCAGCACCCGGATTCCCAGTAATTGCAGCACGGGCAAAATCTGAAAAAACACCTGAGGAAAATCGGCAGGGGGAATTAAGACCGAACGTGCTCCTGCCGAAGCAATGACCTCTTTAATTTCGGGGAAAAAATCTGACAAAAGCGAAAGGTCTTTCAGCACAGACACTCTGTTTTCCGCCTGACTTTCGCTTTCCAGAACCTCCTTCAGGGAAAAGGGCTCCCGCATGACATCTTTTCGATTTTCAACCAGTACTTCCACGAAAAAGCCCTCCAACGCGTCGGCGATTTTCAGCACCGGGACCATCGTTCGCTCAGACAGCGTCAATCGGCTCAGCCACAACTGAATTGTGGCCGGGATTTCCTGATCTTCAAACCCTTTGATTTTCAGAATAGAATGTCCAAAGAACAGTTCTCGAATAGGATTCCCAACTGCCAGAGCGTTGGCAAATTTCCCCACAAAATAATCCAGGAAAAGGGACGACAAAAATAAAAATTGCTCCTTTTTCTCCGGATAAAGCCGTACAAAATTTCTCGTTCGCTTTTGCCCGCGTTTTTGCGTAAGAGCCGGAACCTCTTTCATCAAAGCCACAGAATCGGGAGGCAGGAATTCCACTAATTTTTCCGAAAATTCGCGAACCGTGGAATCAAGCAGAGCGGGAATCCAACGAACGGCAAACTCATTGCTTGAAATCTCAATTAATTCCGGAATAAATGCGCCCGATTTCAGTAAGGAC
>CAZIYL010000355.1:0-2396 GCA_964543425.1 uncultured Deferribacteres bacterium
ATAATCGGTGGTACGCGAAAGCAGCAAAGCTGCCGCTTCTGGAGCCTTCCGACAGTCAGGAAGCCAAGGATTTCACCATTCAGGCATTCGAAATCAGCGAAGCTTTTGACACCCCCGTTTTGCTGAGAACAACAACGCGTGTCAGTCATTCAAAAAGCGTGGTCTTTCTCGGAAGTCGAATGGAAGTTCCACTGAAACCTTATCAAAAGAAATTAACCAAAAATGTTCTATTGCCTTCCACCGGGCGCTTGCGGCATCCGATTGTAGAAAATCGGCTGAAAAAACTGCGTGCATTTTCCACGACTTCCGGAATTAATTGGGTTGATTGGGGTGAACGGAGCGTGGGAATTATCACAAATGGGATTGCATATCAGTATGCGCGGGAAGTTCTTCCGAATGCATCCTACCTGAAATTGGGAATGAGCTACCCGTTTCCGGAAAAATTAATCAAGGAATTTGCGGATCGGGTTGAAAAACTTTATGTAATTGAGGAACTGGATCCCTTCATCGAAGAACAGGTTCATGAGCTTGGAATTCAAGTTACCGGGAAGGAAGTCGTTCCGATAGTGGGTGAACTCAATCCGGATGTGGTTTCGCAGGCGCTCTTGGATAAGGCATTGATCAAAGAAGATTCCGGAAAGTTGGATATGAAACTCCCGGGGCGTCCGCCGGTATTGTGTCCCGGATGTTCTCATCGCGGTGTATTTTGGGCTCTAAAAAAATTACGCGCCACGGTTACCGGGGATATTGGCTGTTACACACTGGGTGCGCTTCCACCGCTGGAGGCAATGGATTCATGCCTCAACATGGGAGCCTCCATTGGAATGGCGGAAGGAATGGTGAAAGTGGCTCCCGAAAAATTTCAGAAAAAGCTTGTGGGCGTCATCGGCGATTCTACGTTTATTCATTCGGGAATTACGCCTCTTATCGACATGGTTTACAACAAGGCCATTACGACTATTATTATTCTCGACAACCGAATTACTGCCATGACAGGGCATCAGGAAAATCCGGCTTCAGGGGCAACATTGAGACACGAGCCCACTAAACCTCTTGATCTGGAAAAATTGGTACAAGCCGTTGGCGTTACCCGTGTGAGAAAAGTAGATCCGTACAAGTTGAAAGAAATGACGGACATTATTCGTGAAGAGATGAACGCTCCGGAGCCATCTGTTATTATTGCGGATGCGCTGTGTGTGCTGCACGAAAAATCGAAATTAGGCCCGGCGTATTATGTGGATCAGGAAAAATGTGTGGCGTGTGACCTATGTTACAAGATTGGTTGTCCCGCCATTATGCCGGGGCCAGATGGCAAAAAGCCTGTTATTGATCCTTTGCTGTGCATCGGCTGTGATCAGTGCGCGCAGGTTTGCCAATTGGACGCGATTCTTCCCATGAAAGAAGAGCACTGAGGACCGGCGACAGAAAATTTCAGGTGTGAATATTTAAGCAAATTTACGAATGGATCGAGGAAATGGCATGGAAATAATAAATGTGGTTTTTACCGGTGTTGGCGGCCAGGGTGTTTTACTGGCCAGTGATGTTCTATCAGAAATAGCACTTCGCCACGGATTTGATGTGAAGAAAAGCGAGGTTCACGGCATGTCCCAGCGCGGCGGAAGTGTCATTAGCCAGGTTCGCTTTGGTGATAAAATCTACTCGCCGTTGATTTCACAGAATCAGGCGGATTTCATTGTTGCGTTTGAAAAATTAGAGGCCGTTCGCTATCTGGACTATCTGAAGCCCGATGGAGGAATCATCATCAATGATTACGAAGTAATTCCGGAATCGATTCAATACGACCATGCCGAGTATCCGAAGGATGTGATTTCTATCTGCAATAAAAAAACCGATCAAGTTATTTTGGAAGATTTTACCCATCTGGCAACGAAACTGGGAAGCGTAAAGGTACTCAACGTTACCATGCTGGGAACACTTTCAAATTATCTTGAAATTCCGGAGTCCGTTTGGACGGAAGCGATTCGGGATAAAGTGCCAAAGAAATTTTTGGAGTTGAATTTAAATGCCTTTCAAGCAGGCCGTTTGGTGCAACAGGAAAAAGCGGTGAAACTATAAAAATATGGTGACAGAAAGGGAAAAAAATGAAGAAGGATTTTTTTGGGATTTTTTTGGTTGGAATAATTTTGGCGCTAATCATGGGTTCCTGTCAGTCCAAGAAAAAGGAGGCTCCGAAGTCATCTGCCATGGAAAACCCACACGGAATGTCCATGGCGCAGGCAAAAAAGCCCACTGAAAAAGAGGAAGCCATAATGGTACGAAAAAATCTCGACGGATTTTTATCCTTTGGGGATTCTTTGGCTATTTATCCGGTCTGGAAGGAAAAGGGAACCAAAGCGGACACACTAAAAGCAATCATCAGGCGGCTAAAATCCCAG
>CAZIYL010000356.1:0-2395 GCA_964543425.1 uncultured Deferribacteres bacterium
TTAAGGAGGAGAGTTGGAATCAATCCAATCCATTGTTACAACAATCCTGAAATATGCAAAAACACTGCCTTCTGAAGAAGTTCCATTAATGAAATCTGTTGGATGTATCGCAGGTAAAGACATTGTAGCATCTGCTGACTTCCCGTCGGTTACAATTTCTCTGATGGATGGTTTTGCTTCCCGCCACAAATGGTTGAAATCGGCTTCAAAAAGCATGCCCGTAAAATTAAAAATTTCCGATAAAATAAACCCAAAAACTGATTATCCGGATCCTATAACTATTCCCATAGAATTATTTGAACAATTACCTGACAGCTTTGATGTCGTATTTGCAAAAGAGGATGTTTTAGTCAGAGGGGGGATGATTACCCTGAAAAGGCCTTTTGAGAAATGGGAAAATATATTGCCGTCAGGATCGAAAATCCGCAAAGGCGATGTGCTTTTATCCAAAGGAACCGAAATTACCTATTCGGATATTGGTACAGCTTCGTTTTTAGAGATTACCTCGTTGCCTGTTGTTCGCAAGCCGAGGGTGGCTCTTATTTTTGTTTGCCCGTCTCTCAAAAAAGTTAAGGAAAGCGAAACGCTTATCAAATATCTGAAGGGAATTTCTGATACCATTGCGGCACAAATTCTTAAATATCACGGAATTGTCAGACGCTACAAGATTTTATCCGATTTTTCCCGAACTGATCAAATGACCATTTCGCGTGCCCTGAAAAATGACCTGATTATTTTTATTGGCGAGTGTTCAAAGAAAAATCAGGATGTTTTAATCCGTGCTCTAGAAAAGAAACATGTTGACATTCATTTGCAGACAAAAAATGTGTATCCGGGATTATTTTTCTCATTCGGAACGATTGGGGAGAAATTGATTTTCCTGCTTCCCAATGATCCGGTTGGGGCAATTTTGAATTTTGAGGAATTTATTCGACCGGCTCTTTTCAAAATGAGAGGGAAAAAACAGATCAGGCATAATGAAATAAACGCGCGACTGGACAAAGCCATTCACAATTTGGAGGGCAAGATTTCCCTTATTCAGGCGTCGATTCATTTGAAAAATGGGGTTTTTTATGCTGTTCCCATAGAAAAAGGCCGATTTCTGGGGCTTGAAAAATCACGGTCTATCAATGGGATTATTGTTCTGCCGGAAAATGTGAGGCAAGTTCCAATTGGAAGTGTAATGCGCGTGCAAATGCTTCGGCAGCCGGATTGGAATTTCTAGCGCTGCAAAAAAGAAAAGGAGGTGATGGTCGTTTCTATTTTTTGCTGTTTGTTTTATTTCTTGGAAATGGTGTATTTTTGAATTCAAATTTAGGAAGAGGAGGAAGAAACCTATGAAAAAGTATGTGATTGTTTTATTTGCCAGCTTATTGTTATTTGCATTTGTTTCACCGTCGTTTGCCCAAAAGGGAAATAAAATCAAGATCAATGGTGTGTACACAGCCTGGGGCCTTTCCCAGAAAAAGTTTTTCCTTGGCAAAAATAATGGCAATGACGATTATTTCGTTCAGATGCTGCGATTTAAGGTGCAGGCCGCAGCTAATAAGTATGCAAAAGCAGTAACTCGCTTTGATATTGCTCAGGGCTGGTGGGGGGTTGATAATGCCCTAAGAAGTGTAAATCGCCCCTATGGTGCCTATGGTGGCAGCAGTTTGTTTGATTTTAAGGACACCAATTATCTCTTCCACGTGGATCAGGCTTACATGGTATTTAAAGTCCCTAATTTTCCGGTGACCATGCGAGTGGGACGTCAGGAATATCGATTGGGAAATATGTTGGTGCTGGATAATAACCTGGACGGAATCCAAGCAGATGTCAAAGCGGGCGATACTGGCAAAATTACGCTGGGCTTTGCAAAGGTATCTGAGGGCATTGACGGACTCAGTGATAACGGTCTGGGTGCCGGCAAAAGTGCATTTGGCGATACGGACGGTCGCGATGCAAATTTGTTTTTTGCCAATTATGCCGGGAAAATTGGTGCGGGCAAAATTAATGCATTTGGATTATACTACAAGGATGCCGGTGGTGCAGATGGCAAAACCTACGTCCCGGATGATCTCCAGTATTTCCGTGCCCGTTTTACCCCGAATATTAGCTCCCTTGCCATTATCGGCTTGGCTCCCAATTTCAAATTTGGGAAGTTGGCTGTTAATGGAGAATTTGACTATCTAACCGGAAAGGACAATGTTGCCAATACGACTTTTGGCCCCAAGCAGCGGCACGATATTAATAACGGCAATATTTCCGGATTTAATCTCTATTTAAAACCAACCTTTACAGCTACACCAAAAGTAAAACTTGGCGGCGTATTTGGATTGGGTTCCGGTGATAAAGACGTTACAAGCGGTAAGGGAAATGTGAATAAACTGCGCACCTCTGGTTTCTTTTACGT
>CAZIYL010000357.1:0-2395 GCA_964543425.1 uncultured Deferribacteres bacterium
CCCCTAAATCCCCTCTTGATAGAGGGGACTTCCCTCGTGGCTGAGTTTAGCCATTCCCGGGTAACGCGGGTGCAACGGATTAACGTATTTTCACCAAATATTTTTCAATCACTTTTGCAAAACTCGCAACGGTAGTGATTCGAAATTTGATTTTCTCTTAAGAAAATAGGTTCATTCCAATATCCCTGAAACAAAAGGTTGTTTTAGAAAAAACATCGAAGATGTTCAACGTTTGTAGCTCCATTGCGGAACGAGAAAATCCTGAACCCCAAAGGGGTTCAACACGGTGGATTGGTTTGCGTTCAACACCTTCGGCGTTGTCCCTTTAGCAGATGGCTGTTCATTCTACAAACGTGGAATCCGCTACGCGGATTCTTTATCTGACAGGAAATGCATTCAATGACAATTCTGAGTAATTTCCCAATCTGGGTTGAGTGTTCAGTTGTGAGCGTTACGAAAAACAAATGAGGATAGACTAACATGACAGGCAGACAGGCTTTTTCCGATGAAGCAAAAGCCGTGCTGGTGACGGGTTCTTCTTCGGGAATCGGACATCAGATAGCCCTGACCCTGGCGGAGAGCGGCTTTTTGGTATTCGCTTCTGTGCGAAAAAAAGCGGATGCTGAAAAAGTACAAAGCTATCATTTACCAGGGCTTGTGCCCGTGTATCCGCTGGATTTGACCAATCGGAGAGACATTGCCAACGCAGTAGAGCTGGTTTCCGATGAATTAGCCAAAAGAAATTTAGAAGGCCTGTTTGCACTGATTAACAATGCGGGGGGCGGCTCGCCTGCCCCGGTGGAGCTAATGGATTTGGATGCCTTTGAAATCGAATTGAAAACCCGGCTGGTGGGTTCTGTTGCTCTTGTTCAAGCCTTCTTGCCATTGATTCGGAAAGCCAAAGGAAGAATTCTGTGGATTACAACCCCGGCCATCATTCCAACACCTTACGTGGCCAGTATTCATGCCGCTGATTTTGCCGTAAACTGCCTTGCCCGAACGCTTGACATTGAATTAAAGAAATGGGAAATCCCCAACGTCATGATTCGGTGCGGCGGCATTAAGACGGAAAAGGGACTAAAAACAACGGAAGAAGTGGAGGCGCTTCTTAAGAACGCACCGCCTGAGCGCGTCGCTTTGTACAGGGAAGCTCTGGAAAAGTGGGCCGGGGAAATGGCCGAATTCGATAAAAAACGAACCGATCCGCGCAAGGTGGCGGAACTCATTTTAAAGGTCTTAAATTCCAAAAAGCCAAAGCATCGCTATTCAATTGGCCACATGGCCAGGGCGGCCGTCTTTCTGGAAACGCTGCCTCAGGGCATTAGCGATTGGATTCTCAAAAAACACTTCTAAAAATGGGGAATCTCGGTTGAAACGACGTGCCCTTTTGGTCAATCCCTGGATTACCGATTTTGCGGCCTACGATTTCTGGATGAAGCCGATGGGCCTGCTTTCGGTGGGGGCGGTGCTCCGGCAGCTCGGGTTTGAGCTGGATTTAATCGATTGCCTGGATCGCGCCGACCCCGAGCTGGAGGCCTGGGCAGGGGCACGGCTTCCACGGGAAAAGCGCTTTGGTACGGGCAAATATTTTCGGGAGGTCATTGAAAAGCCGGCCGTCTTTTCCGCCATTCCTCGGCATTTTGCCCGGTACGGACTGCCGGTTGGGCTGTTCGAGGAAAAACTCAAAAAACTGCCCCGCCCGGATGTGATTCTTGTGACGTCGTACATGACGTACTGGTACCCGGGCGTGAAAGAAGCGGTTCAGCGGCTGCGGGAGGCCTTTCCGGGCGTGCCTCTGCTTCTGGGAGGCGTGTACGCCACGCTGGTGCCCGAGCACGCGCAGGAGACCGTTCAGCCGGATGTTCTTATTCGCGGCGAGGGCGAGCCCCAGATTCGGGATGTTCTGGCTCAGTTTTTTGATGACCTGCCGGATGGAGCTCCCAATCCGGACGACCTGGACACGTACCCGCTTCCGGCCTACGATTTGTACCCGCGGCTTCGGTCGCTGCCGATTTTGACCTCGCGGGGCTGCCCGTTTCGGTGCACTTTTTGTGCGTCGTTTTTAGTGGCTGGAAAATTTCGGAAACGCGCGCCGGAGGCAGTGGTAGAGGAAATTGCCGGTTACTACCGCCGCTATCATGTGCGCGACTTTGCCTTTTACGACGACGCGCTTTTTGTGGACAAAAAGCGGCACATCATTCCCATTTTGGAGGGGCTTTTGTCCCTGGGGCTGCCGCTGCGCTTTCACACACCCAACGGACTTCATGCCCGGGAAATCGACCGGGAATTGGCACGCCTTCTGGTTCAGGCTGGCTTTAAAACCATTCGCCTGAGTTTTGAAACAGCCAACCCCGAGCGCCTGCGGGACATGAACAGCAAGGTCACGCCGGACGAT
>CAZIYL010000358.1:0-2379 GCA_964543425.1 uncultured Deferribacteres bacterium
GGAATGATTCCAAAATTGGAAATGGGATTTGAGGCGTTGGAAGCCGGGGTTGACACCGTGCTTATTTCCACCTGGCAGGGAGTTAATACTCTGGAAAAACTGCTCAATCAAAAGGATGTGGTTTTTACAAAATTGAGAAAGGATTAACCATGCACGAATGGATCGAAAAAGCCGATCGATTTTTGCTGAATACGTACAAGCGGCCCCCGATGGTACTGGATCACGGCGAGGGAGCCTATTTGTTCGATTTGGAAGGCAATCGCTATCTTGATTTCATCGCCGGAATCGGTGTGAATGCCCTGGGGTACAATCACCCAATCATTCAAACTGGAATTGAAGAGGCCGCGCGAAAGGTGATTCACACATCGAATCTTTATTTTACACAGGCACAGATCGAACTGGCGGAACTTCTGGTTTCAAAAACATTTGAAAGCCGTGTGTTTTTTGTGAACAGCGGCTCTGAAGCCGTTGAAACGGCCTTGAAGGTTTCCCGCAAGTGGGGAAAACAATTTCAGCCGGCACGTACGAAAATTTTGGCCTTTGAACATTCGTTCCACGGGCGAACCATGGGCGCCGTTTCCGCCACATACACCGCCAAATACCGGGAACCATTTGAGCCTTTGATTGAGGGTGTGGTTTTTCTGCCGTTTAACAATCCGGCTGCGCTGGATTCCATCAATTTTGAAGAATACTGCTGTGCGATCGTCGAACCGATTCAGGGGGAAGGCGGAATTACTCCTGCTACACCCGAATTTCTAAACAAATTGCGGGATAAAACCAAACAGGCTAAAGTGGCTCTTATCTTCGATGAAATTCAGTGCGGCGTTGCACGATCGGGAAAGCTGTACGCTTACCAACACTACGGGATTGAACCGGATATTTTGACCACAGCCAAGGCGTTGGGCGCAGGCTTCCCCATTAGTGCTGCTCTGGTCGTGCCCGAAATCGCCGACATTATTCACGTGGGCGACCACGGCTCCACATTTGGCGGGAATCCCTTTATTGCGCACGTGGCAAAAAAGACATTTACGTACCTGAGTTCCGCTGAATTTCTCGACCACGTGAATTCCATCGCCCGCTATTTTGACGAACAGTTGCAGGGAATTGTTTCACGTTATCCGTTTATCACGCGGGTCAAGGGCATGGGATTGATGAAGGGGCTGGAAGTCAACATTCCGGTTCTGGATCTGGTACAAGAAGCCTACGAAAATCGGCTTTTGGTTGCCCGTGCAGGTGAAAGCGTTCTGCGTTTCCTTCCCCCGCTTATTATTGAGAAACAACAGGTTAACGAAGCAATTGAAATTCTTGACAAAATTTTTAAAACGAAGGGAGTTTAGTACCAATGATTCGCCAGGCAACAATGAACGACATTCAATATCTCTTGCCATTTGTTAATCAATATGTTCAGCAGCAAACCGACCCCTTTAGAAGTGGATTGGATTTCTACGCCCGAATTCCGGATTTCACCTTGACCACTCCCAATGGGTTTGCTCCTGTGATTGGCGTATCAAGAGTGTTGAATTCCAAATACGCCTGGCTGCACCTGTTCGGTCTGGAAAATGAGGTCGTTAAAACAAGAAAATTCCGCGATTTTATTCATTTTCAAATCGACAATGCCAAAAAGATCGGCATTCAAAAAATCGTAACAGATGCTCCTTTAAACGATATGTTGAAAGATTTTGGCTTTTGTAAGATTGAAGATTCCGAGCGAGCCTCTGTGCTCGAATTCATTGAAGCGGTTACAGAATTCAAAATCTCAGTGAACCCGCAAAACCTCTGTCTTCGTGATTTGGGTCAACAGGAAGAAACACCCCGCGTTGAGAACGATTTGCTTGTTCGGGATGCTGCCTTGGCCGATGCAAGTAGCATTTGGGAAATTATTAATCACTACGCTCTCCACGGGGAAATGCTGCCAAAATCTCTTACGTACATTCAGCAAAATATCCGGAATTATTCCGTTGTCGAAAGAGATGGAACTGTAGCCGGATGTGCCGCTTTGCAGGTTATGTGGAATGATCTGGCCGAAGTGGCTTCCGTTGGCATGCGGGAAGAATTGAGAGGGCTGGGAATGGGGCAGAAACTTATGTCTCACGTTATTCATCGCGCAGAAAAACTTAAGCTGCCCAAGATTTTTGCGCTCACACGTCAGGTGAATTTCTTTAGGAAAATGGGCTTTCACAAAATCCCAAAAGAAACCCTGCCGCCCAAAATCTGGAAAGACTGCATGCATTGCAAAAAATTCATGGGCTGCGATGAGGTGGCCATGATTCGGGAAGTGTAATTTTCGATGTGTTGATCCGCCTAAGGCGGAATTAAAACTCTACCGTTGCGGGTTTTGCAAAAGTGATTGAAAAATATTTAGTGAAAATACGTTAACCC
>CAZIYL010000359.1:0-2376 GCA_964543425.1 uncultured Deferribacteres bacterium
ATGATTGAAATCATGGGCTGTTAAAGCGAAAAATAGCAACGTCCCTTTAGTAATTTTAAATGGTCACGTAACTTTGGGATACGCTCAAAAAATAGTATGTACACATTTTTTAAAGAAGCAGTATTTCAAAGGATCGCCTTCAATAAAACCAGAAAAAGCCCGCTGCCGATTGGAACCGTGAGATTGTCATTGAAAGGAAGAATTCCCCACTCGAGGACCGTCCCTGCCAATGCCCCAATCAAAGCCATTGCCCCCGACCAACAGAGTACAAGTCTTGCAATTAAAAATGCCGATAAAAAAAATGCCAAACTGCCTTCCAACGTTTTGTGAGATCGTATGGGAATCCTGCCGATTCCTTTGCCAACCCATGCCGCAAGCGCATCTGAAACAACGAGCATGCTAATTGCAAAAATAGCAATCGGTTTGGGGTAAATCAGGATAGTGACCAGTGCGCCAACAATCAAGTAGGTGGCCCCTGTAATGGATGTGTATTCTTCCGGCCGGAGCAAAAACCCAAGATAGCGATTAAAGCTTTTACGGAATGCGCTGTTTCGTCGTCGAAGAACTTCAACAATTAGGGCCACTACTAAAGCTGCAGATAAGAGAAGAACAACCCAATACTCCGGCAAATACCAATAAAACAAAGGGATAAGAAGGCCCATAACGTGAATGGTTTTTCTCAGGGTTTCTTTCCAGAAGGATTTTTGCTTTTGCGAGTTCAAGTTGAAAATCGATTTAATTTCTGCGATCACTTGCCTGCGTACGGGCCATAATTTGACGAACCGCGCCCGGGATGTCCTTGCTTTGAAATATGGCAGAACCGGAAACCAGCACGGTTGCGCCTGCCCGGGTGACCCGTTCGGCTGTTTGAGGATCAATTCCGCCGTCTACTTCCAACTCCACAGCCTGGCTCAAGTTTCTAATCAGTTGTGCGGATCGCTCAATTTTGGAGATTATCTCATCAATAAACGTCTGTCCGCCAAAACCCGGATTTACCGTCATAATTAGCAACAGGTCGATGTCCGGAAGAATTTCTTCAAGCATTCCGAGAGGAGTCGCCGGATTTAGCGCCACCCCCGCTTTCATGCCCAGACTCTGGATTTTCTGAACCGTACGGTGCAGATGTGTACACGCTTCCTGATGAACGGTCAAAATATTAGAACCGGCCCTTTTGAAATCTTCAAGGTAGCGATCCGGATCGGTAATCATTAGATGGGTGTCAAAGGGAAGTTCCGTGATTTTCCGAAGATTTTGGATCACGATCGGCCCGAATGAAATATTTGGCACAAAATGGCCGTCCATTACATCCATGTGAATAAAATCCGCTCCGGCACTTTCTACCAATTTAATTTGTTCAGCGAGGTGAGCAAAATCAGCCGATAAAATCGACGGCGCCAGCTTAATTTTTGGGGGTAGCAGAATTGCCTCCTTCCGAATCAAATTCACTCACGACCAGACCAATGGCCTGCCCCATGTCGACTTCCGTTCCCGCGGGCACCGACTGTCGGATAACCGTATCGGGCAGTAGATTATCATTCGCTTCTTTGGAAACCGGACCGACTTTTAGTCCCGAATGCAACAGAACATAGGTTGCCTCTTTCAGACTCTTCCCTACCAAATTGGGAACGATAAAGTACTCCGGGATGTCCCCGAGGCTGATTGCAAAATTCACGCTTTGCCCGACCTGAAGCGTGTCATTTTCTTGCACCGACTGACTCGTTACAACACCCTTCGGGAAATAGGTCGAAAATTCGTAATTCTTTTTGCCAACCTTCAAACCGAGTCGATTAAGCTTTAATTCCGCGTCTCTCTCGGATCCCCCAATTAGTTTTGGAACGGCTACGCGTTTTTCACCCTTGCTTACAGTCAGGTAAACGCGCCGTCCCTTTTTAACAATGGATTCCGGAAAAGGATTCTGAAACGTAATCGTTCCCTTCGGATATTTGGAGCTGTAAACCTCTTTGTCCAGGATTGTCTTAAAGCCTTGTTTTTTCAGGAGGCTGTCTGCTTCCGAAAACTGCCTTCCGGCAACCTGAGGCAGAACAACATCTTTCCCGTGCTTTACGTAGAGCGGCATGATGACCTGATCACACGTAATGACCAAAACAATTAGGCCAATAAAAGCAAAGGCTGACCAAAGTAGCAGCTTTTTAATGATCGTTCGTGTCGATTTCTTTTCGGTGTAGTTTTCTTCTTCCACATGAGTACCCTAATTAATTTTCCTTAATCGCGCCACAAAAGAGCCGTCAATTCCGTGAATATTGGGGAAAGTTTTTACCCATTTCCCGGAATCTGTTACTTTTTCACCCACGAACATGGCAGGAGGTTCCAAAACAAAATTTTTGTGATTTTTTAAAAACGCCTCAATTTGATTTT
>CAZIYL010000360.1:0-2370 GCA_964543425.1 uncultured Deferribacteres bacterium
AACTGGCTCTTTGGTACGAAGAAACCAATCGGAATATTCATCGTCTAAAAGAGGCTGTTCGATCGGTTTCGGTGGGAAAAATCTCCGGCGCTGTGGGCACGTTTGCTCATCTCGATCCGCGGGTGGAGGAATTGGTGTGCAAAAAGCTTGGGCTGGAACGCGCACCGGTTTCAAACCAAATTATTCAACGAGACCGCTACGCGGAATTTTTGTCGACGCTGGCAATTATTGCTTCGTCTTTGGAAAAGTTTGCCACGGAAATCAGAGCGCTTCAGAAGACAGAAGTGCTGGAGGTGGAAGAATACTTTTCAAAAGGTCAGAAGGGTTCTTCGGCCATGCCTCACAAGCGAAATCCCATTACATGTGAACGCATTGCCGGAATGGCGCGACTGTTACGCGGAAACGCCGTCGCGGGTTTTGAGAATGTCACGCTCTGGCATGAAAGGGATATCAGCCACTCATCAGTGGAACGAATTATTCTCCCTGATAGTACAATTGCTCTGGATTACATGTTGGACAAGATGACTGACGTGATCGAAACATTGCAGGTTTATCCGAATAACATGTTAAAAAATATGAATATAACGCATGGTATTATTTTTTCGCAGCCACTTTTGTTGCAATTGACAGAAAAGGGCTTGATGCGTGAAAAAGCCTATCGAATGGTTCAGCAGCGCGCACACAAAGCCTGGGCGGAAAACAAGGAATTTAAAGAGGTGGTTTCAAACGATCCCGAAATCCGCGAATATTTGTCGGAGGCAGAGATTGAAAGGATCTTTGATTTGAAAAATAACCTGAGAAATATTGACACCATTTTCAGGAGAGTCGGCCTTATTTAGGCGATAAGGGAGGAAGAAATTGAAGAAAGAAGAGTTGTTGTATGAAGGAAAAGCCAAAAAAATCTTTGCCACCGATAATCCGGATTTGGTGATTCAAGAATTTAAAGACGACGCCACGGCATTTAATGGCAAGAAAAAAGGAACCATCAAAGATAAGGGAGTGGTCAACAACAAAATCTCAGCCTTTATTTTTGAATTTCTTGAAAGTTATCACGTTCCCACTCATTTTGAAAATGTTCTTTCGGATCGTGAAATGCTGGTAAAAAAATTAGATATTGTTCCGGTAGAGGTGGTGATGCGAAATATTGCAACCGGAAGTCTGGTTAAGCGATATGGATTGGAAGAAGGCAAGGAACTGGATTATCCTGTGCTTGAGTTCTATTTGAAAAGTGATGAGTTGAACGATCCGATGATTAATGAGCACCACGCTGTTGCTTTCGGATTGGCAACGCCGGATGAAATGGAAACAATTTCGCGCTATGCTACAAAAATAAATGCAATCTTGAAATCGTTTTTTATTCGGCGAAAAATTCGTTTAATCGATTTTAAGCTTGAATTTGGCCGCTACAAAGACCGGATTCTTCTCGGGGATGAAATTTCTCCGGATACTTGCCGTTTTTGGGATCTGGAAACGAGTGAAAAATTGGATAAAGACCGCTTTCGCCAGGATCTGGGTGGAGTGGAAGAAGCGTATCAGGAAATGCTAAGTCGAATATTGCGTTCGGGGGTGTAATAGATGTCGTTCGCCAAAGATGGAATTGGAACCCTTCTGGCTATTTTATTTATTGCCATTCTTTTTACAGGTGGACTTTTTTTAAATCGATCCCTGGTAATGAAGGGGTTTGTGGTTCTGATTTGGATTTTTGTTCTTTTTTCGTTGTATTTTTTTCGGGATCCGGACCGAACTATTCCATCCGATGAAAATGCTATTGTGTCGCCAGCCGATGGAAAGGTAATTGTTGTAAAAAGGGTTAAAGAAAATGCCTATTTGAAGGCGCCTGCGACACAGGTGAGTATCTTTATGTCTGTTTTTGATGTTCATGTGAATCGAATTCCAATGGGGGGCACGGTGGGGTATTTCAAATATTATCCGGGAAAATTTCTGCCGGCCTACCGCGAAAAGGCGTCAACGGACAATGAACAAACCGTAATCGGAATCGAAAATGATCGGGCGAAAATTTTATTCAAGCAAATTGCGGGCATTATTGCCAGACGGGTGGTTTGCAATGTGCGTGAGGGGTTTCATGTAAAAAGAGGGGAGCGTTTTGGAATGGTAAAATTTGGGTCACGTGCCGATATATTCTTACCGGAAAATGTGGAAGTAAAAGTTAAATTAAATCAGAAAGTTAAAGGAGGCGAGTCGATCATTGGCGAAATTAAATCTGAAAATTAACCGCGTCTTTATTCCCGGCTCAATTACGATTGCGAATATTTATCTGGGGTTCTTGTCAATTGTGTATTCGATGGAAGGGAATTTTGTAACAGCTTCCTGGTTAATTGTTCTGGCTGCCATAATGGATGCGCTGGATGG
>CAZIYL010000361.1:0-2368 GCA_964543425.1 uncultured Deferribacteres bacterium
CAAAAACCAGGTGGTGTCCCAAAAATCCGGTCGCACCCAAAACAAGAGCTTTCATAGGAATCCTTTACAAATGAATGGGATGATAGTCAATCAATTCTTGCCGCCAGTACACTAATACACAAAGGCGTAATAATAATTTCTTTGTGATTTCATGGCTTTGTGGCTGAATTAGACAGGATGAACCGGAAAACAAAAAATCCCGTTTATCCTGTCAAAAAATAAAATCAGATTGAATCTTGTTTCTTCTTTTTCTCCACCGTGTGGGAACTGTGGCCGGGGTAAACCCTTGCCTTTGGCTCAATAAAATGTTTGGCATTATTCACGGCAATGGCTGCGTCTGCAAAGCCCGTTGAAATGAGTTTCAGTTTTCCGGGATGCGACGCAATATCACCGGCAGCAAAAACGCCCGGGAGATTGGTCTGCATGGTCTGATCAACCATAATGGAATTGCCCTCGATTTCAATTCCCCAGGTCTTGATGGGACCTAAGTTCGTAATAAAACCGATAAAACTCAAAATGGCATCCACTTCAATTGTTTTTTCGGATCCGTCAACGCTATTGACAATCGTTGCGGCTTCCACATGTTTTTCACCCAGAATTTCCTTTAATTGATGGTGAATGTAGGTCTTTATTTTCGGAGAGGCTATTAATTTTTTCACACTGTCCTCGTGTCCCTGAAACTGTTTCATCATGTGAATGTGGGTAATTTCTTTTGCAATTGGTTCAAGCGTCAGAGACCAATCCAGCGCGGAATCGCCGCCGCCGATGATCAGTAAGCGCTTGTCCCGGAAGTCCTTAGGGTTGTGAACCACATAATAGACGCCCCGGCCTTCCATTTCTTCTACATTTGGCACCGAAAGCTTACGAGGCATAAAAGCACCCGCTCCTGCGGCAATAACGACTGTCTTTGTGAGATGTTTTTCGCCCGTTTCCGTGATGAGCTCAATATCCATCGGCTCGTTTATTTTCAGTTCAATTACCTTTCTTTCCGTCAGAATTTCCGGTTTGTACTGACCGGCCTGTTCGTTAAGATTTGCAATCAGAGCTTCTGCAAGGATTTTCGGGTATCCCGGGATATCGTAAATGTATTTCTTGGGATACAGAGCTTTGAGCTGCCCCCCCACCTGATTCAGGCTTTCCAGGGTTTTTACTTTCATATCCCGAAGACCGGCGTAGTAAGTGGCATACAATCCCACCGGGCCGGCTCCAATAATCGTGATGTCAGCGATCTGGCTTGTGTTTGTTGCTTCCATTTTTTCCTCTTTGATTATGTTCGCATTTCCCTTATTTTTCCTTAAACACTGGCTGGCGTTTTTCCAAAAAAGCCTTTGTTCCTTCTTTCATATCGTCCGTGGCACACAACAGACCAAACAAGCTGGCTTCGTAATCCATTGCTTCTTCGATGCTCATGTTTAAGCCGTGATTGACCGCTTCCAAAGCGTATTTCAAAGCCAGAGGTCCGCGCGATAAAATAGTTGCCAGCAGTTTCTTTGCTTCATCCATTAATTGATCAGCCCGAACAACGCTGTTCACAAGACCCAATCGAAGTGCTTCCTGAGCGGAGATCATTTTCCCCGAGAGAATGATCTCCAGTGCCGGCCCTTTTCCAATTAACCGGGGCAGCCGCTGAGTTCCACCATAACCAGGGATAATTCCCAGATTAACCTCCGGCTGACCAAATACAGCATTTTCCGAGGCAATCCGAATGTGACAGGCCATCGCCAATTCGCAGCCGCCGCCCAAAGCGTAGCCATTTACGGCTGCAATCACCGGTTTTGCGAGATTTTCCAGCGCCAGGTAAACTTTTTGTCCCTTGCGGGCAAAGGCCTTTCCATCCAGTGAATCCATACCAGAAAGCTCATTAATATCGGCACCGGCAATAAATGCTTTTTCACCGGATCCGGTAATAATAGCACCTTTCACTGTTTCATTTTTTTCAAGATCCTCAACAACTTCAGCCAATTCTTCAATGGTTTGATTGTTTAAAGCATTCAACACCTTGGGACGATTAAATGTGACAACAGCCACACCGTTTTCCACATTGTAAAGAATATTTTCGAGGTTCATTCGTTCCTCCACCGTTTATTGTTGAGCAACTGCCCGTTTCCTAAATAGTACAATTTCCAATAATTCTTCCGGATGGTCGATAATAAAATCGGGATGAAGTACCTGCAGCACATCCTTCGGGCCATAACCGTAGGTAACACCACATGTTCTGACGCCCGCGCCTTTTCCCGCAAGAATATCATTATCGGTGTCGCCAATCAGCAGCGATCTTTCAGCCGGTGCGTTCATCATTTCAAGAACTTTCAGAATAATTTCAGGATCGGGCTTTCGGCTGGAAACATCATCCGGCGTAAAAATTCCC
>CAZIYL010000362.1:0-2362 GCA_964543425.1 uncultured Deferribacteres bacterium
CATTTTCCCACATTTTTCTGAAATCAATTGAAAAATCGTCCAATAATTTAGGCGATATCCGGACAGGCACAACTTTCTGCCAGGAAAGCACTCTGCCATCCGGGGTTTTTACCGATTTTTTGAGATCAATTTTCGGGTTCTCCTCATCTAACACGGCGGTTTTTAGATCTTTCGGATTTTTGATCGAAAACGGTCCCAGCACCCACCACGTGTTAATCGCGGGAAAAATCGGCTCACGTTTTGCAAATGCGATCGGAACGCCATTTAGATTGACCCGAACGGACGTTTCAAGCTCACCCGGTTGAAAATCCCCGTTTGACTGAAGCTCGATTTCTTTTTCCTGAACAGGATTTTCATTCAACGGTTTCAATTTAAAATTCTGTTTGTTGGTAATTGTCCACGGTTCTTTTACGCCGATTTTCAGTTGTCCCTCAAAATTTCCTAATTTTTTCAGATTTAACCAACCGTTGTCTCCCATTCCTACCGAAATTGTTGCCGAAACTCTTCGGGAGGTTGCCGTAGGCAACCGGAGAGAAACCTTCTCGTACAAACCCAGCAAATGAGCCAGACAGCTTTTCATCAGCGAGGAATCTGTTTCGATGGTCTGGATGTCCTGAACAAGCCGAGGGAATTCCGCTTCAAACGTCTTCAACTCATTTTGGGCCGTTTGAGGTTCCAGGACAATTCGATTGCCGGTCTGAACGGCTCGGATCAGGCGTTCTGGCCACTGACCCCGCAGCATTTTCTTCACCTGCAGAAGTCGGGCAAGTCTATTTGGAAACCCCTGCAACAGCGGGGATTCCAAATTCAACCGGGACAATTTCACCCGTACAATTTGCTCCTTGTGAACATCGGCTTTCGGAAGCAGGACAACAGCCGTTAAATGGTCGCCATCGTAAAACCAGCCGGGAACCCGGCTATTCAGATTAAAAGAAATGGTTTTGCCATTCCATTCAATTTTTTCAGGAGGCCAAATGCCCATAATTTTCAGCGTGATCGCCCGCTTTTGGGGCATCCTGGGGTAAGACCCTTCAACCGGCTTTATTCGAATTTCCTGAATCTCCCCTGAGATGTGATTCTGAAGTGTTGTCCATGCGCAGATATTTTTTTCATAATTCTGCGTATTCCCCTCATCCTCGTAAAGGCGAAAGGTCCCGTCTGCCCCTGGAAAAATCGCCAGAACCAGATCAGCGGATGCCGAACCGGTGTTCGGAGCATCTTTCATCATTGGGATAATGGAGCCGGCCTTTACGTACACCGGAATTTGATCCAGCGAAAATGTGTGGGTAACCGTGGCTGGCCCGTGAAGTTTTCGACCCGTAAACCACTCGTACCAATCGCCCTCGGGCAGCCAGACCTTTTTCACGGCAAGCCGACTGAGTGTGTCCCGTGGGGCTGTGATGGGAGCCACGATCATGTTATCGCCAAAATAATATTGATTTTTAAAGATGTAAGCCTCATCGGATTCCGGATTTTCGTAATACATTGGACGCAAAATAGAAATCCCCGTGTCGTAGGTTTTGCGGGATTCCGTGTAAATGTAGGGAATCAACCGGTATCGAAGCAAAAAGGCCTCCCGCATGATGTTGTAGTAATCCACAGGAAAGGCCCAGATGCGCCGTTCGTAATCGTACTTTTGTGTGGTGTGTGTCCGGAGAACCGGGCTGAACGCGCCCCACTGAATCCATCGGGTGTAAAGTTCAGGAGGCTCCACATTTCCGTAGTGACCGCCAATGTCGTGGCTCCAGTAGCCGTAGCCTACGTTCGCTGCCGTAGCTGTAAAATAGGGCTGGAAGGCAAGCGATTTCCAATTTACGCGCGTATCTCCTGAAAATCCAATTTGATAGCGATGGTTTCCAAGTCCGCCCCAACGGCTGAAGATGAGCGGACGCCGATCTTTGCGTCGATGTTCCATATCCGTAAAATGCAGATAGTTCAGCCACCAGAGGGGATCAAGTCCGGGGATTTGGGATTTTCTTCCCTGCTGCCAATCGATCCACCAGAAATCGACGCCTTCGTCTTCCAGCGGGTGCTGCAGATATTTGAAATAGGCGTCCATATATTTCGGATTGGTACAGTTAAAGGGAATCGGCCGTTTGGTGGCCGGATCGATGCCCATGGCCCGGGCAAATTCGGGGTAAGCCTTTTCATGAGGCATTACACCGCCTGCAGGATGCAAATTGAGCGTAATTTTCAATCCCTGTCGGTGAACCCATTTCATAAAATGTGCAGGATCCGGGAAAAAATCAGGATTAAACGTGTAGCCTGTCCAGCCCTTCAGATGCCAGCCCATGTCCACGACCAGAACATCCAGAGGAACCGTGTGTGTCTGGAATTCCCTCACCAGTCCCTCCAATTCCAT
>CAZIYL010000363.1:0-2360 GCA_964543425.1 uncultured Deferribacteres bacterium
ATCCAATTGGCTGATTACATTTCCGTTGAGCACCATCACGTGCTCATCAGTCAGCCATTTTCGAATATCCACAAGTGTACCGGCCGTTCCCCGTGGAAATTCCTCCTCGTAAAAGCGAAACGTAAAATCACGAAAAGCGGGCTGATTCAGATAATTTTTCAGAGTGGCGGTTTCGCGATTGACACAAAAAATAACATCTTTGACTTCCCATTGTCGGAGGTAGCTGAGCACGTAGTCAATCAACGGTTGATTGGCGATATTAAGCAGTGCCTTGGGGTAATGGCGCGTTAAAATGGAAAGGTTTGTTTCTAAACCTCCGGCTAAAATTACAGCTTGCATGTGCTGCTCTCCTTTTTGCGGTGTTCCGAAAACCGGGGAAATGATTGGTTTCTTCCACTCAATTTCCTCCCGACTTTAAAAGATCACCCCTGAAATAGCAAAGGACGTACCACAACAGAAACAAAATCAGGATTTTTTAGTCCATTGATTTTATTAAAATTAATTAAAAAACAGCGACATTTTGTAAAGGCAACATCTTCCGATCCTGTCTCACTGAAACACATTCATTCAGAATGGTACGGCAAATGGTGAACCAGTGAAAAGAATTTTGAAAGTCACAAATTTCTTCTTGAATTCAACAGTCATTCCATTTACATTAAAAAAAATGGTTTACGGAAAACCGGAAAGGAACTCTTTTAAAAGAATGAGTGCAAGACAGGAAACTATTTTATTGCCGGCTTCAAAAATGCGGCTTTCATTTGAGTTGCAAGTTAGCCGACGCGCACGGCAGTTGCGTTTGGAAATACATCCGGGCAGTGGACTTCGGGTTGTCTTACCTCGCAATGTACCGGCTCAAGAAGCCTACGATTTGATTGTCGAAAAAGAAAACTGGATTCTAAAACATTTAAAAAAACAGCAGTTGCTTTCACAAAAGAAGCTCTCCGCCGGGGATTCCGTGCTCTACAAGGGGGAGTCAATCAAAATTCGTGCTCTATCTGTTTCGGAGAAAACAGCTACAATTCGATTACGGGAATCATTTTTTGAAATCCACCTTCCACAAGACGGAAACCTTCCGCTAAATGAGGTTTTGGCAACCTGGTTTCGCTGGCAGGCAAAAAGCCAAATCGTAGTGGAAACCCGGCGCGTTGCTGAAAAATTGGGTGTGGAGATCAACCGCATTTCCATTCGCGATCAAAAAACGCGCTGGGGCAGTTGTTCCTCAAGAAAAAATCTCAGTTTTAACTGGCGCCTTTTAATGGCCCCGCCAGCCGTTTTGCGGTACGTCATTACCCATGAGCTTACGCATCTGGAACAGATGAATCATTCAAAAAAATTCTGGTCGCTGGTGGCAAAACGATGTCCCGATTACAAAACTCACCAGAAATGGCTGAAAGAACACGGCGCTGAGTTAAGAAAAATCTAATAATATCAAACAAAAAGGAGAATTTTGATGCGAAAAGCCCAATTTGCAGCTTTGGCAATCTTAGTGATAGTGATGGCCTGCTCACAAAAGACAAATCTTTTTCCGGGAGGCAAAGCGGAATACCAGCTTTTTAAAACTCTATCCTCAAAAGTGCCTATTTTGAATCCCGACAAAGATGCTGTTTTGGTAAAAAGCACGGCTTTTCAATTGAAAGTAAGTGACATCCGACCAGATATTTACCAGAAATTTGGGATTTTTGCCAACCCGCCAGACAAAATTGACAAGAAGGAAATCATCTCCTCACTGAAAAATTTGGTTTCTGATGAAATGGAGAAACGCCTGTTTGTCGCCAATGCCCATCGCATGGGCGTTACATTTTCCAGGGATTCTGTCGATCATTACATCCAGGGCGTCATAAAAACATTCGGAGGGAAAGAAGCCACAGAAAAAGATCTGGCCACCCGGGGACTTACACTGAAAATGTTCAGCGATCATTACCGGCAGAAAAACCTGTACCGAAAGTACTTAAAGAAAGTTGTCTACAAAAATCTTACCGTGGATGAAAAGGCAATCCGGGATTTTTACAACGGGTGGGAATCGGCAAGCTTTCGTCTGTTCGGCTTACCTTTTCAAGGAGACACTCCTTCGGAAAAGGAAAAAATCCGCCAAAAAATGGAAACCTACCTGCAAAAAGCCCGTGCCGGTGAAAACTTTGGCAACCTGGTGAAACAATTCTCCGGGTTTCCTTACCGGAAGGATCAAGGTGGACTGTTTAAAGATTTTCCGAGAACCCACATGCCCGGATATCTCCAATCGGCCGTCAGTAAGGTCAATGTGGGAAACGTAAGCGATATTTTTAAATCCGACGGCGGATATTTTCTCATTCTAAGGCTGGAGTCCCGGAAAAAATACACACAACCTTTCGATGAGGTGAAAG
>CAZIYL010000364.1:0-2345 GCA_964543425.1 uncultured Deferribacteres bacterium
CTTCCAGTTATCTGATTTATCATGTTCCTGAATCGCCGCGGACACGATTTTCGGGGCAGGAGAAACTTTCTTCGGCTTACCGATTTATCACTCGAAATCTTACCGCCCGTCGACTCCTAATTATGTGGACAGCCATTACGATGAGCATCATGCTCGTTATTCCAATTGGTGTAGTTGCATTGAAGCGTGGGTATCAACTCTCCGACCATGTGGTTTTAATTTTCATTATTGTTCAATTAGTGGGCAGCATTTATGCTTCGTACAATAATAAATTGTTTTTGGATCATGTAGGGTCTCGACCACTGATTATTCTTTACAGCATTGGACTTTTACTTGTTCAACTTATGTGGGTATTTTCCCCGGCGCATCCCGTCTGGATTTATCTGGGGGCATTATTTTTTATTCTGGGAATGACGAATTCCGGTGCTCAGACGTCCCTCTCGCATTATTTCCTGAGCACCGTTCCCGCAACAAGGCGCGTTGGGGCCTCGATGTTTATTAATATCACTTCTGGTTTGGCTGCCGGTTTGGCGGGTTCAGTTTTAGCGGGGGGCGTTTTAAAGCTTTTGCACAGCTTCATTTTTCGGGAGATAATCGTTTACAAAACATATTTTGGGATGGTTGCCATTATTCAATTGGTTGTCATCGGCCTAAGTTTTCGCTTGATTCCGCAAAAGGAACGGCGGATTACGGACATAATGGGAATGTTTTTCTCTTTCAGAGATTGGCGTGCAATTTACACGCTTCAAAAACTCTCGAAGCCGACGCAAGAAATGGAAGATATTTCTATTCTGAATCGTCTTCAAGGCATTGGTTCCAATCTAACAGAGGACACATTGGTTCAGTATCTGGAATCCCCTCGATTTGCAATCAGAGGCAGGGCACTTCAGGCATTGAATCAAATTGATTTCTCACCGGAAGTGGCCAAACGCATTATCCGGGAGCTTGAGAATGGTGAATATACTACGGCTTATCTTGCGGCTGAAATTTTAGGTGAACATGGCATTCGGGAGGCAATTCCTGAATTGAGAAAGGCACTTCTTTCCAAAGATATTTTTTTGCGGGGGAAAGCCATGTTGGCTCTGACCCAATTGGAAGATACGGAGTCCTACAGGAAAATCCTGAGAATTTTCGAGCATTCCAAAAATCCAAGAATTCTTATTTACGGCGCACGCGCCATTACGTACATGAAACTTCCGGAATACCTAAATGTTTTGTTGAAGAAAATTAGAAATACGGCGATGCCCGAACCGATTTTAAATGAATTGCTCTATAGCGCGTGTGAAATTTCACACCTTGGGGATGAATTTTATTATTTTTACAATCTTCATCAGCGCTCTTCCGAAGCAGGGCCTTTAGCACTGTTGGATTTTATCCAATCGGAGCTGAAGGATTTTCCGAATTATTCTTTGGAACTGAGCACTATTGTTGAACAGTTGAAAAACAATGAAACCGATATTACGAATTTCCAGGAATTTTCCGAGAAATGCAAGCAGCTTCACGATCCGGTTCTGGGGGCTGTCCGGGATTTTCTGAATCATTACCCGGATAATAAAATTAATGAAAAGATCGTGCTGAGCATTGTATTAATTTTTACCAGAGCGCTAAAAAAAGCGCTTTCAAAATCGCGCCAATTGACTGAAAAGCGAATTCCTGCCCTGGGAGCGTGAAAATAGGCGCGTTTATTTCGGCAGTGATGCAAAAGAATTTCCGTGAATCCAAGAGAGCGCCTGTTTAACCCGGATTTGGAAAACTCGCAATTTGTTGCAAAATTGGGTAATTAAATTGTGTCTGAGCGAAAACGTGCCACAAGCCTCTGTCTTGTGAAATTTGATTAGGCACATTCTTTGTTTCAACTATCAAACTAACGCAGGCAAGATGCTTACGCCACATTTTTCAGGTGTTTTCGTTCAGACACTAAATAGGGTTGTTCAGATTATTTTGACCCGTGGTGAACCATGGGTCTAAAAATGGGAAGGGCGTTGAAGCACCCTGTTTTGCCATCACCGTTTACGGTGCTCCCCTTTTTAGGTTCCGTCGTTTACGGCAGGACAGAGGGTCAAACAATCAATTATCGTTTTAAATCATTTTCGGAATCTGGATTTAAATGATTGACCGAAGCCGCCCCTCCTGTTTTTCACAGGTGAACTGAGTAGTTATTTTCGTAAATAGTGTGAGGTATTCTGAAAGGTTGATGCTTTTGGTGATAGAATAGGTAACATGAGTTAAAATCCAAAACACGAAATCCGGAATCCTTTATCCCGTTAGATAATGACTGTTTGTTTAAAGGATCAAATTCCAAGAAACCGCTTTTATCAAGCAATCTACTGTTCCCTTTAAATTTA
>CAZIYL010000365.1:0-2324 GCA_964543425.1 uncultured Deferribacteres bacterium
TGACAGAAGCAATTGCCTGAGCATGATTTTTGGCAATTGCGCCGCCGCCGATAATGGCAATTTTTATCATCTACTATTTTACCTTCAAGCTAATCTTAAAAGGATCGTTCTTTTCTTTGCACCAGGCCGCCAAAAGCCTGCGGTGCTCCAGTAAGACATCACGGTATTTAAAATCTTTAGCCAGATTTATCATTTCACCAGGGTCAGTTTGCATATCAATGAGCTGCTCGCGCCGTTTACCTTCCGAATAAACCATATATTTATATCGCCTGCCTCGCAGCATTCTGCCGGTGACGTTATAACTTTCGCCCCAGGAGCAGAATTCAGTTTCCGTAACAAGAAAATCACGCCATGATGCAGAATGATGTCCCTCGGCCAATTCCCGCACACTTTTCCCATGGAGATTTTCGGGCGGGGTAATTCCTGCATAATCACACATAGTTGGAATTAAATCCAGCCCTGTGGAAATCAAATGATTCCGATCCACATATCCTGCTTTTGTTACGCCCTCTAAACTCACAATGAATGGAACCCGCACGGATTCTTCATAAAGCACCTGTTTTTGATTCCAATGATGGGCGCCCATGCCGTCTCCGTGATCGCTGGTGAAAATAATAACTGTATTTTTCTCCTGTCCTGATTCACGCAGCTTGCTCAGAATGACTCCAATCTGGGCATCGACCTTTTCAATGAATCGATAATAAGCCCATCGATACTGGCGCCATTTATTTTTATTCCATTTGGCCGTTGGATAAGTCCGATAACTTTTGCTCTGAATTTTACGAATAATATCCGGTTCATTTGCTGGTATGTCAAAATTATCAGGCAATGGCGGACACTGGTCAGGCGGCGGCGCATCCGGAATTGGCCCCTCCTTACCCTCCTCACCCCGAGCCCATTCACAGATATCGTGAGGATTTACAAAAGAGGCTACCAGCAAAAACGGCTGCTTTCGTTTTCTTTGGATAAATTCAACGCTTGTGCCCGGAATATCCTTGTCAGGCGGATAGTCTCCGGCAAGTTTAACAAAATTAAAGCCATGCTGCTCTTTTCGCGCCGGAGAAATAGGCAGATGCCACTTGCCGACGTATCCGCAATCATAACCAGATTTAGAAAAAATTGCTCCCATCATTTCAAAATGAATCGGGTGCTCATCCAGATTAATTGTAACATCTGTCTCATGAGGCATCCGACCGGTAAACATGCTTGTGCGAGAGGGAACGCATAAAGGCTGCGAACAGTAACTTTTTTCAAAAAGCGTTCCATTGTGCGCAATACTATCGATAGCGGGTGTTTTGACATATTTATTTCCGACACAACTCATGGCGCCAGCAAACTGTTGATCAGTCATAATAAGCAAAATGTTGGGCCGTTGAGAATCCGAAACATGGCTATCTTGCGCAAAAAGACGTTTCGCACTTGCTTTGTTTACAAATTGAGTAACAGCCAAAGCATAGCCTATTTTTTTAAGAAATTTTCTTCTGTTCATTTCGCTTGAAAATATCCTTCGTTTAATGTCGTTGTGTCAACACTTTTGCAATCGCCCTGCGCATTTCAGAAAGCCGACGGGCATTCACATTTTCAAATGAAATCATCCCGGCATCTTCAAAGTCACTACTATCTTTGGTTTTAACTGTTGATTGTAAGCTGAGTGCACCCAATATCAGGTTACGAATCTGCAAACGATTATAGCCTTTCTTTTTCTGCAAAAGTTGAAGATATTCAATGTCCTGTTCCCCTCTTCTCATTGCTTTTAGTCGCAAACTCGCAACAACGCTATTTAAACCAATCGGTTTCCCGGAAATCAACAACGCAGTCGAGTGAGGGTGAATAAAACTATCCTCTTCACCAAAAGAATTCCAGGGCAGCACACCGTCGGCACCATAAAGATAGGAACGCAAAGGCCAGAGAACGGCCGTTAAATTGCTCATATTAATCCTGTTCGCACTTCCATATTGAATCATCCTGATTCCTCTGTGCATCATTCTCTGACACAAATTATTTTTTGTAAAAAATGCTTGCGAAACATACATCCAATCACAGATATTATCCAATAGGTGGCGAGTAAACTGAGGTCGGGAAATATCACAGCGAAAGACAAATTGAGCACTGTGATTTTTAGCAATGCCTTTCTTAAAAAGCAGTCCAAAAAAGCGCAGAGCAAGCACATCGTCTGTATATTGAGGCTCATCCAGATTCCACCAGCCAAGTTTTCCTTTGGTAAAACTGCGCTTGTTGTTCAAGAAAAACTGCATTTTTGTATCATTCCAGCCTTTTTTATCAAAATGTTCAACAAATTGTTGCGTAACGGCAATGAAAGCATC
>CAZIYL010000366.1:0-2313 GCA_964543425.1 uncultured Deferribacteres bacterium
CTTTTTAGAGGGGAATTTTACTTAGGTGCGAAAAAATAGATTTTCAGAATATCCCAAAAAATTAATTTTTTTGGATTTATTATAGTTCGTTATAAAAAAAGCTGTTAGATAAAACCCGCAACGGTAGAAGCGCTGCTATTGAAATATCTGCAAAACATTAAATGACAATCAGGTTACCGCCAACAACATCTGGCGGATCAAGAAAATAAATATAGGAAAGAGAGTGAAAAAGTTTTTATTTATCGCAGCCCTTTTGGGAATGGTTTCGTGGATTAATCAGCCCCTCGCAGCGGACACGGGTGTAAAGGCCTCCCTGTACTACAGCTACGATTCCAATGCTTTTCACAATTATTTGGGATTAAATGACAAAATTGGCAGAGGAAACCTCTACTTTAATTACGATAATGAAGGGGAAAATGACATTCTACGGGTTTATTATCAGGCCAATTATTTTCGGTTTCAGAATTACCAGGACCGCAATTTTCTTTATCATGAAATGGGATTGGCGTATGTTCGATCGATAGCCGGCGGAAGTTATTTTTACAGCGGAATTAAAGTCTCCAATCGTTCCAACAAAGAACTCTACAATTATTACAATTACAACCAGTTCCTTGCCTATGTGAACGTCAAATCACCCTGGTTGGGAAATCACTTCCAGGGAGGATACCGATTGCGCGAGCGGACCTACAAGAATCTGGATGGATTCAGCTATTGGGAACATTATGTTTTTCTTCGATTAAACCGCTCGTTTAAAACCAAAACCAGTTTAACGATGGAATCCAGTTATGGCTATAAAAACTACCTTGCTCAAACCTTTGTGACAACCGTTTACGACAGCACATTCATGGGCGGGCGCAGCGGCCGAATGGGAGGGAAAAGGGTACGTACGATTGTGTCCGTTGAAGATGTTCCCTCTGCACAATTATGGACGAGTTCCATTCGAGTAGCGCAATCGGTAACTGCCACGACCGGCCTGAGTCTACAGGTGCTTTACCGCTACAATTTTAATTCAGAAGCGCGCTACCTCACGGCTATTCAATCGGGGTACACGACGGAAGATGAGCTGTTTGACGATCCCTACAGCTATAAGGGATTGGAATATTCGGCGCAAATAACTCAACTCTTACCAAAAGTGTTCAACTAACCACTTCTTTCACGCGATCGCATAAATTCTATCCGGGACATTTGGCTCTGGATCTTGACGGAAATCCCACAAATGGCCAGGATTATCGGAACGATCAACTGGATTATTTTTATTTCGGATTGGAAAAATCCTTTGCACTTGGAAAAATCGTCAAAAGCACAACCCTGTTCAGTGATTATTATTGGATAAACAACCGGTCTAACGACGCCTATTACCGATACAAGAGTCAATTATTTATGACGGGAATTTCACTTAACTTTTAATCATGCAAAAGAAGCAGGTGAAAAAAATGAAAGTGCGTCTACGCATTTTAGTTGTGTTTTTGCTGGTTTTTGGGGCATTCGGTTCGCAGAAAATTCTCGCTCAGAAAAATTTGCCCCGGAGCCATCCCATCGGATGGGCCGATCAAAATCACGATGGGGTAAATGACCTGTTCCGGGACGCCAACGGCGACGGCATTAATGACGTTACAAAAAAGCCGTATCCGCACACCTTCAAATTTGTGGATGCCAACAAGGACGGCATTAACGACCGCTTTGTAGATGCAGACGGCGACGGTGTGAATGATTTAATTGCAGAACACAAAAACCTTCCCCCCCTGATTGATGCCAACAAGGACGGGAAAAACGACATTACGGGCCTGGCCTACCGGCCTAAAAACTGGGGCGGAGAAAAGTACGGCTTCTGGGATGAGCGAAGGGGCCGGATCCGAATGGGATTTGTGGACGAAAACGGTGACGGTATCGATGACCGAATGGCCGCTTTTAAGGAGCATCGAAAAAATTTTGAAAAGGGTCATCACCGGATGAAAGACCGATTTATCGACGAGGACGGGGACGGGATTTCCGATTCACGAATGAATCGGATCCGAATGCGTATGAAGCGGATGGGAAAACATCGCGGGCACCGGCCCTGAAAAATTTCATACGGGATTTTTGGAAACTCGAGTTTGGGTAATAGGTGCAGCCGTTTTGTAGGAAATGGGTCATCTGTTGGTTTCGGCGAGGGCTTGAATTTGGAAGGCTGGTACGGAATAAGATGTTGGGATAACGGCCAAGCTTACCTGAAGCTACAGAGCGCCAGTGGAATAGGAGTCAGGTGGAGCCGTTTGTCATTAAATTTTGTATTTTTCTAATACATTTTCAAATTGTCTTTTGCCATGTATCACT
>CAZIYL010000367.1:0-2310 GCA_964543425.1 uncultured Deferribacteres bacterium
AGAAAACCGGCAATTAGATTGGCGATGGTGTCCTGTGCGGCCAGTGCAACTGCCAGCGAGCTGACGCCTAAGGTAGCCACCAGTGCGCTGATATTAATTCCATACAGGCTCAATAACGTAATAAAAGCAACCGACCACAGTAAAACGATTGTCAAGCGGTGAAAAAGAGGCAAAAATTTGTCATCCAGCGTCGACTGCGTTTTTTGAACGATATTCTCATTATACCAGCGAAAAAATGCCGAGAGCACCTTGTGAAAAAAGAAGGTCACAAAAAAAGTCATGATTGCGTAGAAAATGTTCGTTAGGGGATGTTCCCAACCGGGTGTCAAATGAGAACGTCCCCAGAAGGTGTAAGCGAAATAGGCACAAAGAGAAACAACGGTCAGAAAAAAAGAAAAAACACTTTTTCTGAAAACAGTATTCCCTATAGAACGGGGGGCTGGTTCGGACATTAAAATCTCCTTTTGAAATCTATTCCTTTGATAATTTTGTCTCATTGATTAAAAAAATGCTGTTTTTCAAAACAAAAAATTTTATCTTAATATAGTCAATCACTTTAATGAAGTCAAGCTTTTGGTAAACTAACCTGCATTATTCATAAATTATTACCCACAAGACCCTAAAATACAAGGTTGTTAGTGTTAGTAATGAAATGACAGACATTTGTTAAAACCCGAATCAGGAAATAGGAAATCCTAAACAAATTCGAATGACTAAAATTTAAAACAAAAGAATAATTGGGTTGCGATTTAAGAAATTTTGTTATTTGAATTTTGGGGTTGTTTCTAAATTCGATATTCGGATTTTGGATTTGTTTTGAGCCAAGACCTCGTGGGGTTAATTGTCTGCCGGAGATACGTAACAAAACTTATGATATGAACCACCAAGATTTTCGAAGAGGCAAATTCCATGACAAACCACAGGCATGTATTTGGCATTTTAATAATATTGACTTTCGGCTTTTCCACTTTGTTCAATTGCTCAAAGGAAGTGGCTCCTCTCCAATCAAAAACCCAAAGCAATGAACCGGGGATTACTGATCCCTTCAAACAAAACGAGAAATTGGGGCGGGGGATTAATCTCGGGAACGCTCTTGAAGCACCTTACGAAGGAGCCTGGGGCGTGTCGCTAAAAGAATCCTATTTCCAGGCGATTCAAAACGCTGGTTTCAATTCAGTGCGAATTCCCATTCGATGGTCTGCCCACGCGGGCCAAACGCCTCCCTACACAATTGATTCTGATTTTTTTGCTCGCGTGGATTGGGCTGTTCATCAGGCGCTTTCCCGGCATCTATTGGCCGTCATTAATATTCACCATTACACTGAACTGATGGACAATCCCGCCGGGCACAAAGTGCGTTTCCTCGCGCTCTGGAAACAGATCAGTACACACTACAAGAACTTCTCGTCGGACCTTATTTTTGAGATCCTGAACGAGCCCAATAACCAGCTCACACCCTCTCTGTGGAACACCTATTTAAAAGAGGCTTTGGACGTTATTCGGGAAACCAACCCTACGCGAACCGTTGTAATTGGCACCGCCAATTGGGGCGGTTTGAGCGCTCTGGATAATTTGGTTGTTCCAGAGGAAGAACAAAATGCTATTGTGACCATTCACTATTATGAACCCTTCCATTTTACGCACCAGGGAGCGGAATGGGTTTTGGGAAGTGACGCCTGGCTGGGCACCACCTGGAGCGGCACTGCGAATCAAAAATTAGCGGTTGAAAAAGATCTACAAAAGGCAGCCGATTGGGGACAATCACACAACCGCCCGATTTATCTCGGGGAATTTGGTGCGTATTCCAAAGCGAATCTGGTTTCGCGGGCGCTCTGGACGAATTTTGTGGCCCGGCAGGCCGAGGCAAGAAATATGAGCTGGGCCTACTGGGAATTTTGCTCGGGCTTTGGAGCGTATGATCCGGTTAAGGAAAAATGGATTCCGCAACTCCTGCACGCCTTGATTCCCTGATTAGAATTGATTTCAAAAATGTTCTCTTGTAGCTTGAAAAATTCATACGACACCAAAATTCAAAGACGGCAAGGATTTAATAAATTCGTGAATTCGCGGCTGCTTGTCGTTGAGTATTCACCGCCAGGCAAAAAAATTGAAACAACCCTTTTTTTCGCGTCTTTTCGCGGGCAGTTCAATATTCCTGCGCTTTCTCCTCTCCCCGAAGCACCCGCAAAACCCCCTGTGCAAGAGCCTTCATTTCAAATTCACCGGGCACACGCTTAACCGGAGCCAGAAATTTCACCCGATCTTCAATCCAGTTCGTTAGCCGCTTGGATTGCGCCAAACCGCCGGTGA
>CAZIYL010000368.1:0-2307 GCA_964543425.1 uncultured Deferribacteres bacterium
TTTAGTTTAAGTGCTCTGCTGGTTTTGTTTGGAGGGTAAGGAAAGGGCAACCCGATACCACAATAAATTTCGGTGATTGTACAAGACTTAAGTTCCTACAAAAACAGCTTTGTGCCATCACCATAATTTATTATGGTGTAAACTCTGATGATCGCAAGTAAACTAACATGGAGCTATCCCATCACCGCAGTGCCAATCTATCCTTCGCTTATCCCATCCACTCCCGAATCTTCTCTGTAACCGCTTCCGCCGTTAAGCCAAAATATTCGGCCAGGTCTTTCGCCGGAGCCGATGCGCCAAAGCGATTAATTCCAATAATAAGAGCAGATTGTCCGACGACTTCAGGCCAGGTGATGGAAACACCCGCTTCGATAACCACCCGCTTTGTCTGTGAATCACCCAGAACCGATTCCCGATACTCCTTTGGTTGCTTTAAAAATTGGCGATCCGCAGGCATGGACACCACCCGAATTTTCAATCCTTTCTTTTCCATGCGAGCTTTCGCTTCAACAGCGAGGTGAAGTTCGGAACCCGTCGCTACCAGCACCAGGTCTGGCGTGCCATTTTCGGCATCAGATACAATGTAGCCGCCTTTGGAAAATTGGTTGATTGTTAGTTTTTCCTGTCTTTGGATGGCAGGAACACCCTGGCGGGTTAAAATCAGTGCCGTTGGGCCATCAGTCCTTTGCAAAGCAAATGCCCACGCGAGGGCTGTCTCGTCAGCGTCGGCTGGGCGCACCACCTGAACATTTGGAATCACCCGCAGGGCGGCAATCTGCTCAACCGGCTGGTGCGTGGGACCGTCTTCACCCACAAAAATACTGTCGTGTGTAAATACGTAAATCACTTGAATTCCCATCAGCGCAGATAGACGAATGGTCGGTCGCATGTAATCGGAAAACACCAGAAAGGTTGAGCCAAACGGAATCCAGCTTCCGTAAAGCGAAATTCCGTTCAGGATACTTCCCATGCCGTGCTCCCGAATGCCAAAATGAAAATTCCGTCCACCGAACGACCCGGGTTCAATATCCCCCGCGTTTTTAATGCCGGTTTTTGTGGATGGCTCCAGATCAGCCGATCCACCCACAAGATTGGGAATAAGCTCCGCTGCTTTTTGAATCACCTTCCCGGAAAGGGCACGGGTTGCACCCTCGGCGCCTCTAACAGACTCAACAAGCTGCTTGGACAGCCCGTCAGGCATTACCTTTTCAAAATACACGTCCCACTGAACAGCGAGATCAGAATGATTATTTTGCCAGTCCCGAAAACCGGCCTGCCAATTTTCGTAAAGGGATTTCAATTCAACCCGGCGATTTTCAAACAAGATGCGAACCTCTTCAGGAACATAAAAAGTCGGCTCCAGCGGCCAGCCAAAATGTTCTTTCGTCAAACGAACTTCCTCTTCACCGAGAGGCGAACCGTGCACAGCCGACGTGTCTTGTTTGTGGGGACTCCCAAAACCGATGTGCGTTTTGGCAATAATGAGCGAGGGGGCGTCTTCAAACGAAATGGCTTGCTCCAGTGCCTGATCGATTTCGGCAAAATTATGGCCGTTGATTTTTTGAATATGCCATCCGTAGGCCTCGAATCGCTTCCCCACATCTTCCGTAAAGGTGAGCCCGGTTCTCCCTTCAATGGTGATGTGATTGTCGTCGTAAATATAAATTAAATTACCTAGTTTCAGATGACCTGCCAGAGAAGCCGCCTCCGAGGAAACCCCTTCCATTAAATCGCCGTCGCTCACAATTCCAAATACCCGATGGGTAATCGGAGAGAAATCGGAAGTATTAAATCGAGCAGCCATCATCTTTGCGGCAATCGCCATTCCCACGCCGTTTCCAAAACCCTGACCCAGAGGGCCCGTGGTTGTCTCAACACCCGGTGTCAATCCGTATTCCGGATGTCCGGGTGTGCGACTGTGAAGCTGGCGAAACCGTTTGATATCTTCAATTGTCAAATCAAAACCGGCCAGGTGCAGCAAGGCGTACAACAACATAGAACCGTGCCCCGCAGACAGAACAAATCGATCCCTGTTGGGCCATTGGGGATCGTCGGGATTAAATTTAAGGTAACGCGTCCACAAAACAGTCGCGTAATCGGCTGCTCCCATTGGCAATCCCGGGTGACCGGAATTGGCTTTTTGAATGGCATCGACCGCCAGAAATCGAATGGTGTTCGCCGTTAATTGGAGTATCCCCTCATCTAAATTATTCTTTTCCATCATAAAAACCTCACTTTTTATTAAAATTTAATGAGTGCACTCTAAAAACCAATAGTCATACAAATTATACGGGGCTAAATTCCATT
>CAZIYL010000369.1:0-2305 GCA_964543425.1 uncultured Deferribacteres bacterium
AGAAAACGCTATTTTCCTCATTCATTATATTCAGCTTTTCCGATCGGAAGGAAAACCCATTGATGAGGCCATTATTGAGGGGGGGCAGGTGCGCATGCGCCCCATCATTATGACAACTCTTGCCGCTGTGTTGGCCCTACTTCCGCTGGCTATTGGCATTGGCGCTGGCGCTCAAATGCAGCAGCCTCTCGCTATTGCCGTGATCGGCGGATTTTCGATGTCGGCCTTTTTGCTGTTGTTTGTGTTACCTGTTTTATTTCGATCGTTTCTCGGAAAATAGTCGGCCCGCTACGGAAAAGCGCAGATTTAGATGAATGAGATCATAACTGCATTCTGCCATTTTCTTGCTTAATCTCGGCGTTGTTACGGACTATTTACAAGAAATCGTTGATTTGATCATCTGAATTTTGCAATTGATTTTTGAAAAAAATCCTTATTATCCTGTAAACACAGAAGACAATGGAATGCTGAGGATAATGATGAACGGATGGATGTAGGAACTGAACTGTGTGCCCATTGCCACATATCAAAAGGATGACGATGATCAACGCCACGCCAGTACTGCGGAAAGAATCGGTGATAGCGCGCGACTGGCCGCCGTGGGTGACGATATAATGCCGAGGTAGGTTAACGGCCAAGTTCACCTGCCACTATGAAGCGCGGCGGATTGGCGGCCAGGTGAAGTGCTTTGTTAGCTGCCGATATTTTATGTTTTCTTTATCATCTATATTTGCACGTGGAATTGTAATAATATGCTCACCATTGGTCATAGTGATATGTTTGCCTTCACGAACAATCCAAAATACTGCTTTTTGAAAAGCTTTGACAGCCCGCTGCTGATTTACTCCCGGTAATTTAGGCATTGATTACTTCTACATAACGGGATTCTTTATCCTTTGTCAATTCCTCAACGGTTTCTAAATATGCCTGTATGGCATCTTTAATGTTTTCTAATGCCTCTGCCTCTGCCTTGCGACCAACACCCTGGAGGACCAGGAACCCAAACAGAATAACCTTCTTCTGTCTTTTTGAGGTTTACCTTCTATATGAATAGGTACACCCTTTTCCATATTCCAGCCGCACGGAACAAACCTATTGCAATTGGATTGTCAAATTCTTAAAATTTTATCATTTAAGAAAACACCCTCGAGATGCAGCGCGCGCATACCAATTTATTTCCGTATTTTTACAGCCATTTTTTTGTTCCAGGCTGGAACGGGAACAATGTCCTTCTTGTTGTACTCCAATTTTCTCTCTAGGATAATCGCCTGCCGCACTCTTAACACAAACTCCCCCCTTATTTGTGACATGCGCACGAATCATCTTGGTTTAGTAGCATTGTACCAAAAAAGAGCGAACATTTCAAGAAAAAAATGAATTTCTGAGAAGAAATTACGCTCATTCCAAAATAATATTCATTAGCTCCCTCTGTGTCTTGGTTCATCGCAATATTTTTCAATTTTTGCACACGGCAGCATTGCGGATGCCGACGTTGCGGCGGATGAACACTTCACCTGTTCCAATCCAGATCACATGGGGACCGGAAGGGAGAAGGACCGGAGAGCCGATGGAAGGAACCGGTAGCTTGTCAGCCATCGGTTTCCAGCCCACGTCACAGTCGGTGGTTTTGAAAATCCCCCCAAAGGCCGGGCCGTAATAAAAGGAACTTATTCTTGTTATTATCGTATTAAAATCAAGATGTTGTGATATTAAACGATATGAGGAGAATTTCGCTTATGTTTCACAGAATTAGAATTCGAACAAAAATTTTCTGGGCTATTTTTTTGGTTGTCATTATCTCATTAATTGATGTCATCTACATGATTCATTATCATTCCGAAAAACAAATTTTAAATGAATATGAACAGATTGCTGTCGATAGCTGGAAGGACAGGGCACATGCGTTGTCGCTCACATTTAACCATTTTAAATTGATGAATACGATGATTGCCCGTTCCATTACTCATATGAACAATTGGAAAGAATACCTTTCGAACAAGAGAGAACTCTTCCCTGAAATCAGAAATATACTTGTGTTTAAGGCGAATGGGGTGATTCTTTATGAAGTTTCTTCCCCAAAAGACAAAATACCCGTTTCTCAAAAAGAGTTGAAAAGGCTATTCTTAACGGCTTCTCCTCAAAAATCCTCTATTCATCCTGCAAATATGAATCCCCAAATCAGCCGCATTTATGTTCTGTCAGAAGTCACAAAATTAAAAAATGCAGCCACTCCTATTCGGATATTATTGGATTTAAATATTCCTTATATTTTTGGATCAGCATTAACCAACCGAAGTGAAGAGAG
>CAZIYL010000370.1:0-2297 GCA_964543425.1 uncultured Deferribacteres bacterium
CCTCCACCATCCCAAAACCCTGGCTGTTGTGTTCGCCGAGGCCGCATTCCCAGGCAACTTCCATTAGCTCCGGATTGCCAGTTAGTGTGAAATAGGTTTCAAAAGCTTTCAACTCCGTTGCACCGGCTGTGCCTTCTTTAATGGTTATTTTTTTGGAGCGGGGTTTGTCTTTTTCTGTGATCCGAAATTCAAATGCCTCATTTTGAGGAAACATGTTGTGAATAATCTGGTATTTTTGCAGCAGATTTTTCCGCAGCGCCTCACTTAGTCCCTCCTCCTGCGGCCGGTAATAATGAGGCATTCGCCTGTTTTCCCGATCTTCCGGGCGGGAAATGACAATGGGAGAGAGACATCGAAATCGCATTTCTTCATTAAATTCTGGTTTTACTATAGATTCCACCTGTATTACCTGAAATTTGGTTCGTACGCCTGACCCGGCAATTTCAATCGTCGAAGAATCAAAAATCCCCAGCACAAAATTCTCAACAAAGTCCTCCTGCATGGGACTTCCGACCAAGAGCCGCCAGGGCTGCCGGAAATCCCCAAAAAGTTTTCCATCCTTAAATTGAGCGCGGGGAATGTACAGTTTGGAAAAGGTAAACAGTTTCATCAACCGTCCCGAAGGTGCCGGATAGCCTTTGTTATGCAAAAACGACGTGTACTCCGGAGAGGCTCGATTCAAAATCTTATAAATGGCGGCAGAAACAGGATATTGGTAATTTACCGAAACAACTGTATGATTGTTCAAAGGCATTAGCTGGATTTTAATTCTCATAAGCCTAATTCTCTCCTTAAAAACGCAAAAAGCCCGTTATTTTCCTTTGCCTTTTTGCAAAGGGAAACGGGCTTAACTAATATGGAAAAGAATAAAATTCACACTGGCCCCCAATCGCCAATGAGTTTTTGAGAAAATAATTTAAGTGGAATGTTACATTTTACAACTATATTATCAAATTGTCAAGGGATTTCCCCCAATCCTGCATTTGTTACAAAAATTTAATTTTTGCCATTTTTGTGCTTTTCCTGTTCCTTCTTTCGTTCCCGCTCAAACTCTTCCGTTGTCCATATCTCCTTTTTTATTTCATCATCTTCTGATTTAGACACGATGCCTTCTTCTTTTTTAGTGTCGATTTGCCTGAGTCGCCAAAAACCGCCACACAGGGAATCCACCATCGCTGCCATTCCCTTTTGAGTCTGTTTTTTCCTTCTGCTTTCCCTGGTCGCTTTTTACAAGATTGCCGAGTCAGGGACTTGACCTGCAGATCCCTCTAATTTTACCGATTGCATGGCTGCGCTGTCACTTTTTCCAAATAGCGATTAAATAATTGTCGATCCAAATCCATCATTCGCTCGCGTGCTTCAACATAAATCTGTCCGGGAGGCTGGGATTGATCCAGATAAAGACTAATCGAAAAATGATAATAATGCCTGTCGGAATTTACCCTTCCCTGATTTATTTGATTCCATAAATTCATCGCAAGCCGCGTTAGTCGATCATCCTTTTTGGGAATTTCAAAAATCCCATCAAACCAACCGTAGGTAAGAAGCAGGTCTTTCGCTTCGATTTCCGAATACGTATGCCGAAGTTGATTGTACAGGTAGAATATCGGCTGATAAGCAAGACGCAGCAAATCTAATTCTTGAGGATCGATTACAAGAGCGTGCAGGTAGGCGGCTCTGGCTTTTCCCACATTGTGCTGCAAATAGAGCGTATCCCCGAGATAGCCCCACAAATCGGCTCTTTCAAAATTGCCGGAGGTAACGGCATCCAATAAAAGCTTGTGAGCATGGTTGATTTCTCTCAGCGCAAGAAAACAAACCCCTTTGTGAAGCAGACACTCGCTATCAACAAAATCTTTTTCCGTATTGGCTTCCTTTAAAGCAATGGGTGCAACAATAGAATCCAGAAATTTTAATCCGGCCAGGGAAATCTCTTCCCTTTCCACGGCCTTTGGCATGGTCTGCCAAATATGAGCTAGGCGATCTGCTGTAGAGGAATCCGGAAAGCTGTTTACCTGTTCATTTAGAAAAGCAATCGCATTGGCAATTATGTTCAGATCGGCCAAATAGGGATCGATTTTTTGAGATAGCCCTATCTCTTCTTGTGCCGCTCGAAAATCTAATTCTTTAAGATAAGCAATTGCCTGTATTTTATGATCAATTGCCGCTGAAAATAGATTAAGTTGGTCAGGCATCCAGGAATCTCTTGAAAATTTAAATCACATCAATGTCAAGCATTATAACTGTCAAGGGTCACATTATTCCCCAGTTTTCAGGGTCAGGATATTCCCCACCCG
>CAZIYL010000371.1:0-2289 GCA_964543425.1 uncultured Deferribacteres bacterium
GAACACGGTCCACCGTGCGAACAGTGACTTCGTACGTCCCCGGCTTTTTAAATACCAGCGGCGAGCGATATTGCTTTTCCTGTGAGCCGTTCAGCTTGTACCACACACCCGCTGCACCGGAAGAGGCATCCGTTGAGCCCAGAAACAGAGAAGTGTCCAGCGGGTAGGCGGAGATACTGGTGTCCGGTGCGGTTTTTGCAATTGGCGCAGAGCTGAAATTCATCATAATTTTTGGCGGCGTGTTATCTACCACAACTGTAATGGTGTGGGGATTTTCCGCATTATTTACCTGATCAACAGCGAAATATTGGATGGCGTAGGTGCCTTCCTTCTGCAGAGCGAAGGGTGCCTGGTAAGATTTTTCAGGGTCGTCACCAATTTTAAATTTAATCGACTGTACACCGGATTCTGCGTCGCTTGCCAGAAGGGCAATCTTCGTGGCACTGGGAATCCAGAAATGCCCTCGTTGCTCGAAATTTGTTCCGTCAAATCGGTGCTTGCTCCGTGGAGGAACGGCATCCATTTGGAAAAGCAGATGCCCGTTGGCGCTGACGTTTCCCAATTTGTCTTTGGCGCGATAGGCAATGGAGTAAACTTTTTGCCTGGGCGCCAGTGTAAATGGCTCCGTGTAGATCTTGAAACTTCCCCTATTAATGGCGTATTCGATGTCTTGAACCCCGATTTTGTTATCGTTGGCTTGAAATTTTATTTTCGAACTTGGAGAAATGTACACGCTAGTTTTTTTAATAAATTGGTCACCCAAAATGAATGTGTTGAGTGTCGGCGCTTTTCCGTCTACGTAAAATCGAAACAGCGTTGTATCTTCTCTGTTGCCCACCTGATCCACCGAATAAGCAGCTAATTGGTGTTCTCCTGAAGAAAGGCCGTCGATAGCAATTGGTTCGTCGGAGTACGTGGAGTAAGATTGACTTGAATCAAATTTGAAGAAAATATGCTTCACCCCTGCGGCTTCGTCTGAGGCGTTTAATTCGATCTTGGCTTGCGGCGACAGCACATTGTCAATGGCATGGGCCAGAACCCGATGCTCGGTTTTGGGCGGAGTTAAATCAATTGAAAATGTCCTTGAAATCATCGGACTGACATTTCCCACGTGATCCACGGCGTAAGCCCGAAGGCTGTAGGACTTTTCCTGAGTAAAGGAAAAAGGCGTTTTGTAGGATTCGAAAGCGGCATCGTCAATAGAAACAAAAATGTCCTGCACGCCGGAAAGGCTGTCTTTTGCGAAAAGTGTGGCTTTTAACCCTTTGCCGTAAATAAGCTTGCTGTTTGTTTTGCGTGACTGCGCCCCCTCCAAATTTAGCGTTACCGCAGGTGCGTCTCCATCGGAGTAGAAAACAAACAAAATGGAATCTCCTGTAAGATAGTTGTGCCAGCGGATGAACTGCCGCCCCGACATTTCCAATTTCACGCCATTTTTCACTAATTTGATTCCTTTCCCTCTTGAGCGGGAAAACGCATTTTGAAGCAGGAAAGATTCCGAATTTTTGTCAGCTCCGGTTGCCAGCCGCAGGTAAAACGGCTTTGACAGCGGCCAGTAAATTGTGTTGCTCTTTTGATCGACGTACACTTGCTTGGAGTGCTCTGCCGGTTCGGGCTGTGTGGAATTCTGTGACCAGAGAGGTTGCCCGAAAGCCGTCAAACCGAGCAGGAAAATAGTGAAGTTTGAAAAAAATCGTCTCATGTTTTATCCCTTGATTTTTAATGAGCGGTTGAATGAAAACTATTAAAAAATGTACCGCAAGCTCTTTGTCCGCTTTGGTTGCTATTAAAAACAAAGAGTTAGTTCGATCCAATCCTGCAAACCGGGGGCTTGCGCCGAGTTTTCGCTCGGACAAAAATGAGCTCTTTTTTAGAAATAGCAATTGAATATCCGACAAAACTCCTTATTAATTATCGAAAGAACGGGGGAAATACTGAAGAGGAAAATGTCAGGCAAATGAGAATATCCCGGGTAAAAGTCTCATGTTTAAAAACATCTACTTGTGGTTGTTTTATATCTTGATTAGATTTTATTTTGTTCTTATATTTAACATTCGAGCGAAAAATCCGTTTTTTGATATCTGATTGCGATGAATAAGGAATGAAAAGGCGAAGCAATTTCTTAACGCTGAAAGATGCAATCAAAACTCTATCGTTGCGATTTTTATCTAACATATTGTTTTATAATGAAGTATAATAAATCTAAAAAAATTAATTTTTTTGGATATTTTGAAAATCCATTTTTTCGCACCTAAGTAAAATTCCCCTCTAAAAAGAGGGGTGATCCGT
>CAZIYL010000372.1:0-2288 GCA_964543425.1 uncultured Deferribacteres bacterium
GAAACCCCGCATCAAAATCAACCCCGACTGGCCGATGGTGAAGTTGGGGGAGGTGTGTGGTTTTGTTAGAGGTCCTTTTGGCGGAAGTTTAAAAAAAGATATTTTTGTTAAGGATGGATTTGCTGTCTATGAACAATCTCATGCCATTAACAACCAATTTAAAAAATTTAGATATTTTATTGACAGTAAAAAGTTTAGCGAAATGGAGAGGTTCCAAGTGTTTCCGAGTGACATTATAATGAGTTGCTCTGGAACAATGGGGAAAGTCGCAATAGTCCCTGAGAATTCGCCAAAAGGAATTATCAACCAAGCACTTTTAAAATTAATGGTAAAAAGCGATTTGAACAATGAGTTTTTAAAATTGTGGATGGAAAGTAATAATTTTCAAGATGGATTAAAATCAAATGTTCATGGAGCCGCTATTGTAAATGTGGCATCTGTAAAGATCTTGAAAGAAATCAAAATTCCCCTCCCGCCCCTTGAAGTCCAGAAAGAAATCGTCGCTGAAATCGAAAAAGAACAGAAAATGGTTGAGGAATGCAAAAAGCTGACCGCCATTCATGAGCAGAAAATAAAGGATAAAATCGCTGAAGTCTGGGGGGAGGAATGATAAACTACACAAAATATCTAAAAGGATCTGAATGGCGTAAATGGGATTTACATATTCATACACCCAGTTCTTATGACTATGATGATAAGTCAATATCTAATCATGACTTTGTACAAAATATTAAAGAGCAGAATATCTCTTCTATCGCGATAACAGACCACCATAAGATAGATCTTGAGCGAATATTCGAAATTAAAGAAATTGCTGGTGATAAAATAACTGTATTCCCTGGTATCGAGTTAAGATCTGAACTTGGTGGCAGCGAATCTGTTCACTTTATTGGGATATTCTCAGATAATTTATCGAAAAATGATGTTGGAGACATCTGGACTAAAATATCCGGGATCTTGAATATTACAGAATTAGATGTCAAAAAGAAAACTAATGACCGTGTATTTTCTGATTTTAAAGAGGCGTCTAAAATAATTCATGATTTAGGTGGGATTGTTTCTGTTCATGCAGGATCAAAAACAAATTCCATTGAAAACATTAAAAGCAATCTCGGAAAATTTAAAGATGCTATAAAAGAAGAGCTGGTTACTAAATATATTGATATCCTTGAAATAGGCAAACCTGAAAACATTAACGATTACAAAAAAATTGTCTTTCCGGCTATCGGTACCTGTTTGCCATTAATTTTAGCCTCCGATAATCATAAAGCTACAGAATATGAAGATAATCGTTTTGTTTGGATAAAAGCAGACCCGACTTTTGAAGGCCTGAAACAGATTATCTATGAGCCGGATGGCAGGGTAAAAATTCAGCAGGAAAAGCCTGAAGAAAAAAAACCTTATACCGTGATTGATGCTGTCCGTTTTATTGACTCCAGGTCAGCAAAAGAATTTTCCGATAGCTGGATAGAGCTTAATCCGAATTTAAACTCTATTATAGGCGGAAAATCTTCCGGCAAATCTATTTTGTTGTATCACATTGCAAAAACGATTGATCGTAGCCGTATAGAGGAAATTAACAAAGATAGCGAATACAAAACACTAAAATATGATTTTGAAGAGGACGACAATTTTGATTTTGAAGTTAAATGGGCTGACGGTAGGGTTTGCAGTTTAAAAGATCAGGACAATCCAAACAGGCCGATTACCTACATTCCACAATTATACCTTAACCGTCTTGCGGAAGACCAGAAAGCTGAACTGAATGCCCTTGTGGACAAAATGCTTGTTGACTCATCGGATGAGTACAAGAACTTCAGAAGCACTGTTAAAAGGGACTTGGATGCAAATAAAACGGAGATGTTCAATGTGATAGATGACTATTACAAAACAAAAGGGATGCTTAAGGAAAAAAGAGAGGAATTAAAAGAATTAGGCGATAAAAAAGCAATTACTGAAAACATAACCAGAATTAAAGAAAAAATTGACAATCTCCGCAAAGAATCAAGTTTTTCTGAAGAGGAGGAAAAACGATACAAAAGGCTCACAGATGAAATGGCTGATCTGAAAGTAAAGCACACTGAAATAGAAACTTTCATTAAAGTGCTGAATTCTGCAAAAGACAGTTACGAAACGTTCAAAGAAAAAATTGAATCCCTCTTTCGGCAACATGTTGACTCGACAATAAATAGTCAATTTACTGCGTTGTCTGATGGGATATCTAAAACGGTTTCTGGAATTGTCAGCCAAACTGTTAGTAAATTGCAGAAAGTGTTAGATGTTGAGAT
>CAZIYL010000373.1:0-2286 GCA_964543425.1 uncultured Deferribacteres bacterium
AAAAAAACACTGCCAAATTGGCATTTCGGCTACCCCGCTCTGCCTCCTCCGCTACCGGCACCGCCACCGCCTCCGGCAGAGGCTCCTCCACCTGCGCCCGAAGCCGAACTCAAAGTAGACGCTGTGGCCGAGACAGCCGACAAAAACGAGTGACTAAATGCTTCGGGAGAAAATGTTCCCTGCCCGCCGTACACGTACCATCCGACGTAATGCTGGTAGGCCTCTGCCGGAATTTGTTCCACTAATTTTTGAATGACTTTTTTCGACACTCCCAGCGTTACGGAATAAATCAAATAATCGCTTATTGAATCAAGCAACTGCGAGTGATCGCCTTTTAAAAATTGGGTTTTTTGAAGATATTTCTTCAGCGCTTTCCATTGTGATGCCAAATCTTCGCCCTTTTTCGTCCGATGGGGAATCACAAACGACAAAATAAAAATAAGAAGACCGGCTCCGCCCAAAACAACGGCCCATTCTTCCACAAGAAACGCAGCAGGCACAACCAAAATCAAAAGCCCGATGCCAAGGGCAATGGAAAGCAGCATCCCCCGGTTGCTGCCTTCATCGAACCAATTTTCCGTCTTCGCAGCATTTTGAACATCTTTTTTCCAATTGCGGAAAAATTTCAAAAACTTACTCCGATTTTTCCAGATGGAATTCAGATCAATCGATGCATTCCCGCCTGCCAAGCCATCAAATAAAAAAAGAATCAGTCGTTTTTCAAATTCCATTAAATTCTCTTTTTGCTTTTCAAACGCTTCTCGATTCAATTTCAGACTATAACGAGGTTTTTTCTTCATTTTTCCCCAAAGGGACTTTTTTTCGATTTCGTCCTCGTAAAAGCTCAAAATACCCATCCTCGCAAAATCCAGGATTGTTCCCATCAGGGCGTTGCCGTAAATCTGCCGATTATTCATCAAATACCCCACAAAAGCCGGACGCAGGTGTTGCGGAATATCGGAGGAAACGTAATTCTTGTGGACAGCCCGGGGCCGCTTTCCGTATTTTTGGTAGATTCGCCACCACAGCCACAAACCGAATAAACTCAGGCCAATCACAACCCATTTGCCGGTTGCTTTTTTCCGACGGCGACTTTTCTCTTTTTGGATGGCCTGTTGCCGCATCTGATTGGCCTGCACTGCCCATTTTGCTTCTTCCCGCAGAATCTCATTATTAACCCGTTTTTTAATCAACGGCAGCCCCGGGAAGATTTCCGGCGGATAAAGGGCACGGATTTCCAGATAGGTCCTTTTGGGCAGCCGGGCGCACTGGATGTAAATAGCGCCGTCTGCACCCGTGCGAGATGAGGCCCAGAGCGGCCCATGCAGCCACTCTTTTACCGACGATTGAGCCAACGAAACAGGCGGTTTCAGAGAGATCTCAATTCCCTGCTGGCCGATTCCCCAATCTTCACTAATGAATTTGTAGTATAAAACCGCAGCATCTTCGTACCGCTGAATCGCATTTTCAGCTTTGAACCGAATTGTAAATGTCCGCGTTTGATTTCTGGCATCAAAAAACCATCGAATTTCCGTTTGATTCTTTTCCCGGCTAATCTCGTAGGTACCCGGCTTCTTCGATTGGGACAAGGAATAAAGATGATTTTCCTCCAACACTGAAAAATCTGCAAATTTTACCCGGCCATTTTCAGGAAACGTTCGGTAAACAAAGTGGAAATGCCCTCTAAATCGGAAGGCACGTGTCTCCTGAACAATCATACTACCATCCGGCTGTAACTGCGCTTGAACGGCAACACGTGTGATCCTGTAATTTTTGGTAGCCGCCTGGAGTGAGCAATTTTGATAAATTAAAGAGAAAAGAGCAATTTGAAAAAAAATACCAAACGCTTTCGTCCATTTTCCAGAAATGTGTGGCATAAAAAATCCTCTATTTTGCGGCTTTTCGCAAAAATGTGTACTTTTCAATCAATTCCCGGTGCTACAAAGCTAAAAAAAATTAACCATTAAGAACACAAAAAATTTACAAAGATCACCAATAAAAAAATAAATTGCAGTTAATTGAATTTAATGAGTGGATCAGAAAAAAGATTATCCCTGCCTCCTGGAAAATAACTGAAACTCCTGCACCAAATTCCACACCAGGCACGAGGATACGGGAGTTTTGGCAAAGTTTTCCCAATTTCTATTGAGCATACCGCTCAGATATTGTCCGGTAAAAAACGCGCCCACTAAAATAGGGTATGAAATGAGTTGAAATCCCAGTCCGCTAAAAATGCGCAAAGTGATTACAAACGGTACCGGAATATGAACGGCCAAAGCCCATTGA
>CAZIYL010000374.1:0-2261 GCA_964543425.1 uncultured Deferribacteres bacterium
CAGAAAACCTGTGGGGAAAAATGCAGGAAATTAACGCGCAGAAAAAACTGGTTCGGCAGTTGCCAAATTTGAAAACGGTTCAAGCCTGGGTTGAACATGCCAAGAATTTAGACCCTGTTGTAACCTATTAAGCCCATCACGGATTAAGAGAAACACGCAGCCGGATACTTTTTATCCGGCTTCTTTTTCTTGCAAATTTATGGAATCGTTGGTTGGCAAAAAACTATTCTAAGAAAGGATCTAAAAAATGGGTTGGTTTGATTTTGTAAAAGACGCCGGACAAAAACTTCTCGGCAAGGATAATAAAGCAGAATCCGTACAAAAATTAATTAAAGAAACATTTGGCGATCACATCAGCAGTCTCAAGGTGACGGAAGAAGGTGATGAAATAATCTTGGTTGGGGTGTGTGATTCGGCTGCCACCAAGGAAAAAGCTATTCTGTTGGCCGGAAATATTGAGGGAGTGGCGCGGGTAAATGATGATCAATTTATGGCTCCTGAACCTGCGGAAAAGATCACTTTTTACACGGTGGCCAAAGGAGATTCGCTTTCGAAGATGGCACTTCATTTTTACGGGAAAGCTTCCCTTTACACAAAAATTTTCGAGGCCAATCGGGAGGTTATCAAGAATCCGGATCTCATTTACCCCGGACAAAAAATTCGCATCCCGGAATTGCAGAAATAATTTGTTAAACAAGGAGATTTTTGAAATGAAACGATTTGTACTTTTGGCGGCGATTCTGACACTGTTTATCTTTACCACAGTAAGTTTTGCCGCGGAAAAAGAAAAAATGGGCTTTCAGCCCACACTTGTGGGCGGGTTGAACCTCACACAAAATAGTTACAGCAACTGGACGGCCGGCGGTGAAAATGCCTACGCATACACCTTTACTCTGAATTCCCAGTTCCTGAACAATCAGCCGAAATACGTCTGGAAAATTACCGGAGATTTTGCATTTGGGCAAACAAAAATCGGAAGCCAAAGCCTGCGCAATGCTGTGGACCGAATCGATGTGAACGGCCTGCTGACGTACAAATACGGCCTGTTTGTAAATCCTTACGTTTCGGCGGGACTGCTGACGCAGTTCGCTACCGGGTACGATTATTCAAAAACGCCCCCTCTCGCTAAATCTGCCTTTTTTGATCCGGCTTTTATCACGGGCGGCGCCGGTCTCGGCTGGACAATCCGGCCAAAATTCACCACTCGTCTGGGATTGGGGATAAAGGAAACAGTCACCAATAAATATTCTCAATTCAGATACGCTGACAAGGCCTCCACGCCGAACGTGATTGAAAAAACAAAATTTGAAACGGGCATTCAATCCGTTACAGAACTGGAAGAAAAGCTGGCGAGTAACCTGCTTTACGTTACGAAACTGGGACTCTTTTCGAGCTTTGCCAATATGACAGCCGTGGATGTAAAATGGAACAACACCTGGTCGGCAAAAGTTTCTAAATTCATTTCGGTTAATATGATCGTAAATATCCTCTATGACAAGGATATTTCACCCAAAACACAAATTCAGGAAGCATTGGCCATTGGCCTGACCTACAATTTCATCAAATAGATTTTATTGAAAAGCTTAAGAAAAGTCTTGACTTTTGAGAACTTTTTCAATAAATTTTTAGTGTCATTGCCGAAGTGGCGGAACTGGTAGACGCGCTACGTTCAGGGCGTAGTGTCCGCATGGTCGTGGGGGTTCGAATCCCCCCTTCGGCACAATTTTCCCGCTATATGCTCTCTTCCAATCGTTTCAAGAAGCATGTGTAACCTTTGAAAAAATCAATAATTAATCCCCAAAAGAATTAGGCGGTTTTTGACCAGGATGGGAAAAAATTGCCCACTTTTATTATTCCGATTCTAAGATTATTTTGTTTGCTTTATTCCCCCTTTGGCTAATCTCTTAATTTATCTTTAATTGGAAAAACCTCCCGTCACACGTATTTGTTCTATTATGAATGGCACGAGTCTTGCCAATAAAAAAATAGAACAACGTCATATTGCTGGAGCAAAAAATGAATAATATACTCATTATCGATGACGAAGAGGATATTCTGGAAATTCTCTCGGATGTCATTAAGGGTTGGGGACACCTGCCTATTATTGCCAGGGATGGAAAGGACGGGCTCAGAAAATTTCAGGAAGTACCGGTTGATCTAATTCTAAGCGATATAAAAATGCCGAAATTAGATGGCATTAGCCTGCTTGAGCGAGTGAGAAGTTCAGACAAACACATCCCGGTTATTTTGCTCACGGGCTA
>CAZIYL010000375.1:0-2259 GCA_964543425.1 uncultured Deferribacteres bacterium
AAGGCATATTGGTGGTTTTATTCGCAATGGAAGCCCAATCATAACAAATGGACGCACTGGATTTTCGGAGATGGATGGCATACGGCAAAATTATTCATGCTGGTTAGCATTTCCGGTGCTCTTTATTTTTCTAAGGGTGGCTGGCCATCTATAATTTATTTTATCATTGGCTGGAGCGTGAGCTTCAATTTATTCCTTCATGTGATTTTTGTATTGCCAATCGGCAGAGATAAAATTGAGGAAAAGCATAATGGATTATTCAGGGGGCAGCGGTGAATTTTCAAAATCGACCCTGGTTTTATGACCACATCGAAAAATTATTCGATGGAATAGCAATCCACACGGACATTCTGACGGATTGGGAAGAGACATTTTATTTTTCGTTGTTAAATGACTACAAAAATGGACGTTTCATTACCAAAAAGCAGCTTGGGAAGTTAGAACAGATTCACCGGGCTATTCAGGAGAGAATAGAAAGAGAGGCAAAAAATGATTGAGAAGCTGGAGCAATTTCAAAGAGAATCGCATCTTTCTTGGGCAGCAATTGCCAGGATGCTGGGCATATCTGCATCTGCATTAACCTTGTGGAAGCAGAGGAAATATACAGGCTCAAATGATGGAATCGAAAAGAAAGTAGAACAATTTCTGGATTTGCAGCGGCGTCGGGCGGAAAGTCCGGCCGAACCCGCATTTGTGATGACCAGCGCGGCAAAAATGATTTTTGAAACGCTGGATATGGCGCAGGTGATGGGGCGCATGGTAGTCATTACCGGGCGGGCCGGATACGGGAAAACAAAGGCCGTGCGGCGATACCTGGAAGATCATGAAAATGCTATTTTTATCACATACAATCCGACAATGAACACGCACAAATTAATGATGGAAATCGGCAAGAAGATTGGGGTTTCGATTCGGAATGATGCCTATTCGATTTTTAAGCGGATTGTGGCGCAAATCAAAAATACGCCTCGGATGATTATTATTGATGAGGCGCAACAGATGAGCTACCGCCCGCTGGAAACCATCCGCGCCATTCATGATGAGACCGGTGTAGGGGTGGCGCTAATTGGGGCAAATTCGCTTATTGATAATCTGACTTCCCGCATAAAGGAAACGGATCAACTCTGGAGCCGGGTCAGGATTAAACGGCAGCTCAAGCCAATGACGGTCAATGATGCAAAATTAATTCTTGAGCAGCATATTCCTGATATTGACGATGCGCTGGCGAAATATATGATGGAAAGCTCAAATGGCAATGCGCGTCAGCTTACAAATTCGCTGATGGTGGCAATGACGATAGCCAAAGCCGATGGGGGAAAGATTACGCGAAAGATCGTGGAGAAGGCGAATAAGTATTTGATGGTGGCATAGATAAATTAAAAATTAAAATGGAAAAATCAAAAAGAGAAAGAAAATGAGGCCTGCATCTCGAAAGGAATCAAAATGGCTTAATGAATATTGGTCCTATAAGCCATGGAAGCACATTACGGGGCTGAAAAAGAAGATCAAAAGGCGGGCATCAAAGGCCCGGCGGAGGGAATGGAAGGAAAGAGGCAGTTTTACCTGCTGCGACACAGGAGATACAAATGTCAAAAAACAAACAAAGTAACAACAATCAACCAGAGTCTAAAATTGCGCCCGAACAAAGCAGTCAGGTGCAAACTATGGTTATACAAAAAAATGTATGGCAATGGGGAGATAATATATTTAAGATTGAACCTGCTACTGCACTTGAGGCAGAGTTTTGTTTTTCCCAATATTATAGACAAATAGGTAGAAAGGCATCCGAAAATCTTGGTTTACCATTTTGTAAAAGATTAGCAGTATAACATCTGCTTATATGGCATTTAAAGGAGGAATCATGATTGCATTTTATGTTTTAATTGGTATTTGCGGCTTTTTTGCGGGATTAATGGCATGGCTATTTGCAATTACCTGGGCATTGGGGCACTACAAAGTTGTAATTGGCAGCGAATCGGCAATGAATGAGCTGATTGAGATGCATCATGAGTAAGCTGCCTGAAACGAAAATGATAAAGGTCTTTTGTGTCTCTCGCAAAATTAATAATTTGCCATGCGATTCGACCTGTGGAATGATTTTCCCGGATCGGCAATTCTGGAAAAATCGCATGCGGGATTATTTAAAATTGATGAAAGAAAATTGTCCTTATAAAAAATATGGGATCGTCCCGAAATTTCAAATCATAAAAACGGAGGAACAAGATGAAGACAAAGATCAGTGAAATCGGATCAACCCTG
>CAZIYL010000376.1:0-2258 GCA_964543425.1 uncultured Deferribacteres bacterium
TGAACACCATGGCAACTGGTACAATTGGCGGCAATTTTCGATCCCCCCTTAATAGCCAGGCCATGATAGCTGTTTTCGTAGGTGAGCACCCGATCTTTTGGCATGCCAAATTTATCATTCAAGGTTTCATTGGCATGGCACCGGGCACAAGTTTGCTGCGAAACATTTTCAGGATTGACGGGAGAATTTTTACTAGATACCCCCTGAATCGAATGTTCCCCGTGACAATCCGTACAGTTGGGAGCATCATCCACACCCTTTAGAAGCGCCTCCCCGTGTATACTTTCAATAAATTGCTTGTACTCAGTGTAATGACATTTGCCGCAGGTTTCCGGAACATTTTTGGAATTAATTTTTGAATCAGGATTGGATGCCTGAAGAATTTTATGTGCTCCATGGCAGTCGCTGCAAGTAGCTGCATTCTTTCCTTGCTGTAGCATCCTGCTGTGGATGCTGTGCATATAGCCCTGGATAGGATCAATAACAGGGATTTTATGCCGTTTATTAAAAGCCGGATCTCCGTGGCATTTTGCACAAGTTTTGGGTTGGTTCAATTTTGAAATTGGAGAATATGGATTATCTGCAGGATGGATATTGTGAGAACCATGACAAGTTGCACAGCTTGGCGCGTCTTTGTCCCCACTCAGAAAAGCTTTTCCATGCGCTCCTTTGGCATACTCCTGATAAATATCCTCATGACATTGCGCACAAGATACCTTTTTCGGCCGTTCTTCATGCGGCGATTCCTTAACATCGGAATGGCAATCGGTACAGGATAAACCGGCATGGACAGAATTCTTCAGAGAATCAACGCTGACATAAAGTGAGACCTCTTTTCCCTGTTCATTTTCGCCAGTAAACTCCGGATCGCCGTGGCATTCCAGACAATCCTGATTGCTTTGCGCCTGAACAAATGGATGATCGGAATGGTTAATGAATAAAATTGTGGCAAGAATAAAAATCAAGCCAAGTATCAAAGCCGTTCCGAATCTCTTTGCCTTTTTCATAACAAATTTATCCTTCCTTTTTGCTATTGATAAAACGAACCGATTGTAAATGCGGAATCTCCCGGATAATGAGTTTATTTTTTTATATTTGAGGGGATAAATAAAATTTAACACTTGATTTGTATCAATTTAGCCTTCACCAAATATTGACTATTAATTTAAACTTTACAAGATAAAAATCAATAAATATTTTATTTTTTTTCATTGCCTTTCATTTATTTTCTATTGACGCCAAATTGTGTTGAATTATTAAACAGTAGGTTTTTTGTTCAAATAAAAAAAGCATCCCATTTTGCGGGATGCTTTTTGTTCTTGTTAATAGGTTTTGTTTATTTCTTTGGAATATCGTGAGCAATCTTCTTCCAGAATTTTGCGTAAACAAATTTTTTGTAGGTCGGACTTTCCGGATTGTGGCATTTCTTGCAGGATTCCGGTTTCGGACGGACATAGCCCACAGTGGAACCATTCATTTGCTTTTTGTAAATCTTTCTCATTATAGAAGATTTCCAGTAGGCCGAACCCGGGCCGTGGCACGCTTCGCAGGTTACTCCATCCTCCATGTGATATTTGGGGCCGAAAGCAGTTTTGGGAGCACCATAGCCTGTTACATGGCATTTCAGGCATTTCGGGCTTTTCTGGGGATCGGCAATACCTTTTTTCTTGGCCACAGCCTTGGCTTCTGCGGTTCCCAGGGTTTCATAAGCTTTTGCATGCGGACTATTCTTCCAAATCTTATATTGCGCCCCTTTCCGCGGACTGTTATGGCACATTTTACATTTTAACACGCCAATATACTTAAATTGCCCTTTTTTTGCCTGAGGCGTACCGGAAAAACCCATGCTCATCCAGGCCAAAATCAGGCCTGCGGCAAACAAAATGCCCAAACCGATTTTCATTTTTTTGATTTTCATGGATTGAATCCTCCTTTTTGGTCATTTGTCATAGGAAAACCCTATTGACTCATTTCAATTTGGTGCAATCTGAGAGAATTAACGTCTGTAATCACATTTCTTAAAGCCAAAAAGAGAAACACTAAAAATATCCGATACACCAATTTTCTTTGCGAGTTCGCTTTTTTTAATTTATAAAAATATATTTAAAAATCAAGGAAAAAACAGCCGCAAAGAAAAAAAGCCTTTTTATTGCAAAAAATGGGTTTCCCAAATTTTCGCCAATTTTTTTTACCTGCCCGGCACTAATTTCTCTGCGGTTCTCTCTTTTAATCTCCGTGGTTCTCTGTGTCATTTTTTT
>CAZIYL010000377.1:0-2238 GCA_964543425.1 uncultured Deferribacteres bacterium
ATTTTAAATGTATATTCAAGTTAGGCGATTATTGTCACATACAGTTAATTGGATAAGGTCTCTTCAGCTTGCCTGCGTCAGAATAATCCGTCCAATCTGTTTTAAGAACGTCATGCCAGTTGATGCTTTAAATTTAAAACTAAAAAAAAACAAAATGTCAAGCACTTTTTTTAAAAAAACGGATTTGTTACAAAAAATTCAAAAATCAGCCCGCGAAACACGCGAAATACGCGAAAAGGACGAAAAAAGTAAAAAGCAACCGCAAAGCTCGCGAAGAAGGCGCTAAGGGCGCTGAGCAAATTCGGAAATTGTCCGAAGATCAAATAGCTTTTTTCTCAATATCCAGATATACGGCACAGGCTTTCTTCCCTTTCCAAAAAGCCAATGGCCGAGGGTAAGCCTTTAATCCGCGAAACACGCGAAAAAAAATCAGCCGCGAATGCGCAAATTATTTTCAAAATGCCTTGCGGCTCTGCGTCCTTGCGGTGAAGTTTCTTCAGGTATTGGAAAATGAAATTTTGCTTTTTTTGCCTCCGGTCACCACGATACATCCGTGCTTCGACACTTCGACTTCGCTCAGTGTACACTCTGCTCAGCAAGCGCCTGCAGCGAACACTCGGTCACCGGTTTGTTTCCTTATGCGCACTGGCATCGCTGCTGTGAAATGCTTTAGCCGCAGAGCCATCGGACTAAAGAAAACCTCTCCTTCGAGTCTTGGGGTCTTCGTGGCCACAAAACCTATTTCAGCAGCAAAAGCTTTTTGGTGGCCGTAAATTTTCCGGCCTGAATGCGGTAGAAGTAGACCCCGCCCGGTAAACCTGCCCCGTTCCACTCAAATGAATGCTGCCCCGCCCGCTGCCTGGCATGCACCAATTCCCCAATCCGCTGACCCTTCAAGTTAAATATCGTCAACCGAGTGGGCCCGCCATCCGGCAAAAAGTAAGTAATTTGCGTCACAGGATTAAACGGATTCGGGTAATTGAACAGTTGAAGTGAATGCCTTTGTTGATTGTCTTCCGATTTTTCAGACACACTTCCTCCCGGCAATATGCTTTTCTCGGCAATATTCCATGATAAACCATCCTTGCGTCAGAATGAATTATTCAATGGCATACAATTTACTATCTTTCCCCGCATAAGTGCCCACATAAAGCGTCCCGTCTCGTCCGATCGCCGGACAGGCCACACGGGTGACATTACCATCAAACGGAATTTTCCATCTTACATTTCCATTATTGTCGTAGGCGGTAATATGACATGAAGACGGCCAATAATAAGAAGCCAAATAAACAGAACCATCACGATCGGAAATAAATGAAGATTGCGAAAATTCATCAGTTTCTTTTTGCCATCGTAAATTACCCGCAAAATCCACTGATATGATGTTTGCCAATCCTCCGTCAATGAAAGTTAGATTTCCATTACGATCCATGGTAGGTTCCAAGCTCGATATTCCGGGATATTTCCATTTCAATTTTCCCTGCGGAGAAAGAGCATAGAAGCCATAACCAGGAATTCCGTTGCTTAAAAAAGTGGTTCCAAAATAAATATTCCCATCGGAGTCGATAAGAGGCGAGGAATAAGTTCTCTGTTTGCCCCCCAGAAAATATCTCCATTTCAATCGACCCTCCTTCCCAACCGCGCACAAAGAAGAAATGATATTCGTGTCTTTTGTGATATCAAATAAATAGAGAGTGCCGCCGTCCGGCGAAATCGGAATATTTTGAAAGCCAAAAAAATGAGGCGGCATTACCTTCCAGACAATATTTCCGTCCTGACTAACAGCATAAAGCTCTCCCTTTTCCGTATTATCGGCGGTAAAATAAATGGTTCCGTCTATTCCCATGGTGGGAAGACTAAGCTCAAAAGGAAAATCGTAGCGAGCCTTTATAGTGCCATCCGGACGAATGGCAATTAGTTGGGTGAACCAGTTATATTGAAATGACTTTCCGCCTACAACGAATAGTGTTCCATCCGCAGATACCAAAGGTTGAGCCGCCGGCGGCAATGAAATAATACGCTTCCATTTTAGTCTGCCGTTCGGATTAAGAGCCACAAGCCCGGAGAATTCTTTTCTGCTTCCATTGTAAAAGGGAAAATAGATCGTCCCATCCGCCCCAATGACCACAGCAGAGGAAATCGTGCCGCCTGACTTGAATGTCCACTCAATCCGTCCTTTTTGGGGCCCCCGATAGGGACTCCGCCCCGTCGACTGCGGATCGTGATGGTGCATCGGCC
>CAZIYL010000378.1:0-2225 GCA_964543425.1 uncultured Deferribacteres bacterium
AGAATCGGAAAATACTTCTTCACATCCACCTTGCCTGTGTAGGTTACCGAGCCCTGAAGATCCAGATTTTTGACCAGAATTTGAAGCTCGTCGTAATAATTTGCCTGCTCGTCACCAGGGCCAATCAAATAAAAACGGGCATTCTTGATCCGATCTTTTACAATCCGTGCAGCCAAAATAAAGTTTTTCACATCCTTAATTGCTACCAATCGTCCCACAAACCCCACATTAAACGAGGGGTGCGGCTTTGGACGAATCGAAATAAAATCCCGAATTCGAATGCCGTTCGGAATCACTTCCGTCCGTTCCGGAGGGGCACCCATTTCGATCTGCAATTTTTGATTCTTTCGGAAGAGCGCGATAATTTTGTCCGCGTGGGCGTAAGCAAGTTGCGCCAGTGCGTTAAAATTATTCCGCCACATTCGTTTCTGGTAACCCATATAAAGATCGGACTGATTAACTTCGATTTCACGCTCTTTGGCGTAAATGCCGTGCTCCGTGAGAATAAAGGGCTTCCGTTTTTGTATTTTGGCAAGGGTTCCCAAAAGTCCCGCGTAACCGGTGGAAATAGCATGGTAAATATCAGCCGGTGGAATGGACGCCTGTACCATTTGAAACATCGGAATGTGAACCGCGCGCCAGGCCCAGTAGTAGCTGACAAAGGGCGAGATTGGATGGTGCACAGTGTATTTTTTTGTCATCAGCTCCCACCCCTGTAAATCTCTGAACCAATTTTCCACCTTCAAGGCATTTGGATTTCCAGGGTCAAACAGCTTCACGAAATCCTCAAAATTTTCGAAATGCCGCATCTCCATTTCATCATGAAATTTGCTGATTTGTTTCCACTGCTTTTGCACGTGCCGCTTTCGGGTTCCCGCCTTCAATTTTTCCGAAAGCCGAATCTCCACCAAATCCACCACGTTTGGAGGCAATTTGAACTTGTGGGGCTGCCCTTTGTCGGGAACCACCGTCCAGAGCAAAAATTCGATCTCTGGCAAATTCGTAATTAACTGCTGAACCCACACGGACACGCCGCCCATCACGTACGGGTAAGCTCCTTCCACAATCAGGCACACACGCAGTTTCGAGCGATCATCCAAAACAATTTTCCTTTTGATTTGATTCCAATTATTTTTTTGCCTTTTTCCGCAGACTCTGTAATTGAAAGGCAGCAAAACCAACCAACACAACCGCTAATGCCCATAGTTTGATTCGATCCTCTGCGAAGTGAAAAGAATTTGCGGGTCTTAAAATAAGAACAGAGCGATTCTTAAGAAATGCCCGAATGGTTAGCACTCCGTTCACACCGCTGCGAAAGGTTCTGCGGGACATTTTCCCTTGGGTTTTCAGTTTTTTCAAATTCAACACAGTGCCAGGGCGGTACTCATTAGCCGTTAAACCGGTCAGATTGACCAGCTTAAAAACCCTTTTGGGTGGGAGATTTTTTAATTTTGCTCGAAAGTAACCGTACCCGTTTGCCTGGATTCTAATTGAATCTCCGCCGGTTTGCTTAAAATCAACCGGCCGATTAAATTCCGACAAATAGGGGATCGGCATTTCGGTCTTGCCCAATACGATGCGGTGATCTTTTTCGGCATTCAAATGAACCAGCAAATCTCCCGTTTCGTGTGTAAAGCCGATCACGTTTCGGGATTCCGCCAGATTGACGCTCCGTGTTTCACCCCGGAAACGAACGGTTCGGGCAAATCCTGCGGAGCGAATCAGGAAGGTGTCTTTCCCGGCCTGAAAGATTCGGGCAGTCAAAAAATCCTGCACCATCTGCACATATTGGGATGTCTTTACAAAATTCCAATCCTGGTGCCGGGCAAAATTGAGCACCTGCCGAAGCGCATTCCAACTCGGTTTGACTTCCATGCTGTAGTAGTGGAAATAAATGTCGGCAGGCACGCGCCGAAAACCGGATTCTGAAAATTTCAGCGTTTCAATCAGGTGTTTGAAGCCATCGTAGGGCGGCTGCCAGAGATTCGTAAACTCATACTCGTTACTGGCTCGGGCATTGATGCGTATTTCCTCGCCAACCTGTGCGTAAGGGGGATAAAAATCGCTGACAGAAGGGTAATTGGCATCCAGACGGCCACCCCCGCCGTTGATTTGCAAAATATTGCTCATTCTGGCAATCTTGATTTGTTTAGCTATGGGATTGCACATGCCCGTCCAGAAAAACAGGCGGGTGGATTTTCCCGGCGGAAGCAAATTTTCCCGAA
>CAZIYL010000379.1:0-2224 GCA_964543425.1 uncultured Deferribacteres bacterium
ACGGTTCCGGGGGCGGCGGATGCATGTTTGCTTATGCGCCTGAAAATCCGGAGGCCGTGGCAAAGGCGATCCGAAGGGCTGGGGGGGTTCCTTACATTGTGGGTGTGGATGGGGGGGTACACGTCGAAAAGTAAACAACCCCCAAGGCAAGTTTTTTGCCCCGAATGCACGATTAAAATCTTGTATTCATGGCAATAGGCGTTCGTCCCAATACGATGCATTTTTATATGAATAGCAAGCGCCCGGAGGAAAAATGAGTGAGACGTTGAAATCGGCAGAGAATCACAAAGACTGGCTGGAGGCCATTGACCTGTGGAGTTTGGTCTTTAAAAATACGCCAAGGGAGTATTTTGAGCGGCATCTGTTTTTTGATCCTTTTATTGAATACGAACACACGCGGCTGCTGCGGGTGGATGACGTCCTGGCCAGCAGCGTTCAGATTACCCCGCGCAGAATGTACGTAAACGGCCAGGAAATTCCCTTTGGCGGGATTGCCAACGTATCCACGCATCCGGGTTTTCAGAAGCGGGGCTACTCGTCGCGTGTGCTAAAGGATGCCATCCAAAAGATGAACGAGTGGTCACTGCCGTTGTCTCTGCTCTTTACGGACATCAATCCCTTTTACGAGCGTGTGGGATTTGTCACGCTGGAACGAGAAACGTTTGTGGCGGAAATTCAAAAAAAGCCCGGTTCAGATGTTTTGGTCCGCGTTTTCGACAAACACCGTGATCTAAAAGAAGTGAAAAAAATCTACCGCATTTTTTCATCCCGATGGAACGGCCCCATGGTGAGGGACGATGTGTACTGGAAGAATCAATTTTTCATCAATAACGAAGATCTTAATTTGTTTCTTGTGAAAACAGATGCCGGCGGGAAAATTCAGGCGTACGTGCGGGCTTCACTTGGGACGGATATAGTCGAGATTCACGAGTTCGGAGCTCTGAATGAAGCGCAGAACGCTTTGGATACGCTATCGCAGGAGCTTTCCATTCGCGGCAACCGCCGGAAGGTGCAAATTACGGCTCCTATTGGTGCCTGGTTTGAAAGGATGCGTCATTTTAAAGTGGAAAGAAAACCCCACACGGGGAGCATGGTCAGTATTTTGAGTCCCGAATATTTCGGATTTTCGGATAAATCGCAGCAATTAGTGATTCAGAAGCTGTTTCCCCCGGAAAAAACCTGCTATTGGGCGACGGATTCTTTTTAGTAATTTGGAAGAAATTTCTCTTGATTTCAAGAATATTATTTCTTATATTTTTAGCGTTTCATTTGTGGCGCTCTAGCTCAGTCGGTAGAGCAACGGACTGAAAATCCGTGTGTGCCCAGTTCGATTCTGGGGGGCGCCACTGAATAAACCCCTTGTGGAATGCTTTCACAAGGGGTTTATTATTTTGGGGAAATCTTTCTTGCAATACAGGGGAAATAAGAGCACGCGAAAATACGCGGAAAAAACATTTTTTTGAACCAGGGAACATTCGCTTTACAAGGAATCCTGCCTAAAATTTACGAGCCGGTCACGGAGTGTTCGCCGAAGGCGAATGTATCGAGGTGAGCGGAAATACAAATTCCAAATTCCAATAACCGAAACAAAAATTTAAGCGCAAGGAAAATGATAGCCCACGAAACGCGCGAAAATACACGGGAAAAACGTTTTTTTAAATCAACGAACATTCCTTTTACAAAGAATCCTGGCTAAAATTTACGAGCCGGTCACGGAGTGTTCGCCGATTACAAAAAATCCTGGTTAAAATTTACGAACGTCCCGCTTCACTCCCGGACGGATCACTCGACGATCAAGGTTGAACCCAACAAACCCCAACAAACCCAACAAACCCAACAAACTGAATAAACTCAATAACGCAACAAACTCAACAAACTCAATAAACCGAATAACTTTTCTATTTTTTCGTCGGGTAGGGTACACCGGGACCTTTTGCCGCAAACCACAATATCCGGTTGAAGGTGTTTTCATCGGCCCGATCCACATCTTCCAAATCCAGCTTGAGCGATTCCTTTGCCCAGTGCAGCGCCTCGCCGTTCAGGCTTTCCAATTGAGGATTGATTTCCGTCAGCGGAATGTTGTTGGGCACAGATTCGTAAGGAGTAAAATCAGCAGAATCGGTAAAACAGTCTGTCATCGGTTCTGCCACCAGGTCAAACTGGTTCATTGGTTTGAGTCCCAGGATTTGCTCGATGGTGCGTACCATGCTAATCTGTGTGTAAT
>CAZIYL010000380.1:0-2207 GCA_964543425.1 uncultured Deferribacteres bacterium
ACAAATGCCTATACACTTGTTTGCCAGGCAGAAACCGGAAAAACCGTTTACACCGCCCATCTTGCAAAAATAAAGAGCCACCTGTTTCTCGATCTTTTCCCCGAAGCACCCAAACTGCCGGGAGATGATTTTTATAAATTGCATTTCGTCCCGGCGCACACCTTTTTGTTTATTCGGGAATTAGATCGAGAATTAAAACTGTCAGCGCTGGATCCGGATTGGCTGGAAAAGTATTTGACCGTTCATCCCAAAGCCATTAAATTTGAACGTGTTAAAGACACTCTTGTTCTGACCGCTCAACCGAAAGAATTGCAGACGTTTTTGTTAAAGCATGTGAATGAGAAAAAAGCATTCGGTAAATTTTTAAATATGAAAAGAGTACAGCCGTGAATGCCTGGAAAATTCGGAGAGAACCATGAAAACAGCCGTCATTTTGGCCGGGGGCAAAGGAACGAAAATTTGGCCGTACAATCTCACGCGGAACAAAGCGGCGCTTCCGATCGGCAATGTGTCCATTTTAACCCGTGCGTTGCAGAAGCTCCGACAGGCTGGAATCGAAAAATTTGTGGTCGTTACCGATTACAAAGACGATCAGATTCATGCTTTGGTGGCGGACGAGCCGGATGTTCGCGTGGAAAAACTCTCGCTCCCGGGAACGGCACCGGCCGTGGCGAAAATCTGGGAAGGCGTTGCCGAAGAAGAGATTTTAGTCGTCTACGGAGATGTGATTTTTTCAGCGGAAGATGTAAAAGTCCTCCTGAAAAAATTTGCTACTGAAAAATCCGGAGCGGCGACTCTCGTTCAGGCACTGGGAAATGAAGATTCCCGAAACTGGTGGTGTGCAGCGGTTCGGGAAAATCGCGTGGCCGAAATCCTGGGTCATCCCCGGGACGATGTAACCCACCGGTTGACGGGCATTTACGGCCTGAAAAAATCGGTGTTGCCCGCTATTCAAAAAACCACTACCACACCGCAGGCCATTCAGATTGGTATGATGCCCCCGGAGGAGGCGGAGCTGGCAGAATCGCTGGCCGTTTTTCTGCAATCAGGAGGCGACATTCTGGCCGTGGAAACTGAGGGAATCTTTGTGGACGTGGACAAGCCCTGGCACATTCTGGAAGCCAATGAGGCGGTGATCCGCGAAATGGCTGGAGAAATTCAAGCCGACGCCATTCATCCCACCGCCCGCGTAGATGAGTCAGCCATTATCGATGGGCACGTGGTTTTGGGGCCTCACAGTGTCATTGGGCCGAGGGTGATCATCCATGGGAATCTCTGGGTGGGCGAAAATACGGTCATTACAGACGGCGCCATTTTGGACGGCCACGTGGTGGTTGGCGACAATGCTACGGTTCAGCGCTACTGCCAGGTGGGTCCCCTGACCACGATCGGAAATCGCTGCTTTGTGGGGCATGGCGCCGAGTTTGAGGGCGTAATGTTTGATAATGCCTATGCCTACCACTACGGAGAGTACTGGGGTGTTCTGGGTGCCTACTCCGATCTGGGAGCAGCCACGGTTTGCGGCAATTTGCGTTTTGATGATGATCAGACAGTACACCGGGTAAAAGGCCGCCGCGAAATTCCCCGCACCGGGGCCAACGCCGCGTATGTGGGCGATTACTGTCGCACCGGGGTGAATGCCATTTTAATGCCCGGTGTAAAAATTGGCCCGTACAGCCTTGTCGGTGCAGGAACAATCGTACAGGGGGATGTTCCCGAACGGACGTCCATTTACACCGAACAGACGCAAATCAAAAAATCCTGGGGGCCTGAGAAGTACGGGTGGTAAGAACAGTTGTTCCGTTCGTTTGTTCGCTCGTTCACTGGTTTATTTGTTCAAATTGATAATTGAGAATTGGCTATTAGCCATTGACCATTTTAAAAGACCGATCTTGGCGGATCCGTTTCACAGCTAAGCTCTTCGGTTTGAGTTAGGATAAATTCCACTGAAGGCCATTGGCGTCAACTTAAATTTGAAATTTAGTAGAATTTTCTTTAAAATAAAAAACATGTCGTCCCTACGGCACTTAAATTGATTTTGGCATTATTGTACTACAAACATTTCGCCCCGCTGGGGCTGTGTTGTAACCAATTATTATTAACCGTGTCTAAACGAAAATGTGACACAAGCCTCCGGCTTGTGAAATCTGATTTAGCTAATTCCTTGTTTCTAATAGCAAATTAATGCAAGCAAGATGCTTGCCTTA
>CAZIYL010000381.1:0-2202 GCA_964543425.1 uncultured Deferribacteres bacterium
AGAACCATTTTCAGTTCTTTGATCTTTACGGGCTTTACAAGATAATCGAACGCCCCGATTTTCATGGCTTCCACAGCATTTTCCACCGTTCCAAAGGCCGTAACGAGAATAACCGACGCTTCGGGATCTTTTTGAATAGAGGCTTTGAGAATGTCCATCCCGGATGCTCCGGGCAGACGAATATCCGAAAGAATAACATCAAATGACGCTTGCTCAATTTTCGAGAGCGCCTCTGCCCCGTTCGAAACCGCGGTGACCTCAAACTGCGATTGAAGATTCATTTCCAACAAACGCAGCAATCGAGATTCGTCTTCAACAACCAAAATGTGATTCCTCATAAAAACGCTCACTTTTTAGTTAATTCTTGTTTCCAGTTTCAAAACCAATCGAAATCAAATTGAAAACTGATCGGTTACGAAATTTCGACAAGAAACACACGGTTAATTCGATATCTTCAGGGTTCCACTTTATGAATCGGCAAAAAGATGCTTTCACTCAAATCTACACGCTAACTCGGTCATTATTCACGATTTGGAACCGGCACTTGTGCAACATCCCGTTGCAGCGGTAAATAGATTCTAAAAACAGTGCCGGAAGGACTTGTATCAAATTCCACTCTCCCCCCGTGTTCCTGCACAACGCGTTTTACAATTGCCAGTCCGATGCCCGAACCACTTTCCTTGGTCGTGAAAAAAGGCTCAAAAATTCTATTTTGATCTTCAATTGGGACTCCCTTTCCTGTATCTGCCACTTCAATTACCGTCCATTTTTTGGAAGACTTTTTCACCCGAAAGAGCAGCTGGCCCTCTTCAGACATCGCCTCCAACGCGTTGAGACCCAGATTCAAAAGCGCTTGGTACAATTGATCCGGATCGCCTTCTACCCAAACGAATTCAGAGTCTTTGACAAGGCGCAATACATGTTTCTTTTGCCTGGCCGATTTTTCCAACATCCGAAATACGCGGTCAATTAGCGCTCCCAATTCCACAGGAACCTTGCGAACAGGCTGGGGTTTTGCAAACGTCAGAAAATCGGTCAAAATTCGATTGAGCCTGTCGGTTTCATCCAAAATAAACGTCAAAATTTCCTTTTGGGTTTCCGTCAGCTCCACAGACTGTTCCAAAAGCGTTTCGGCAGAGGTTTGAATGACACCAAGGGGATTACGGATTTCATGAGAAATAATCGCAATCATTCTTCCCAAAGCTGCCAGTTTTTCGGCCTGAACCAGCTCCCGCTCTTTTACCCGTACTTTTTGAATCGTCTGCACCCGCAGAATGGCCAGTGAAATCTGATTGGAAAAGATATCCAGCAATTCCAGCCAGTCTTCGGAAAATTTTCGCATAGTGGGGAATGAAGACAGAAATACCAATCCCAGCACATTTTTTTCACCAATTAGCGGAAGCACAAGAGCCACATCATTGAAGGGCGATTTCCCCCTCGTTTTTCGAGGAAGCAGGTTCAACAATTCCTCCCTTTCAAGAAACATTTTTTTCTTTTGAACCCATTGAATCAGAGGATCGCCTTCAAAGAATTCGAGCTTTTTCCTCCAGCCAACGGCGCACGCTGATCGGTACCGCCCAATGGTCTGATCATCCGAAACCACAATCATCACTTTTGGGAAACCGATTTCCTTCGACAAAAAACGCGATACTTTACACGCCAGATGCGTCTGATCAACACAAGACAACAATTCTCGTTGAAACGAACTCATGCGCTCGCGCATCTGAAAATATTCTCTAAAAAAGAATTGATCCAAAAATGAACTGACAACCTTCTCCAGAGGGCGCAGGAGAAACACAAAAATGACAATCAGTCCGCCTTCGATCATGCCGGAAGTAATCCCGTAGGCATTAGCCAGCATATGAGCAACATTCTTGATGAACAGAATATAAATAGACAGCAGAAGACTGGTGACGATAAAATAGGTTAAACTTTTCGAAATAAGCAGACGGATGTTCAGAAGCTTAACCCTAAAAATAGCGGCCGCGAAAAACAAACTGATCAGGATTGTGTAGGAGCTTCCCAGAAAATAGAACACTTTCCCTGTGGAGAAAAACAGCCGCGACAGTCCCACCAGAATGCCAATCAAAAAAATAAGGCCCACACCAATAATGAGGTATTTCACTTTCAACTGCTCACGGGCGGGTACCCTTTTCCTGAGGGCACGGGTAAGATTCAAAACACCCCAGCCGTACCACAGGA
>CAZIYL010000382.1:0-2199 GCA_964543425.1 uncultured Deferribacteres bacterium
AAATCTTCAGCCATTTGACGAGTGTTAATGCCAATTCCCACCACCACAAAACTGCCGGGGACGGGTTTTCCCCGCTGCTCCAGCAAAATACCTGCGACCTTTTTACGGTTAATCAGCACATCGTTTGGCCATTTGAGTTCCGGATGACAGGGTGCCATTTTTCCAAGAGCACGTGCCACCGCAAGAGCCGCTGAAAACGCCAGTAGATAATTTTTATCGGCGGGAAGAATTTGTCTTAGCAAAACCGAAAACCACAGCCCCTTTTCCCTTGGTGATTCCCACCGCCGGCCCAAACGCCCGCGACCCTGTGTTTGCATTTTTGCGCGAACAACCAACCCCTCTTCTTTCTTCTCTGAAGGCAAATTCAACAAGTACGTGTTGGTTGAATCGACGCTTTCCAATAAAATAATACGCCACGGGGTTTGTTGTCCTTTGCGCAATTTATTCCCACCATTTTTCTAACACGATAAAAGACAAATAATAGATAATAAAATAACATTTTTGGCAATCATTTGCAATCTATTTTCCCAGGCGTTCTTTCAAAAATTCGCGAAATGGGCGGGAAAATTCTTTCCGCTTCAGAGCAAAATCGACAATTGTTTTCAAATAATCCATTTTATTGCCAATGTCGTAGCGTGTGCCTTCAATGGTGTAGGAAACGATTTTCCCGCGCTGCAGCAAAATTCTTAGGGCATCTGTTAGCTGGATTTCATTTCCTTTGCCGCGGGGTGTTTTTTCAATAGCCTGAAATATTTCGGGCGTCAAAATGTAGCGACCCGCAATGGCCAGATTTGAGGGGCTTTCGTCCACAGAAGGTTTTTCAACCAGATCCGTCACCTCCCAGATGCGGTCACTGATCGGCTTTCCGCCGATAATTCCGTAGCGCGAAACCTTATCCCGGGGCACTACTTCCACTGCCAGAACCGTACACTGAAACTGCTCGTAAATATCAATTAATTGCTGGGTTACGGGAATTACGGAATCGATAATCGTATCACCCAGCAAAACAGCAAAGGGTTCGTTTCCGGTGTGAAGCCTGGCCTGATAAATGGCATGTCCGAGTCCGTTCAACTCTTTCTGACGAATAAAATGAATGTTGGTCATGTCCGAAATCCGGCGAATTTCGTTGTAGAGCTTTTTGTCTTTCTTTGATTCCAGACGCGATTCCAGTTCGAAATTCCGATCGAAATGATCCTCAATGGCTCGTTTTCCTTTTCCGGAAATAATCAGCACGTCGTCAATTCCGGAATCCGTTGTCTCCTGCACCACGTACTGAATGGTGGGAGTGTCAATAATGGGTAACATCTCCTTTGGCTGCGCCTTTGTGGCCGGTAGAAATCGTGTTCCAAGACCGGCTGCAGGGATAACTGCTTTGCGAATCATGAACGTTTCCTCACGTTTAGACAATATAGGGTTTAATTACACGCGCATTCAATTTCTTTAGGTCGATAATCAATCGGGTTAACATGGCATCATCCGTGTACGTTCCGATAATGGAGCCGCCGGAACCTGCAAACTTGGCAGTGGCTCCGCATCGGCGGGCCATCCGTACCATCTCCAGATTGCTTTCACTGATGTCCATGATTTTTTTTCGCAGATCAAAATTCAGGTTAATGGCATCATTTACCGTTTTCAGGTCGCCCTCCTGAAGTGCCTTCTTCCCGGTCTCGGCCAGTCCGGCAATTTCCGCCAGAGTTTCTACAACCAAAGGTTCGCCCTTTTCATAGCGTTCGCGGATTGTATTCAGAACCGTTCCGGAGACCTTTCCTAAACTGATCTTGTACGCCAAATAAAGATTCGGCAGAAGTGACGGATCAAGGGATTCGTAGAAACCATGCCCCTTGCTTGCCATTATTTTCCGATCGAAATTCATGTACACACAGCCCTCGTACACTTGAATCACCCGATCCTGGAGACCTGCATTGATATGAAGTTCCTCCTTTTCTGCCTTTAAAATAAGCGACGGAAGAATTTCCTTTGGAATGTCCACCTCATAAAAGCGCATCAGAGCTTTCATTGTAGCCGTTATGATGGCGCTCGAACCCGCCAATCCCACTTGCCGGGGAATGGAAGATGAGTAACGAATAGTGAAATTCCTGTTTTGAAGCCGGATGTGATTGGATTCGCAATAGTCGTGAAACGTCGTGATGGCCGCCTTAATCAACCGATCGCCGCCGTAATAGCCGGTTAAATGAACCC
>CAZIYL010000383.1:0-2169 GCA_964543425.1 uncultured Deferribacteres bacterium
TTTTTGCGAAAATATTTTTTGGATGTTTTCCGAAATTTGGGTTGATATTTAGACTTTTTTTGTCTATTTTAAGCACTTAAAAATTAGAAAATATCTTTGCAGAAAAAAGGTTAAGTCCTCTAAAATGACACCAGAAGAATCCATTATTCGACCGTTCCCGGTAGTTTATCCGTCTTCAAAATATGCCGATCAATTCATGTTTTTTGCATGGGACATCTTTCTGAACACCAATCGCTGGGAAAAACGAAAATCAATTCAGGCACCTACAATTGCCAAAATTATTCAGGCCGATTCTGCCAATCAGGCCGCGGCGGAATTTCAACGCTACAAGATGCTTCCCGAATTGCTGCTGCGAGAAAATCGCCCCGAGTTTTTATTTGCAAGAAATCATTTTCCGGACAAAGGCGGTTTCTCACGGGATGAGGTCGTTGCCCTGCTGGATCTGGATCGCTTCGTTTCCCCTGCTGAAACCTATCGCCCGGACTTTCACCGCATTTTCCCATCGGAGGAAACCTTTAAACAGAAAGCCATTAATCGAAAAAAATTACGCAAGGCCATTCTGGCAGATGTCGGCCAGGTGATGATGGTTTACAGCGATCCGGAAAATTCGTTGAATCAGTTACTCGAGAAAAAACTCGATTCGGCCAAACACCTGATCAAAGATTGTGCTTACTATCCCGGCTACAGGTACGACCTTTTTGGTTTTTCGGATCCCGAGCTTCTGGGCCGGATTCAGGATTATTTCCGGGATAAAATTTTCACCGTGGGCGATGGGAATCACCGCACCCGCGCCGCAAAAATGACCACCCGCGAACTCACAGATATTCCATCATCCCGCTGGCTAATGGCAGCGCTTGTGAATCTTTACGACCCGAATTTTCGAATCGATCCCATTCACCGCATCATTCGAAATCGAACCGACGACTTTGTGGAAAGTTTTTTTGATCGCGCGACACCCGTCTCCTTCGATTCTTTTCACAGGCTTATGCAAACTTTCCAATCAGATAAAAATCCTTACGCCATTGCGGCCACCGACGGCAAAAAATTCTACCTACTGGAGCCGAAACCCTTTTTTATTGAGGAAATTCAAAAAGCGGTAAGCACTCCGGTGCCCGTGCACGTCTTAAACCGCCTGCTGCTTTCTCACGAAATTACACGGGAACACCCCGATCTGGACACTGAAATTGAGCCGGAGGACGCCTGGCAGTCGGCTCAAAGTGAAAAGGGCACAATCGCCTTTTTCCTGAAATCCATTCCACGCCCCGTTCTGGAAGATGCTTTCCGGAATCACATTATTTTTCCCGAGAAAGCCTTTTCCATTGTTGGAAAGGTTCCTGCAGGCGGCCCCATGTGGCTCTTTGGTGATTAGCCGATGTTTTGGTTCACGTGGCGAGAAACCGGATTGGCCGAACGTGGCAATTGAGAGAAAAGTGTTTGTCCGATTTTTCTTGAATTGTTATCAGAAATCAACTTTGCTTTACGTAATGAATTTTTCCTGAGCTCTCAACGCCGGGGCGCCGGCTTCTCCAGAGCGGAAATCCATCTTTGCTCCAAAAGCGCCATTCTTTTCCCTTCACAAGAACGCGTTGCGTGAAGTACAGCGTTCGATTCCGAAAAACGCGCCTGACAGCAAAAATCGTAACAGGCTGGCCTTTCATAAAAACAATCTTTTTCTCTTGTAGAAATGTTTGGGGTGCCACACGGAATGGAATAACTTTCCCTGAGATCACTTTCACCTGAATCACAACAAAAGCAGGCCCTCGCCTTACGGAGCCGATTTCTTCAATTTTAACTATCTTGCCTTCATATTTTTTGATCTGCTTTTGCTCAAACATTGGACGACGGGGGCGCCTTTGGCTCCAAGCCGTAGATAAGAAAACAAACGACAAAACTGCAAGCGCAACTATTCCTCGAATAATAACTGCTTTTCTCATGCGAAATCTCCTTTTTTGGAATAAGTTTGAACGAATTTTTTCTTTTTGAATACAAATAAAAAAATGAACACGTTCAAAATAATTACTGCCTGAACAAAAATGAAGTGCAAGCCTCCGTTTTGTGAAAGCCCCCACGATAATGAATGATAGCGAAAATGCCGGCAAAACCCGCAACCGCAGAAATTTCAGCTTGACATTTTCCTTAAATAATTGTAAAATAGAATGGTTTCATTTT
>CAZIYL010000384.1:0-2168 GCA_964543425.1 uncultured Deferribacteres bacterium
AAACCACTAATCATACAAATTATATGGGGCTAAATTCCATTAACTTCAATAAAATCCATTCGTGATAATTCGTGAAATTAGTGGGAGATATCCTTTTTAGACTAAACTCAAATAAAATTACAATTTTTTACAGCCATTGGCAAGTCTTTCTTAAAGATTTGAAAATATCGCTTGATTTTTTCCCCTAAAACGGTTAAAATGAGAAGGTTCAAAAATAACCAGGAAGAAGCCAATCGGTGCATAAAAAAGGACTTTCAATCACAATTTTCAGGAGTTTCGGCATGAGAATCAGACATTTCTTTTCCCGTTTTTTCATTCCTACGGCAGCGATTATTTTCTTAACTTCCTGCGCGGGTGTAATGCCAAAGGAAACAATAGTAAGGCTCCACAATCCCGTTCAAAATTTAGAAGTTAAAATCGATTCGCTGCTTGCGTCACCCCTGTTCAATGAAACACAGGCCGCGGTTAAAATTGCTTCTCTCACGAAAAATAGGGTTATTTACGACCGCAATAGTGACCTTCTTTTAAATCCGGCTTCTAATATGAAACTACTAACAACGGCAACCGCTCTCACCATTTTGAGGCCAAATTTTACATTCAAAACCTGTCTTCTCACTGATAGTGCAACGGTTCACGACTCCGTCGTTTCCGGCGATCTTTACCTGAAAGGCGGCGGCGATCCCGACCTAATAGTCGAAGACCTTCAGGATTTAATCGATCAATTGCAAGTCGACGGTATTGTTCACATTACAGGGAATCTCGTAGCCGATGCCTCCGCATTGGATAGCCTTCCTCGCGGCAAAGGCTGGATGTGGGACGATGATCCCGACGATTACGCCGCCCACTTGAGCGCACTTACGCTAGATGACAACTGCGTAAATGTAATCGCAAAGCCCTCCGATGAAATTCCGGACCGTGTCAAGATTTTTATTTTCCCTCAAACAGATTACGTTTCCGTCGAAAATAACGGTGTAACCGGCGATTCTTCGCAAACCGGCAACCTCAAGATTTCCCGCAAATGGATGACCTGCCAAAATGTGATCACCGTTCAGGACACACTTCCGGCCAATGCTCCGCCCTACCAAATCACATTGAACATCGAAGACCCCACCCTCTACGCTGCTACCCTGTTTAATGAGATTCTGAAAAAAAATGGCATTAAAATAGACGGCCGCATTTTGAAAGGCACGTCGCCCTGTTCAGCGGAAACGTTAGCCGCCCACTACTCAAAACCGCTTCGGGATGTGGTCGAAAACACCAACAAGATTAGTGACAATCTCTCGGCAGAGCTGCTGCTGAAAACGGTGGGAGCTGTCACCCAAGGACCGCCGGGAACCGCCCCAAAAGGACTTCAGGCCGTGCGTCAGTTCCTACAGAAAACGGGAACCGATTCCACTTCCTATTACGTGGTGGATGGTTCGGGGGTGTCCCGTTACGACGTAATTAACGCAAATCTGATCGTTCGATTGCTCAGGTACATGTACAACGATTTTACGGTTTCCTCCGAGTACCTAACCTCTCTGCCCATTGCCGGTGTTGACGGAACCATTCAAAATCGAATGGTTGGAACAGCAGCCCAGGGAAAATTGCGGGCAAAAACCGGCAGCTTGCAAGGCGTGTCTTCACTTTCCGGTTACGTCCTTACACAGGACGGAGATGTTCTGGCCTTTTCGATTCTCATGCAAAATTTTGTCGGATCCGCCACGCCTTATCGCACGGCTCAGGATTCCATTGGTGTGTGGATGGCCAAATTCCACTGGTGATCGAAACCCGGAAAATCAAATTCCACACTGTGCCGAGGCACCTTGTTTTGTCAGTACCGTTTATGGTGTTTTCTGATTTCAGTGCCGTCGTTTGCAACGGAACACAGAATTCAATCAACAATCGTTTATTTAAACCCAGATTCTGAAATTCATTTAAATTTAGAAAAACATGCACTGCTGGAACGGAATGCAAAATATCGGTATTAGAAAAAACATCGAAAATGTTTGCCATTTGTAGATTAATTACGAAATGGAAAAATGTAGAATCCGCCTTTGGCGGATGCAACATGAGTGAACGTGCTTATGTTCAACACCTTCGGTGTTGGAACTATTTTTATTGCTATTGGCGGCTACAAATGTTTAACCCACTTCGTGGGTTCATTAGGGAGTAGAGTCTGGTCTTAA
>CAZIYL010000385.1:0-2161 GCA_964543425.1 uncultured Deferribacteres bacterium
ATGAGCGGACGTTCACCGATTACCTCAACTTTCTGTCCAAAAGCCAGCACGGTCGGTTCTAGCTTAAAATCAACCCGTACGGTTTTCCCTGCAAATACCCGGATGCCGGTTTTTAACTGAATGGTGTAGCCGATCATTTGTGCCTGAATATCGTAGTCGCCGGGCGAAAGGCCCAAAATCTTGTAATATCCCTTAGCATCGGTGGCCGCACCTTTATAGGTTCCCTTTACGATTATATTTACACCCGGCAGAAGCGCACCGGATTTAGCATCCATAACGGTGCCCTCAACCGTTCCCTTCACACCTTTCTGTGCAAAAGCAAGTTGTGCAAGTAATAATAGCATTAGGAAAAATATATATTGTTTTTTCATTTCAGGCACAAATTCTCACTTTAGAAAAATCACCTTGTCAGCGTTTCGATAATCTCTTGCTTTCAACTGGTAGATATATTCACCTGAGGGCACCTTTTTTCCAAAGTTATTGGTTCCATTCCAAAGAATCCTGTGAAAACCGGCCGCCATTTTCCGATTAGCAAGGGTTTTAATTATCTCTCCCTTTATATTGTAAATAGCCAAAATTACATTTGAACGCCTTGGTAATGAAAAAGAAATGGTAGTAACCGGATTAAACGGATTTGGAAATGCCGGGTACAACATAAACCCTCGGGGGGAAGTTTTTCTTTTTGGTGTTGAAACAGCCGTTGGCTCATTTAAAGTAAATTTGTCGATTATACTTCCATCCGAAGCAATCGCAGTAAATGTTAATAAATTATCTTTAATTTCAACCTTGCAAAAATGATGTTTTTTCGCCGTCGCTACAATATACGGATAATTACTGCTGGGCGAATAAAGCGGCGCCCCTCCACCGCCTGCAGTAATATGACACACGCCATTTACCACCGCGCGAGAATAATAATGATTATGCCCATTAAAAACCATAGGGACACCATATTTTTCACACAACGGTTGAATATACCTCTGGACATTCAGATTATTCGAGTGTCCGCCAGCCGACCAGCCGGGTTCATGGAAAACGAGAAACTTCCAGGGCTTTTGCGTAGATGCCAGATCACTTTCAATCCACTTGTATTGTGCGGAGGTTGATGAGTAGTCCGTGTATTGGTCAATGATAACAAAATGTGCAGGCCCATAATCAAAAGACCAGTACCGATGACTCATGAAAGGATAAGGAAAGTATTTTTTAAACAATACGCCAGAGTGTTCATGATTCCCCATACATCCCTGATAAGGAAGATTCGCGAGTTCCGTCTGAATGTTTTTGTAAGACCGATTGAAAAACTGATTATCCCAGTTTGATTCGTAATCACCGTTAGAAACATAATCCCCTGTCGCGATGATCATCGTCTGAAAATCGGGATTATTGGTGTAGGTAGATATTATTTTCTTTGCTACTTTGTCATGGTCGGCCGGATACGATCGCGTGTCCCCATAAACAAAGAACTTGATTTGAGTTGCACTTGTGTCTGGAGCTTCATGAAAAGAACCTTTGCACGTATCCTGGGAGGTAATAACCCGATAAAAATATTTTTCTCCCGGCTGTAAATTTGTAATTAAATATTTATGCTGATGGCTATTTCCATATTCCGTAGACTGTTGGCTTCCCAAAGAATAGGTTGTATCCGTGCCCCATTCTATTTTGCAACTTTCGGTTTGTTTTAATTGCCAAAGCACTTCCATTTCTGTGTTCTTTCCCGGATAAATCAAATAGGGACCTTTTCGCACATCGCTTTGAATTTGGGAATCATTAGTATAATTCTCCACGAACGTAGCGTGTGCGGAATTTATTTTTCCAAATGCCGCGGTCGCCATCAGAAAAAATAAAACTGCACCAAAAAGAGAATTTTTATATTTCATTTTCATGGCTTTTATCCTTCCATCAAAAAAGTAAAATCCCACAGGCGCAAAGCCTGCGGCTACACGAGGCTTCAAAACGGTCATTCGCCGCAGACACTCCTTTTCTTATCAACATCTGAGAAAAAACGAGGATTCTTACTTCCATCCACTCACTGGCAATTAGCGCCAATGGCCAGATCACGGTTAAAAGCTCTTCTATTTAAATTCATCAAAAAGAATATACCGCAATACATCTTTGACATTTTGAAATCCGTCGCAATAGTGCAGAGGAAGCGAAAAGTAAATGG
>CAZIYL010000386.1:0-2157 GCA_964543425.1 uncultured Deferribacteres bacterium
GCCGTTTGTGATCAAGAAGGATGGTTGTAATTACAATTTTTCAAAAATGTTAACAATAATTTTAGAATTTCTTATTTTCAAATTGCCATTATTCCCCGGCCATAAATCTGTCTTTGCGAATTCAAAGGTTATTTAAATTTTGGATTCATTTTGATTTTTTCATTTTGATTTTTTCATTCATTTCAATTTGCTTATTTGTTTGCTAGACGACAAAAGTATGAATTATTATGATGAAGCCTAAAAATATCCTGTAAATCCAGTCAAAAATTCGTTTGAGTTGATGCCAGTGGCCGGCAGCAGAACACCTCGCTGTTGGCAAATCAGATTTAAATTCTTTTTAATTTCCAACGGCCTCTTTTAAACCAGCCCGCCATTAGCAATCCTTTTATTCCTGTTGAAATCGAAATGGCCCACCAGACACCAATGGTTCCCCATCCCAGAGAAATTGCCAAATAATAGGCCAAAGGCACGCGTGCCAATGTAAATAGAATTGAAATGGACATGGGAGGAATGGTGTCGCCCGCCCCGTTAAAAGCGCCTTCGAAGATCAGCTCCCAGGCCAAAAATATTTCAAAAACCGAAATGATCCGCAAATATTTTGCCCCTTCGCGAATCACATCGGGATCGGAAGCAAAAATGCCCATTAATTTGTCAGGAATCAAGACGTAAAGCAGAAGAAACAATCCAACCGAAAGCGAGGCGTACAGCAATGTCCACCACGTGGCTTTTTCCGCTTCATCCAAACGGCGGGCACCCAGATTTTGGCCAACCAGCGTTTGAATGGAAAATGAAAATCCAAGACAAATAAAATAAACAATTCCCTCAATCCGGTGACCGACTCCGAGAGCCGCCAGTGGAACGCTTCCAAAATGGGAAAGAATTTTCGCAAGAAGCACGTACACAACACTGAAAGTAAATCCACCAAGAGCAACCGGCGAACCGATTTTTACAATTTTCCACAAAACTTTGCCAACCGGTTTCACCGACAACGTCAGGTGAAAATGTTTCTTTTTTAACAAATAAAATGCAATTATCGCACCCAGTATTCTGGCGATAACCGTTGCAATGGCAGCCCCTTCGAGTTCCATTCGTGGAAAAATCCACCAGCCGAAAATAAAAAACGGGTCAAGAATCCCGTTCAGAATTACAAATGCAATTAGAATAACCATCGGTGTGAAGGTGTCGCCCGCCGCACGAAAAAAGGAATCAAACAGAGACACCAAAAAAATAATCAGCATGGAAAGAAAAACAATCCGCAAATAGCTTTCCGCCTGAGCCAAAACCGCAGGTTCCAAATCCAGGAAGCCAATCAGCGAGAATCGAAATACGAAAGTGAGAACGGTTAGCGGAATCGCAAATAAAAGTACCAACCAAATGGCCTGGTTGGCGAAGTAAGAAGCCCTTTTGAAATTAAGAACTCCAAATTCCCGCGAAATTAACGCCAATGAGCCCGACGCGGCTAACTCCGCAATGGCATAAAGCGCCCAGATAATAAAACTGCTTCCGCTGATGGCTGCCAGCGCCGTTTTGCCCAGGTGCCCTACCCAGAAGATGTCCACTAATTCGAACAGCGTAATAAAAAGCATCGAGCCCATGGAAGGAATTGCCAACTTGAATATTGCCCGATGAACGCTTAGTTTTAAAAGAGGTGAAATGTTTTCTGCTGTATCCATAATTTATTTAAAAGGTTAGACCAACATTCGCAAGATTATCGGGAAATTTCCGGTCAACATAAGATGCTAAAAATTTGGACAACTTGCAAGAGTTTTGATTCTTCACCATTCAGACCTCTGCCACCCGGCCAATCGAATTGTTAGAATTCGGTTAATTTTTTCCTGTTTCAAATTAAGACTTGATTTTTGTCTTAAAAATATTAATTTAGAAATTTGAGAACATTTTGGGAGAATTGTCACTTGCCACCCGAGGTAACTTCCCCGGGATAAGTGCCCAAAAGCATCCTTTTTCAAAAGTTTTAGGAGATTGTATTATGCGAAAATTCGCAAAAACAGGAATTTTACTGCTGCTGCCAGCATTGGTTTTTGCCCAAACGGCGAGGCGCCCCATGCAGTTTAAAGATATTTTTCGATTCAAACGCGTGTCTTCCCCTGTGCAATCGCCCAACGGAAAATGGATTGTGTTTCAGGCGTCAGAAGCCGA
>CAZIYL010000387.1:0-2153 GCA_964543425.1 uncultured Deferribacteres bacterium
GTTTTTTGTCAGATGAAGAAATGATTCGGAACAAATTCATGAAGAGCGGCCGGCTGATTCCGTTCCCAAATCGTATTCTGGATGGTACCTACGTATTCAATGGCATGCGCCACCAGTTACCGATTAATGAACCCGCCCGCCACAACGCCATTCATGGATTTTTTTACAATCAACCCCTAACGCTTGCGGATGTTCATGCCGAAGATAACAAGATTTCCGCTCAATTGAAATTCGATTACACAGGCGATTATCCGGGATACCCATTTAAATTTTCGGCGGTATTAACCTACACGCTTACCGATGCACAAGAGTTCAAAATTCACCTTTCGATAAAGAATATCGATGTTCAACCGCTTCCTTTTGGAGATGGCTGGCATCCCTATTTTGGGCTGGGCAGCAGTGCAAATGATTTGTATTTGCAGCTCCCTGCAGGCGAAAAAATGGTTCTCACGGGTCGGATGGTGCCCAATGGGAAAACCGAAACCGACAATCGCTTCCTTCACTCATCTCCAATTAAAAATGTCTCGCTGGATTCTGTTTTTAAATTGCCCGTGAATGGAGGAGTGGCGGTTGCCGAGCTTTCAAAACCTGATGAAGATGTTACGATTCGTATGTGGCAGGAAACGGGAGAGCGAAAATATAATTTTATGCTGATTTTTATCCCACCCGATCGACGATCGGTTGCAATTGAACCAATGACCTGTGCAACGAATGCATTCAATAGCGGTGAGGGATTAATTGTTCTGGAGCCGGGTGAAGTGTTTGAAGCCAGTCACGGGGTAAAGTTGGTCTAACGGAGGCTGCCAGGGAAATGAGTGAACAAGGAAATAATTTTGGATCGCAGGAATGGCAAGACCGTTTTTCGAAGCTTTACGGTCATTCCGAAGCTGTTCTTCAAAAGCAAACTGAACGCTACCGAAGAATCTTGAATGCCTACGCGCAGCTTTTTGGTTCGGAACGGGCGGTATTTTTTAGTGCCCCGGGTCGGACTGAAATCGGGGGCAATCACACAGATCACAATCACGGCAAAGTGCTGGCGGCGAGTGTCAATCTGGATGCCGTGGCGGCGGCTGAAAAATCATCGGAAAATACGGTTGTTCTCTATTCCGAAGGCTATCCTGATGCGTTTGTCGTGGATTTTTCTCAGCTTCAACCGAATTCCTCAGAAACGGGCACAACCACGGCTCTCATTCGAGGGATTGCCGCGCGATTTGTTGAAAAGGGGTACAAAGTTGGTGGCTTGAGGGCGTTTGTTTCAAGCGATGTTTTGCCGGGTTCGGGGTTAAGCTCGTCGGCGGCCATTGAGGTGCTCATCGGCACGATTCTAAATAAACTGTACAATTCGGGAGAAATTCCTCTCGAGGAAATTGCCGCCATTGGACAATTTTCCGAAAATATTTTCTTCGGTAAACCCTGTGGCCTGATGGATCAAATGGCATCGGCGGTTGGCGGAGTTGTAGGAATCGATTTCCGAAATCTGGAACAAGCCGAGGTGACACGGGTTGCTTTTAATCTGAATGCCTTTAGGTATAGTCTTCTAATTGTGAACACGGGCGGCAGCCACGCCGATCTGACGGCCGATTACGCAGCGATTCCCAAGGAAATGAAGGCCGTTGCCGGATTTTTTGGAAAATCCTTTTTAAGGGAGGTGCCGGAAACTCAGATTTTTTCTCAGGCGAGTGTTTTGAGAAAACAGGTCGGCGACCGTGCCCTTTTGCGGGCTCTCCATTTCTTTGCCGAGAATGCCCGAGTGACGCGACAGATTCAAGCGCTCAGAGAGAAAAATTTTCCGAAATTTCTGCAACTTGTAACCGACTCCGGAAACTCCTCCTGGAAATGGCTGCAAAATGTTTACAGTCCCCGAAATCCTGACGAGCAGGGCGTCTCATTGGCTCTGGCCCTTTCGGAGAATTTTATTCGGGAAAAAGGAGCGGGTGCCTGCCGGGTTCACGGCGGGGGATTTGCCGGTACTATCCAGGTGTTTTTGCCCCAAAAATGGGTGGATGAGTACAAATCCCTAATGGAGACTGTTTTCGGAAAAGGTTCGGTTTTGAAATTGTCTATCCGGTCGGTGGGGGCCGTGCAAATACCCTAACCTGTTTCCCGCAGTCGATTTCGATCAAGAAAAATTTTAGACAGGATTTACAGGATAG
>CAZIYL010000388.1:0-2147 GCA_964543425.1 uncultured Deferribacteres bacterium
TAAACCCCGAGGAAGATTTCCCTGTAATTTTTGCCGCGCTCAGGATGTGGGTTTGATCCGGCATTTTGAGATACGAATCGGAAGCGATTTTCGGATAGTATCGAGGCGGACGGCCAATCCGCCGGGAATAAAACAGATTTTCAGAGTAAGCCGAATTTCCACCCAATCCAAGGTTGGCCTGAAAGAGGTTTTTGCTTTCGACAAAAAAAGGACGTTTCTCTTCAAAATAGGTTTCGTAGGCCGTTAAATTTAATTCGGAAGGATCAGCCTCCACCTGGCCAAAATCGGGGTTAAAGGTGGCGTTTAATGCAAAATTGCTGGTAAGTCCATATTTCAAATCAAGTCCACCATTCCACTCGCGGGAAAAACCGGTGGCAAAGGGATTGCCGGTTTCTCTGGGACCCCAGGTTCCGGCGGCCAAACCGTAAGGCAAAAGCTCCAGATTTTTTGGAGCGGAAAGGTTCTTTAATCCGCGCAATTCCCCGAAATTTGACACAATCCCCGCGGCATCTTTTGGCTCGGGACTCCAGTAGTCAATCTCATTCAGACGGCTGATTTTTCTGCAAATCTGAATGCCCCACGTTTGGTTTTTGAGCGAGGAAAATCGCAATTGACTGAATGGAATTTTGAATTCGGCACTCCAGCCAAGAGAATCCTGCGATGCAGCCACTTCCCAGACGGGATTCCAATTCAAGTCCTCCGAATCACCGTCATTGGTAATGAGTTTGTCGATTTTGACATCGCTTGGATTAACAGCAAAATAGAAGGCGGTGCGGTGATCATTGTAGCTGTCAATCATGACTGCCAGCCAGTCGGAAGCAGAGGGGTGATCCCGCCGGGTAAACCGCCCGATAATAGTTCCCGGATGGGTGTCGAATGCCCTGATGCCAATGTACAAGGCACGCTTGCTGTAACCGATCTGTACAAACGTCTTTTCTGTAGGGGACTGATTTTCCAGCGGTTCCTGTTGAATGAAATTGTCGTGGCACGGCAGCTTTTGCCACACGGCTTCGTTCAGTTTGCCGTCGATTTTCAGGCTATTGGGATCAATGGTTGCAGCGACGATGATTTTCTTTTTCAGGGAGGAAGCTTGTGCGTGTCCCGCTTGCGGAAAGAAAAGGCTCCCCCCAAAAAGTCCTGTAAAAATCAGAAGCGTGAAAATATTTTTTTGAATCGATTGCATTCCGACTCCTGAAAATAGCGTGTTCGTCAAACCGATCGTTTGAAAAACCGGCGCGAAAACATAACATTCTAAAAGATGTTACAATAATGTAAAAATTTCAAGGAAAAATTCAACCGAAAAAGTGCTTTTCACTGTCACCATAAGTGATGGCGATTGTACAAACCAAACGGGGGAGGATTTTAATTCAAAGTGACAGGGTTTTTGGGATAACAAAGAAGGTTGTTTGGGAATGAGAAAGAGGGTTGAACCATTATCGAAATTTCAAAGTTTATTTTTGAATTCTCCGCTATTTAACGGTTACATTATCAGTATATTAAGTGCTATAAAACTTCTATCGACAAAACATTGTCGATAGGTGATTCATTTGGGGTTTTTTACGCATTTCACAGAATAACAAGGAGATTCTTCAGTCGCTTCGCTCCTTCAGAATGAGAGGGAAACACGTTGCCTGTCATTCTGACGAGGCCGCACTTCGACAATGCTCAGTGACCGCCTGCTTCGGCTGCCATCAGTGACCGCACTTCGACAATGCTCAGTGACCGCACTTGAGGAAGAATCTCAGGGCCTTTGTGGCATAAATGATTTACAGACTAAACCAGTGGTTTAGTTTGATCAAAAAAACATGGTTGCCTTCGGCCTTGAAAAGATTCTCAAAATCAGTCCTCGGGTGGAATTCGCCGATGTCGGTGTCGTCTGTTCTGCCTTGTGACCACACGACAAACAGGGTAGAACCCGGGTGGTATTCCCACCGCAGAACCAAATTCGATCGGAATTGCTTGAAATTGAAATCGGGTGATTCCGAATAATCGTACGACGCAAAACGATCGGCATACCGTCTGGCTCTCGGGCGAATGACTTTCCGAAAATTGGAGTACTTTCCGGCGGTAATAAAGGGCTGCCCGTAAAATTGAAGGCTCAAATTTGGGGTGAGTGTGTAATTAATCCGCGTGGTGAAGGAAAGAAT
>CAZIYL010000389.1:0-2143 GCA_964543425.1 uncultured Deferribacteres bacterium
TATCTGCTGCCAATTGCGAGAGAGTTCTGTTGGTATGGCGGCTATAGTTTATTAGATGTTACGATGTGAATTCGCCGGAATGGTTACTGTGGGTGGAAATGGAATGCTTTTTCATTTCCACCTGTTATTTTTCTTAGTCGATTGGGGTATTCTTCACGGATGACACAATCAAAAATAATTATTGAAAGAGGGGAGTCGTTTTCTGAGCCGATTGTGCTTTTGCCCACGAGAAGATTTGATTCCACAAAGGATTTGGGGTTATTTCAGAAAGCGCTGTTAAACCTGGTAAATCAGCAATTTGAGAAAATTGTGGTGAATCTTCAAAATGTAACGCTTCCTTCTACGAGTTTTATTGCTTTTTTAATTGAAGCAGCCAGTCGATTGAAGCGCGAGAATCGGGAGTTTTTAATTTCCCGACTCAATCAATCCGCTCGAATGAATATTAGCAGTTTTTCTCCCCTTTCTTTTTTAAATGAAATCAGAAATGAAGCGGTTGTCGAAAGGGAAAAGGCTTCGGAAAAAGCGTCGGCAGCGTCTGTTCGCGAAGAGGATTTATCTTCTGAAGAGAGAAGCATTGACAGACACTCAGAGGACCTGTTGGAAGAAGCCATTGACTCCCAGCTTGATTTTGACATTGTGGATCAAATGGCTCAATTAGATCAGGAAGACCTCGACAAACCGTTTACGCTTTACGACGGCGATCAGGAGAATGAAAAATCTCCCCGACCTGACAATCCCATCTTAGCCAAAGAGAAACAGGGAAATTATCACATTGTGGTTCGAAGTCATGAGAAAGATCTTTACCAGATTACAGATTTTGTCGTTCACCATGCGCAGGACGCGGGTTTTCCCGAAACGGAAGTGGGCAAAATAAAAATCGCCGTTTATGAAGCCGCGATTAACATAGTGGAACACGCTTATGGATACAAAAGCCATCATTTTATTGATGTGATTGTCAAATACGATTCCGATAATTTTACTATTGTTTTAATGGATCGCGGGAAAAGCTTTGATTTTGAAAAACAAATGGAGCCGTACAGTGCCCACGAAGCCGTCGAACGCAAGCAGACAGGTGGTTTCGGGCTCTACATTATGAAACGCTCTATGGACGAAGTCACTTACGAATCCGATTCGGTGTGGGGAAATAAATTGACAATGACCAAACGCATTCCACATTAAAAGAGTGTTCCACAGGAAATAGGCCATGCCCGTTCTTGCCAGAAACAGCGAACCCCGTTTATAAAATAGTGAATCCGAGTTGAAATCAGCCAATAAGAATCATATATTTTGATCAAGAGGATTCTACAATGTCTGAGAAAATCAGAGGTATTTGTATGTCTCTCTTATTGGATCGCATCATCTGATTTTTTTGAAAGGTTCATCCCATGTCCTATCTTAAATCCCGCTACGTGAAATACGTTGTTCTTATTTTTATTGGAATTCTCATCGGATTGAGCCTGACACTTCGTTCCGATTGGACGGATTCCACTCAGGCAAGAGAACCTCACCGGCCGCTCAAACCTGATTTCCAATTTGAAAAAACCACATCCCGGATTTCCTCTCGAAGCGGCCATCTCGATAATCTCCAAAGCGATTTTATCCGGATTGCCCGGCAAGTGAAACCCTCCGTTGTTTCAATTAATATTACCAAAAGCATTTCTATAAAAGACCTGGAAGAATTCCACGGGAAAAATAAAGATTTTTGGGAGTTTTTCAATAAAAAATTCTTTCACAAAAAAATGCCCAAAAATTTTCGCCAGGCGTACTCGGGTTCCGGAATTATTATTTCCAGGGACGGCTACATTTTGACAAACACACACGTGGTTGAAGGCGCCGACGAAATTGAAGTTACGCTCTACGATAATCGCACGCTCCCCGCTCAAATTGTGGGGTCGGATCCGCTGACAGAGGTTGCTGTGGTCAAAATTAGGGGAGACAGTCTCAAACCGGCTGTGCTGGGGAATTCCGATGGTGTGGATGTGGGGCAGTGGGTGCTGGCGTTTGGGAATCCCCTGGAATTGAAATTTACCGTAACGGCCGGAATTGTGAGTGCCCTGGGGCGACAAATGCAGATTATTGAAGATAATTTTGGAATTGAGAATTTTATTCAAACGGATGCGGTGATTAATCCCGGAAACAGCGG
>CAZIYL010000390.1:0-2119 GCA_964543425.1 uncultured Deferribacteres bacterium
ATAACATTAGCCAATTTTTATTAGACCCAATTTGTCGCGATATCGTTCCAAAAAGAATTCCCGGACGCGGGCGTGATCGCTTAATTTCAGTGCAGGGTCTGTTTGAACCAACTGAAAAGCCTCTTCTCTCGCCTTTTTCAACAGACCGGCATCCTCGATAACATTTGCCAATTTTAGCTGCGGCAAACCGTGCTGCCGGGTTCCAAAAAACTCACCGGGCCCGCGCAGTTTCAAATCCACTTCTGCCAGCTTAAATCCGTCTTCGGTTGATTTCATGGCTGCCAATCGCTGTCTGCCGTCCTGCGAAATGGGCTGATACGCCAGCAAAATGCAATAGGCCTGATCGGCACCACGCCCGACGCGCCCCCGAAGCTGGTGAAGCTGGGTTAATCCGAATCGTTCCGCGTGTTCCACTACCATGACTGTCGCATTGGGAACATCCACTCCGACCTCGATAACCGTTGTGCTCACAAGAAGCCGGATTTCCCTTCGCTTAAAGGCTTCCATTGTGGCTTCCTTTTCGCCGGCCTTCATTCTGCCGTGAAGCAGTCCGATGGGAATGTCCCTAAAAATCCCCTTTCGAAAGGACTCATATGCCTCGGTCGCTGCCCGCAGATCCATTTTTTCCGATTCTTTCACGAGCGGAAAAACCACGTACGCCTGACGCCCCGATTTAAGCTGCTTCTTGACAAATTTGTAGATGTCCTCCCGCCTTTTCTCGGTCCGCCAGGTGGTAATGATCGGCTTCCGATTGGCGGGTTTCTCATTTAGAACAGAAATATCCAGATCGCCGTAAACAGTGAGCGAAAGGGTGCGCGGGATCGGCGTTGCCGTCATAATCAGCACATCCGGCCGCTTCCCCTTGGCGCGTAGGTTTGCCCGCTGCAATACGCCAAATCGATGCTGCTCATCGATAACTACCAATCCAAGCGACTTAAAATTCACCGATTCTTGAATCAAGGCGTGCGTGCCAATTGCAATGTTTAGATGCCCCGCGCGCAAAGCCTCCAAAGCCGTTTCTTTCTCTTTTTTCTTCTGGCTCCCCGCGAGCAGCGCCACGCGAACCCCCAAGCGTTCCAGCATTCGGTGAAATGTCAGGTAGTGTTGTTCAGCCAGAATTTCTGTGGGCGCCATCAGCGCAGCCTGGAATCCGTTTTCCACCGCGAGAAGCATCACCACCAACGCCACAATGGTTTTTCCGGAACCCACATCCCCCTGAAGCAGGCGATTCATGGGCACGGGTTTTTTCATGTCCGACCAGATCTCGCGGATGACTCGCTTCTGAGCATCCGTCAGTTGAAAAGGCAAGTTTTCAACCACATTCCGCGTCCGTTTTCCAACGGTGGCAAAGGCAATTCCCTGATCTTTTTTACGCGACAGATACCGCCGATACGCCAGCATGAGCTGTAAAAAGAACAATTCCTCAAATTTCAGACGCCGAATGGCTGCCTCCAATTGCCGGGGTGAATCCGGAAAATGAATGGCACTGATTGCTTCACGCCTGCCCAAAAGCCCGTGGCGGTGACGCAGCTCATCGGGCAAATTCTCCATCACAAATTGGGCATAGTCCAAAACGGCACGGTACAGAATGCGGCGAATTCCGCGGCTGTCCAGGCCCGCATCGCTTAAATCATGCGTTGTATGGTACTGGGGCAAAATTTTCCCGGTATTCAATTTCTCATCGTCATTGAAATCCGATATTCGATCGGTATCCGGATGCGTCATTTGAAATCCACCGAAAAAACGCACTTTTCCGCTCACGGCAAGGGTTTCGCCCAATTGAAATTTATTCTTAAGGTAAAAGCCGCCTTTAAACCACACACAATTGAGTTCACCGGTACCATCGTACAAACGGAGCACAAAACGCGATTTTCGCCCGGGAATCATCCGAAACGACGTCACCTTGCCCACAACGGTTGCGTCCACTCCAACCTTCAGACTCCGAATTTCGGTTACGTGCTGGCGATCCAGATAAGCCCGCGGAAAATATTCCAGCAAATCCTCGACCGTCTTAATGCCGATTTTTTCAAGGAACAGGTCTCTCTTCTCGCCGATTCCCCTGAAAAAGCGAATCGAGGTTTTAAGAGGCTTCTTCTCTACCATTCATAGCGAACCGTGT
>CAZIYL010000391.1:0-2112 GCA_964543425.1 uncultured Deferribacteres bacterium
TTTATGATCACACCAATCAGCGGAAACAAGGGAACCAACCAAATCCATTCCGACATAACCATCCCTCACTTAACTATTTTAATCAAATAAATTTCAATTCCTTAGCGCAAGCCCGCAGAAAACAGGATTAGGCGCGACGACACAAAAATTAATCAGGATAATTCAAATTGCCGCCCCAAAACCGGTTGTAAAATGAGCACTACCCCCGCAGCAAATTGATTTCGTCCACGTGGACAGTTGCTCGAAGGCGGTAGGCAGAAATAATCAGCGCCAGCCCAACGGCGACCTCAACGGCTGCAACCGTCATTACAAAAAACACAAATATTTGTCCGTCCAGCGATTGAAGCTGCTTCGCCAGTACAATGAACGTTAAATTTACAGAATTCAGCATCAATTCAATGGACATAAAAATCACAATGGCATTTCGACGAATGAGAACGCCAATCACGCCAATGGCAAATAAAATTGCTGCTAAAATTAAAAGATTCGACATGAGTGCCATTATTCCCTCTTATCTGATCAGGATTCTTTCGGTAATTTTTTTCGACCCAAAATAATTGCGCCAATCATTCCCACAAGAAGGAGAATTGACGCTAATTCAAATGGAAACAGATATTTTGTAAAGAGAAGACTTCCAAGCGCCTGCACACTGCCAACGGAATCCACCCGTGATTGGGGAAACGATCCGATTGTCCCGGAAATTGTGCCGGATTTCAGGATAAAGAACCCTTCTAAAAGCAGCAGAACGCCAAACAGGATTCCAAACAATACCTGAGCGGGTCTTCCAATCGGCAGTCGGACTTCGCTGCGAAGATTCAGTAACATAATGACAAAAATAAACAGAACCATGATGGCACCGGCGTAAACCATGATCTGAATAATGGATAAAAACTGAGCGCCCAGAAGTGCATAGATCGACGCCAAACTAAAAAAAGTTACCACCAGAAACAGGGCGCTGTAAACCGGGTTTTTATGAAAAATCATTCCCAGAGCTGAGAGAATAGCTAAGATTCCAAAAATATAGAGAAGAACGGTGACCATGATCGCAATTACCTTTTTTTAGTTTCTTCTAATTGTCGCTTGTAATAATTTCCGTCTTTGGTAAGATCATAATTTTTCAGGAGTCGTTCTTTATCCCAAATAAGGCTTTCACGGCTGTAATCGGCAAAATCGTAAATTTCTGTCAGCTCAATGGCATCTTCGGGACAGGCTTCCTGGCACATTCCGCACAAAATGCATCTTAACATGTCAATTTTGAACCAGACCGGATATTTTTCCCGATCATCCCAGGGGGCTGCGCCGCCCTGCATGGAAATGGCGTGTGCGGGACAAGCCGTAGCACACATTCCACAAGCCACACATTTTTCCCTGCCCTGTTCATCCCTGTTCAACCGGATGGCTCCCCGATGGCCGGGAGGCGGAAACCATTTTTCATCCGGATATTCCAGCGTAATATGCCTTTTGAACAGATGCCCGAATGTAACCTTCAGTCCGCTCAAAATGGCAGGAATATATAACGAATCCCAAAGGTTGGGTTTGATGGTAACACGTTTTATCTTTTTGACCTTCATGAAAACCTCAATCTATTTTTAAAACGAGCAAAGTTTAAATCGAATGCCTACAAAATCATCTACACAAAAAAGACCATGACGATTGCTGTTATTACGATGTTCGCCAGCGCAAGCGGAAGCAAAGATTTCCAACCGATTCGCATCAACTGATCGTACCGAAATCGAGGAAGTGTCCAGCGAATCCAGAGATAGAAGAATAAGAAGAAACCCGTTTTCGCAGCAAAAGCAATCATGCCAAGGATAACTCCCCAGGCACCCAAAGCGCTTTCGTTCACCCACGGGAAATCCCATCCGCCGAAAAACAGGGTTGTAATCAACGCCGAAGATGTGATCAAACCGGCATATTCGCCCAGGAAGAAAAGGGCGAATTTCATGCTGCCGTATTCCGTGTGATAGCCGCCAACCAGTTCCGGCTCCGCTTCCGGCAAATCAAATGGTAGACGGTTGCTTTCGGCAAAGGAAGCTATCAGAAAAATAATAAAACCAAGGGGTTGCAGTACAACTCCCCAGCGGGGTAAAAATCCCCACAACACATAATTCT
>CAZIYL010000392.1:0-2093 GCA_964543425.1 uncultured Deferribacteres bacterium
TCTGTCTCCGTCCGTGTCTGGATTTGCAGGGTTGGTTCCGTTCCAGTATGTGCCGTTGAGTGTTAGGTTGTAATTCTCGGGCATGTTGTAGGCGTATTCTTCATCTCTATGTGTTACCATACGAATTCCCTCCCTCTCATCATATTAGCAATCCAACCAAAATATTGTCTTTTCTGAATCCAATATGAAGGTTCTAACACTTTAACTTCTACCCCATGGTTTCGCAATTCCTCTATGAATTCTTTATAATTTTTTATTCGTCTTTGAAACGGTCTGTATATATACTTCTTTCCATTTGATGTGAAAAAAATATCAACGTAGGCACCGCCGCTTCCAGCTTCATTCATTATTATTAATTCAATGTCACGATATTTAATTATGTTAAAATATCTTTTTTTTAGTTTTATATGGATTCCAGATTTATGGGGGTAAATGTCTTTATTAACAAATATCCCAAGAAACAATAGATATTCAAAGAATGAACATATCAAGATACTAGATAACAAATAAATAACCTTAATAAAAGACAAAACTCCGCTTATAAATACAAAATAACAAAAAAATAATATAATGACAGAAAAAAATAATATTCCAAGACAAGACAAAATAATGTCTTTTTTGTTTCGCTCTGCAATGAGTAACAATTCTTTTTCTATGTTCATCTAAACACCTCCTCAGCTTGCTAGAAATTCTTCTGCATTCATACCCACAATGCCTGCATCTATCATCTCATCAATATATCCAATTGACGGATTAAGTTTATCTACAGGAGATTGAGAAGCTAATGCAATTATTAATCCTATAACTGAGATTGCGAGACCAACTGCAGATGACCAGAATCCATATCCAGATGTATAAAGTATACCTGTAATGAGTAAACCAATAAGTGTTACACCAAATCCAATTATATCGCCTCTTCCAAATTGAGAGATAGATAAATGGGCTTTTTGATATTGCCACAGCACAACCCCAATAGCTCCAATTACTGAAGCTATGTTACTTCCCCAAAATCCACTATCCTGAGGGATAAATTGAGAGATAACTATACCTATTAGCTCTCCTATAGCCATAGAAAAAAGCAATTTAAATGCTATTTCGAAAGTCTGCGCAGAAATAAAATTCGCTATTACACTAGCCATCGAAAGAACCGGAACAGCGTATTGGAAAATTGTTATTACTCGCTCTAGTCCGATGATTACATTTCCTAGCGTCCAGATAAATCCTGCAAATGCCGATCCTGCAAATAATGTAGTGAAAAGAATTAAAAGCAGCTGCCTTTGAAGAATTTCATTCTGTGAACTATCTTTTTGGGAGACTTCTATCTGTATTTCATCGGTTTTTTCCGGTATCACTCCGAATGCAAATCCAACCTGTAAAAGGAGAGGCTCAATCTTTTCTGCCCATTCATTATATGCTTCTTTTATAGGCGATAAAATTGCATCAATCGCATTCTTGATCAGATTTGTAATCCATTCTATTAAGAAGTTCACCGCACTCTTCACCGCATCCCATGCCTTGCTCAATGCCCCCGCCACAGCGTTCCAAATGTCCTTTACGAAATCCAGAACACCAGCGAAGAATCCCTTAACCGTGTAATCGTATGTGAGTGTGTTCCCAGCCTTGTCTTTAGCTTCGAGTTCGATCGTGTATTCTCCGACTGATTCCCATAATCCCACATCAATGGTTGTGTTGTACCATCCGTTGTGGAGTGATGAGAAGGTTACGGATGAGCCCCAGAGCTTTGAGATTTTTACCATTGAAAAACCGCCAACATCGTAGATTCTGGCTCTTATGTCTGCGTAGGTGTTCCAGCCCGACCATACCCATCTTCCTATGTTGGTTCCGGGTATTCCGACCCATGTATAAACGTCCTCTTTCTTTGTTTCGACTGACATGGAAAGGAGCATAGGCGGTATGTTCTCTTTGACAAATGGGTTGAACTGATTTTTGAGATATTCTGTTGCGTTGAACTTTGTTGGATTCTGGATGTGTTTGTTGTTCGCCCATCTTACTATGAATGGATAGTATTCCTTGTAATGTACTTCATAGTAATCCGGCATACCGTCTTCATCGATGTCTCTCAGGCCGTTTGT
>CAZIYL010000393.1:0-2081 GCA_964543425.1 uncultured Deferribacteres bacterium
CGGAGTTTATTTTTTTAAAAAGCATGCTTCAGTTTGATAAAATGAAAACCTTTCGCGAATACAGATTAAGACAATTGAATGAAAAACTTCTGGTCGTCGGACTGACAAGGGACACAGTTGTCTCGCCACAAGCCATCCTGAAGACGTTTGCCGGCAGCCGCCAAAACTTTCAGATTCCGGTTCACATAATGGATTTTCCCTTTAAATACAGCCATCAGGATCCATTCCCTGCAAACGAACACATTCAAAAGGATGTTAATCAGGCATTTACGCGTGTATTTCGAATGGCGGGAAACCATTTTTCCAACCATTTGTTTTATGACCAAAAAATAAAACAGGCAGGCTAAAAGAAAATTTTCGGGGCGGTAAGTGTAAATTTCCTCCAATAAAATAAGATGCCTTCTTGATTATCTGCAAGAAGTTTTGTATATTCCAGTGTAAAATTAATAATATGAACAATGTTTTTCTAACCCTTTTTTGTGGATATGATAATGAGTCAAGAATCAGCGCAAAAGTTGGATAGCAAATTAACTGAATCGATTAATCCCGCTACCGGAGAAATTTTGGGAGAAACACCGGTTCATTCTGTAGATCAGTTAAAGCATATGATTCAAAAAGCGCGTGAAGCCCAAAAAGAATGGAGAAATTACACGGTTAAACAGCGGGCCAAATTTCTGCGATCAACACGCACCTATTTGGTGGAACATGCGGCGGAAATTGCCGAAATTATTTCTCGAGATAACGGCAAGGTGCGTGTGGATGCACTTGTGAGCGATGTGATTAATGCCATTATTTCCATGAATTATTACTGTAAGCATGCTCACAAATTCTTGAAAGACAAAATATTACGGCCTGGAAATATTTTCATGATCAACAAGCGCAGTAAAATTGTCCGCGTTCCGTTTGGCGTTGTGGGCATCATTTCTCCCTGGAACTACCCCTTTGCAATTCCTTTTCATGAAATTATTATGGGCCTTTTGGCGGGCAACGCCATCATTTTCAAAACAGCTACGGAAACGCAAATGGTGGGGAAAGCCGTAAAGGAGGCCATAGATAAGGCCCATTTGCCAGAGGGATTGTTTGCGTACGTCAATATGCCCGGGCGGGTGGCTGGCGACGCCTTCCTTGAGAATGGAATTGACAAGCTCTTTTTCACGGGTTCGGTGCCGGTTGGAAAATATCTCATGCGAAAGGCCTCCGAAACTCTCACTCCCGTGAGCCTTGAATTGGGCGGAAATGATGCCATTATTGTGTGTGAGGATGCCGATCCCCACCGTGCCGCCTCCGGAACGCTCTGGGCCGGTTTTACCAACGCGGGACAAACCTGCGGCGGCGTGGAACGGGTGTACGTTCACAAAAATATCTACAATGAGTACATGGCCATTTTAAAGGAGAAAATAGAAAGCCTTCGCGTGGGTTACGACACCGATTTTAACGTGGATATGGGTGCAATGACCACATCTTACCAGATTGAGGTAGTGAAGGCCCATGTGGAAGATGCCCTGAAAAAGGGAGCCAGGATTTTTGCCCAATCTCATGTGCCAACCGATCCGAATCTGCACAATTTTTTGCCTGCGATGGTCTTGACCGATGTGAATCACGACATGCTTTTGATGCAGGAAGAAACCTTTGGCCCGGTTGTTGGTGTGATGAAAGTGAATGACATGGATGAAGGTATTCGGCTGGCTAATGATTCTGTGATGGGGCTTACAGCCTCCGTGTGGTCCAGGAATAGCAGAAAGGCGGAAAAGATAGCCCGCCAAATTCAGGCTGGCGCTGTTATGATTAATGATCACCTGGTGAGTCACGGGATGGCCGAAACACCCTGGGGCGGATTCAAACAATCGGGTATTGGCCGTACGCACGGGGAGCTGGGATTGCACGAAATGACCGAGCCTCATGTGATTGTCCACGACCGGCTTTTCTTTGCGAAAAAGGACATGTGGTGGTATCCCTACAGCAAACAACTGTATAACAGACTTTTGGGGGCGATTGATTTTCTGTACGCCAAAAGTTTTTCGAGGCGAATCAAGGGCCTATGGAAAGTAATCAAATTACTGCCCAGAATATTTGAAAAATAG
>CAZIYL010000394.1:0-2078 GCA_964543425.1 uncultured Deferribacteres bacterium
AATCTAAGGCACGATGGAGGCATTGAAAATGTTGCATTTGTGGGAAAAAATTATTACTTTTATTTCAATTTTTGCATTGGTATTTCTCTTGTTTGGAGGCAATTCATTCTCCCAGGAAAAGCCATCTGTGAAAATTTTGGGAGTTCGCATCGAAGGGAATGTAACCGCCGATCCGGATATTATTAAATTAACTTCCGGATTGTCAGAAGGCCGGGTAATTACGGGCGATGTTATTCAATCGGCTGTAAAGCAGTTGTGGTCTCTCGGGATTTTTTCAAATATTCAAATTATTCTCGACAAAGAGGTGCCTCAAGGCCTTTTTCTGATTATTAAACTGTCAGAATATCCGCGCTTGCAAGCGTACACGATTGAAGGAAATAAAAAAATCAAGACCAAAGCGCTCAAGGATAAGATCGAAATTTATCCCGGACAAGTCATTAATCCGAATCAAATTCTTCAAACCAAACGCAAGATATTAAAGCTCTATTCGAAAAAGGGGTATCTGCTGGCTCAGATAAATACCAAAATTGACACGCTTCAGAAGGGAAGAAAGGTCGCCGTTCATTTTATTATTAAAGAAGGGAAAAAGGTTAAAATTAAACGAATTAATTTTGAGGGGAATAAATTTTTCTCCGTTAGCAAGCTGAAAAAGCAGTTTAAGAAAACAAAAGAGGATCGATGGTGGTGGTTTGGTGGTGATTTTAAACAGGATGAATATGAAAAAGACAAAGAACATCTTTTGGATTTTTATCACAAAAAGGGTTTTCGCGATGCGGAAATTGTAAAGGATTCTATTTATTTCGATAAAAAACGCCAAAACATGTTCATTAATATCACGCTCAACGAAGGAAATCGGTACCGGGTTCGGAAGATCACTTTTACCGGGAACAAGCTTTTCGGCGACAAACAGCTCTGGTCTGTACTGGGTTTCAGTGAAGGCGATTATTACAATCAGGATGCAATTAAAAAGGCTGTTTCAGAAAAGATCGGCGGACTTTATTACGACCGCGGCTACATTTTTGCGCAGGTTGTTCCTGTTGAAACTCCTGTAGGCAAAAATGAATTGGATATCAATTTTCAGGTGCAGGAGGGAAATCCCGTAAAGGTTCGGAGAATCGATATTGTTGGGAATACAAAGACGAAGGAAAAAGTGGTTCGACGGGAATTGCGGATTTTCCCGGGCGATACCTTCAGTCGGGCTGCTCTAATGCGGAGTCAACGGGAAGTGTTTATCCTGAACTATTTCAGCAATGTGGTACCCGATGTGAAGCCGGTGGACGATTCTCACGTCGACTTAAAATTCAAGGTTGACGAAAAATCTACCGACACAGCCAATATGTCCGCTGGTTGGAGCGAACGGGATCGCCTGATTGGAAGCGTGGGCGTAGCCATGAATAATTTGTTTGGCAACGGTCAACGCCTGAATTTCAACTGGACATTTGGACGATATTACCGCGATTTCCAGATCGGTTTTACCGAACCATGGCTGAATGATACACCGACGCTGGCAGGATTTAATATTTACGATACGAAGCGGGAAGCGTACTACATCGGCTACAAACAGATTAGTCGCGGCGGATCCTTCCGATTAGGTCGCCGACTCACCTGGCCAGACAACTACTTCCGCTGGGATTGGGTGTACAGGATTGACCAGACCTCGCTGTCCGATTTTTCGCAGTACATTATTGAGCGGAACCCAAATGGAATTGTTACGGAACACTGGCCGTTAACCAGCAGCAGTGTCACGCAAATTCTGTCCAGAGATAGCCGCGACCGACCGGAATTTCCTACCCAGGGCTCGCAGATGAATTTTTCCACGGAAGTTGCCGGCGGTGTGTTGGGTGGAAATGTGGATTACTACAAAACCGAATTTGGAATTAACTGGTTTTTCCCGTTTTTCTGGAAATTGGTGCTTCACTCGGAAACCCGAATGGGCTACATGGACGGATTTGCCAAATCGTCCAGAATCCCGTATTTGGACTTGTTTTTCATGGGTGGCGACGGGTTGTCCCGTTCTATCCCCCTGCGCGGGTATGACGATCCCCTGGCAGGTGGCACGGTTTACTCGGATGGCGGAC
>CAZIYL010000395.1:0-2073 GCA_964543425.1 uncultured Deferribacteres bacterium
TTCGCTGGCACAGGTGCAAAAAGTTTCATAAAAGAATTTTCTTGAGGAAATAACAAGTGGCACGAAAGTACGCCAATACGCCCACTTCTCCCGAGCTGCTGGACGGGGAAATCGAGGTCGATCGTACTCTGCGCCCCGCGCAGTTGAAAGATTTTATCGGGCAGCAGAAGATCAAAGATAATTTGCGGATTTTTATCCTGGCAGCAAAAGCACGGGGTGAGGCGCTTGACCACGTTTTGTTTTACGGTCCTCCCGGATTGGGCAAAACCACACTGGCGAACATCATTGCCCGGGAGCTTGAAGTGGATATTAAGGTAACCTCTGGGCCTGTGATGGAGCGCGCGGGCGATCTGGCAGGAATTCTGACCAATCTTCACGAAGGAGATGTCCTCTTCATTGATGAAATCCATCGCCTGAACGCAACAGTTGAAGAGTACCTTTACACGGCGATGGAGGACTTTCGGCTCGACATTGTGATCGACAAGGGGGCAAACGCCCGAAGTGTCCGGCTGAATTTGCCCCATTTCACATTGGTGGGTGCCACTACCCGGGCGGGTTTGCTCACGTCCCCGCTGCGGTCACGGTTTGGGGTGGTGAGCCGTCTCGATTATTATCCTCCGGAAGATCTTTACCACATTGTGGTACGATCGGCAAAAATTCTGAGTGTGGAAATTGATGCCGATGGTGCAATGGAAATCGCCCGGCGCTCTCGGGGAACGCCGCGTATTGCGAACCGACTGCTGCGGCGCATTCGCGATTTTGCCCAGATCGAAGGAGATGGTGTCATTACGAAAAAAGTGGCGGCTGGCGCTCTGGAACGCCTCGATGTGGATGGTCGCGGCCTGGATGAAATGGACAAGCGGATTTTACTGACCGTCATTCAAAAATTTGATGGAGGGCCGGTAGGGGTCAATTCGCTGGCGGTAGCCGTAGGGGAGGAGAGCGACACCATTGAGGAAATTTACGAGCCGTTTTTGATTCAGGAAGGTTTCCTGCACCGTACAGCCAGGGGGCGACAGGCGACGGAGTTTGCATACAAATATTTTGGGATTTCTAAAAAGAAATCGACAAACATTCAGGAGAGTTTGTTTTAACTGCATTTGAAATAAATGGTTATTAGAAATAAAAAAAACAATAAAATACCTCAGGCGGAGTGCTATAATGAAGTTATCAGATTTTAAGTATGCTGTTCCGGAACACTTGATTGCGCAGTATCCACCCGAAAAACGGGATCACGCACGAATGATGGTTCTGCATCGCAATCAGCAAAAGATCGAGCAGAAAATATTCTTTGATGTGGTTGATTATTTGCAAGAGGGAGACTGTCTGGTTATTAATGAAACAAAGGTTTTCCCTGCCCGATTAATTGCCAAAAAAGATAAAACCGATGCGGAAGTTGAGGTGTTCCTTCTGCGGGAATTGGAGAATAATCTCTGGGAAGTACTGGTGAAACCGGCGCGAAAGGTGCGGGTTGGAAACCGTTTGTTGGTTACAGACGATCTGTACTGCGATGTAATTGACAACACCATTTCCGGTGGAAGAGTGGTGCGTTTTAATTTTAATGGAAATTTTTACAATATTATTGAAGACCTCGGACGAACGCCTTTACCGCCTTACATAAAGCGGGATCCTGAGCCAACAGACAAAAAAAGCTATCAAACGGTTTATGCCCGTGTAAGGGGTGCGGTAGCCGCTCCTACGGCCGGATTGCATTTCACAAAGGAAATATTGGATGAAATCAAAGCGAAAGGCGTGAAAATTGTCCCGGTTGTGGTACATGTGGGGTTGGGCAGTTTCCGCCCGGTTCAGGTGGAAGATTTATCCCGGCACAAAATGGACTCGGAGTACTTTGAAATCTATGAAGAATCCGCTAAAGTTATTAATGAAACAAAAGATCAGGGCGGGAGAGTCTTTGCCGTTGGTACCAGTTCGGTTCGCGGACTTGAGTCTTCCGTCACCTCCGACGGCCATGTGAAACCGCTAAGCGGTTGGACGGATAAATTTATTTACCCCCCTTACGAATTTAAAATCGTGGACGGCCTGGTAACCAATTTTCATTTACCGGGTTCCACT
>CAZIYL010000396.1:0-2054 GCA_964543425.1 uncultured Deferribacteres bacterium
TTAGTGGGCAGTTTAAAACGCTTGGCTAAACATTCGGTTATTTACGGAATCGGGCACATTGTTACCCGCTCCATCGGATTCTTGCTGCTTCCCTTGTACACAAACTATCTGCCAACGGATGAGTACGGTCGTGCGGCACTGATCTTTACATTTCTGGCCGTCATGAATGTATTTTACAGCTACGGAATGGATGTAGCGTTTTTACGCTACTACGTGCTGCAAGAGGACAAAGATGCCCGGAGGCGGCTGTTTTCCACCGCCTACACGTCCGTGGCACTGGTAGCGCTTTTCTGGACAATTCTCATTGAACTTTCCCCTGACGCTCTTTCGAAGATCGTGTTTGGGGGCCGCTCCTTCCCCGAACTGATCGTCCTTTCGGGGGGAATTCTCCTCTTCGATGCCCTTTCCGTTATTCCCTTTATTTTACTGCGGGCGGAAGAAAAATCCGTTCAATTCACGGGACTGAAACTGATTAATGTTCTTATTAATCTTTCCGCAAATGTCTATTTAATCATCTATTTGCACAGGGGCGTGGAGGGAATTTTCCAGGCGCAGGTCGTAACTTCATTTGCGACATTTCTTCTCGTTTTACCGATTATTCTGAAAAAATACCGCTTCGATTTCCTCTGGCAGACGGAATCCCTTTTGCTGAAATTTGGACTGCCGTACATTCCCTCCGGTTTGGCCGTCATTATCATGGATTTAATTGATCGCGTTATTCTCGATCGCAAACTGGGAGATGCCGTCACCGGAATTTATTCGGCCGGTTACAAGCTGGGGATGATCATGGCCCTTTTCGTGGCGGCTTTTCGATTTGCCTGGCACCCGTTTTTCCTGTCCACTTCCAAACAGGAAAACGCCAAGGCTGTTTTCTCGAAGGTGCTCACGTATTTCTCGCTTGGAGGAACCCTTGTATTTTTGACAATTGCCCTTTTCATTAACGAAATTGTTCGAATTCGCATTTTAGGAAAATCTATTTTTGGAGAACAGTACTGGGGCAGCACGGTTATTGTGCCCGTGATTATGCTCTCGTACCTGCTCTACGGGATTTACGTAAACTTTTTGGTGGGAATTTATTTGAAGAAAAAAACTTCCTACCTGCCCATCGTAACCGGTTCCGGAGCGATTGTTAATATCGGATTAAACCTGCTCTTGATTCCGGTCATTGGAATGATGGGTTCGGCCTGGGCCACATTCGGCGCCTATTTTGTGATGGCAGCGCTGCTGTACCTGATTGCTCAAAAGTCCTATTTTATTTCTTATGAGTGGCTGCGCCTGGCAAAAATTGCTTTGGCCGGAATTGTAATTTTTTTCTTGCCCCGTTGGTTTGCACTGCTTCAGCCCGTGGGGTTTCGACTCTTGCTGTTGGCAGGATTTCCAGTTTTACTGGCCATTCAGGGATTTTTCTCTCAGTCAGAATGGCGATCCTTGAAAAAAATCGTGGTAAGAAAATAAATTCATCCTAATCTGAACAATTCATTGCCACAAAGACCCAAAGACACTAACTATTTAATATTCTTGGTGCCTTGGGGTCTTTGCGGCAGGGCTTTATGAATCATACGGATTAACAGTGAATGAGACTCAAACGGACAAAAAATGCCCACGCGAATTGATGAAGAACGGTTAAGAAAATTTTACGAGGAAGTCGGGGAAAAATACCCGGAAGAGGAAATTGTCTACCACACCCTGCGAGGAAAACTCCGCAGGAAATTTGTGCTTGATTTTATTCGGCAGGCTAAGGGGCGTTTTCTGGACGCCGGCTGCAACACGGGAATTTACCTGCGAGAATACCGAAATGGCGACGCCATTGGTGTGGACCTGGCACACTCGGTTTTGAAAAAGGCACGGGAACGCCTGCCCGGGAATCATTCGAATCGGGTGTTCTTTATTGTGGGAAGTGCAGAGAATCTCTCTTTTCTGAAAAAAAACAGCGTGGATTCCTACCTCTGTTCGGAAGTGCTGGAGCACGTCTTTCATCCTCAGCTCGTGTTTGATGAAATCGCACATGTGCTTCGTCCGGGAGGTCGCGCGCTGGTGACGACGCCAAACTACCG
>CAZIYL010000397.1:0-2050 GCA_964543425.1 uncultured Deferribacteres bacterium
GCGCCCATTTTTTTGCCGTTTATTTTTGTGGGAATTCCCTTTTCAAAATCGATCTCAACAAATTCCGACTCATCGGGTGCGTTTTCGGGAGATACCGTGTATTCGAAAAGATTTTCAGGGGGCGGCTGCCAGGGATCTTCCAGAATGCCGCCTTCACTGCTTCGGTGCCAGATGTTGGTGTCGTTACTGTAAATTTTATCCGGTGATGCCGAAATGGGAATGTTGCGCGCTTTGGCGTAGGCAATGGCATCTTCGCGGGAGCGGATGTCCCATTCCCGCCAGGGTGCAAGGACCTTCAGCGTCGGATTAAACGTCTTGTACGTGAGTTCAAAACGCACTTGGTCGTTGCCTTTGCCCGTGCAGCCGTGGGCCAGGGCATCGGCACCCTCGGCTTCGGCAATTTCCACCTGACGCTTGGCCAGAAGAGGACGGGCAAAAGAAGTGCCCAGCAAATATTTGCCTTCGTAAACGGCGCCCGCCTTCAGGGTGGGGAAGATGTAGTTTTCCACAAATTCCTTGCGCAGATCTTCAATGTAGATTTTGCTGGCCCCCGTGGCAATGGCCTTTTCCTCCAGGCCTTCCATCTCGTCATCCTGACCCAGGTAACCCGTAACTGCAATGACCTCGCAGCCGTAGTTTTCCTTTAGCCAAGGGATAATAATTGATGTGTCCAATCCGCCTGAATATGCCAATACAACTTTTTTGATAGAAGAATCCATAATAAGTGTCTCCTTTAACTAATTAAAACACAATTAAATACAAAAGCAAGGGAATAAAATATGATTTGGATAAAAAAAGGTTTTTTTAAAAAAAGATTAGTTCCGCCTAAAGCGGCGGGGCAGAAAAAACGGGCGCGGATCTCCTGCGGTTGCAATTGGGGAAATTGCAACAAAGAATAAAATTAGCTGCTGCTGTTCTGTTAAATAAAGATGTTTCATATCACGCCTGATAGTTTTTGTTAAAATTGATTTTAAAGATAAACAAAAAAGCGGGCAATGTCAAGTAAAAAAATAGCCGTTTAAAAAATTTTAGATGGAATTAAAATTCTTGCAATTCCTGGTTTTGTTTATCTACCTTTTTGTGATTTTTTCGCTTTCGCTATTGTCTATTGCAGAAGGTGCGCCAAAGGTAAGCTGGATTTATAACTCATTAATAATTAAATAAATGAGATTGTTTTGAGTTTCTGCCCATGGGATTTAAACAGCCATTCCGAGAAGAAGGGTTTCACGGTTAGCAAAGGCCGAAATACTAATTTATTTGGAATTAGTGAATAGGCCTGCGAAATGGAATTACGCAGATTGAATAAATTGCCATCGTCCCCGGTACATTAAAAGCCCGGATGACTTTTGCTTTTTTTATCAAACTCGCAACGGTAGAACAAATTAGTGTAAATTCGCGGGAAATGTCTTTTTATAGTAAATTCTTTACTTGAAGCTCCCAGGATTCAGATGATATTTTTTAAGGAGATTTTGAATTTGTCGGCGGTCGTAGCCGGTCTGTCTGGCGGCTTCAGAAACATTGCCACGGGTTTTTTGCAACGTATTTTTCAGAAAAGCATATTCCAGCTCGGAGTCAATTTTTTGGTAGCGAAGGCGTTTTTCTTTTTGAAGCTCCTTTTTGGTTTGTGGAATCCAATTCGAAATTATTTCTACCGAATGGACAATTTCACGGGGCAAAACATCGGGCGTAATCACATCGCCGTTGGCAAAAATCATAGCCTGCATAATTACATTTTCCAGTTCCCGCACATTTCCAAACCACTCATAGTTTTGCAGAATTTCAAGAGCTTCCGGCGTGATCCGAGTAATCTGTTTTCCAATGGCTTCCTCGTGTTTTTTCAGGAAATGCTGAATGAGCAGAGGGATGTCTTCCCTGCGTTCTCGCAGAGGCGGAATGCGAATGTAAACAACCTTTAGTCGATAGTACAAATCTTCCCTGAAATTACCAGCCTTGATTTCATCCCTTAAATTCCGGTTTGTCGCGGCAATGAACCGCGTATCGGTTTGAATAGGCTGTACGCCGCCGACCCGCGTAAAACGTTGTTCTTCCA
>CAZIYL010000398.1:0-2045 GCA_964543425.1 uncultured Deferribacteres bacterium
GAAAAAAAACTGCGCAAAATTCCTAAACGATCTTTTAAATTTTCAATATTGAATTCAACAAATTCATCAGCTGTGGCTTTTGCAATGATCTGAGCTTTTTTCGGACTTTGCGAGACCGCCTGAATTTGAATCACTCCACCGCCGCGATGTTTGGCAGAAGTAATGCTATTAAGGTTTTGCACCACTTGTGCCTCGGGCGTCAATTGTACCGTTTTAAAACCAAACACCTTTTTAATAAAAAGCTTCGCTTTGTCAGTTGCCGAAGGATTGGTGTATGTTAAACTATTGTAAACATCCGGAGGCAGCGCCTTTGCAACCCGACGCTTGAAACTCTGGCTTTCAAGAATATCCAATTGGTTTGCAATAGTCAGGTGAGTTTTTGTGTCAATATTGTCCTGAACAACATCCGTAAGTGCCCGATCAAAAATAGCCAATTTTACGGTCGACGTAAATTGGGGTTTTTCAAACCGCGACATTGCGAACACCAAAACAACCACCAAAAAAGTGGAAAGCAAAATGAGTTTGCGATGCCGATACAAAATTCGAATGTGTTCGCTTAAGTTAATGCCATTATCCATTATATATTAGCCTCCTTAACTCAACGGTCCCTTTAGTCGATGCCAAAAATTTTCCGGCAAATGGCGCCGCTGCAAAATCTTTTCACCTTCTTTTGTTCGATTCACGCTCTGGAAAACCACTTCGCGCAATTCATCAATATTTCCCGGCCAGTTGTATTCCCTTAAAAAGCCAAGCACATCTGCAGAAGCAATACTCACCGTCTTTTTCAGTACTTTGCTGTATAATTTGATAAAAACAGACACCAGTCCCGGAATATTATCCGGTCGCTGTTGCAAAGGATTTAGTGCCAGATTGTAAATAGACACCCGATAAAAGAAATCCTTAACCAGCAGCTTACGCTCTGCAATGTCATTCAGACCAAAACGGCTTCCAACAATCAGACGAATGGGCTGAACATTTTCTGCATTATTATTCACCCTTCGGCTTCGCTGAATAAGTTTGTACAGGCGCTTTTGAACCATGTAGGAAAGAATGGTTACCTCTGTAAGATAAAGCGTTCCACCAAAAGCCTGTTGAATTTTGCCGGTTCGCCGGATTTTTGGCGAATCTTCTTGTTTTGTCTTTTCTCTCCCAAAAAGATAAAATTCCAAAAACGATGGCGGAATCGCCTCCGTATCGACGACAATAAAAGGACCATTTCGAAATGTGCTGTTTGAATGAATGTAGCGCGCCCAGTACTCTTTACCGGTTCCTTTTGCGCCTGTAATAAACACCGGCGTTTTGTACGAAAGCATCCGATTAAGATTTCTCCGGAAAAGCTTTTTTCTTAACTCCTCACGATCATTAAAAGGCATAATAAGCGGGACTTTTCCCTTCGGATAGAAAACATCTAAATTTTCAACCAAAATTTGGTGCCAGTGCGAATCCAATGAATTAACACTCATGACTTTTCCCTTTCTTCATGATGAAAATCACACCGTTAAGAAAACCATCTTTCGCATTGAAGCGACTCTCTGTGACTGTCAATTCAACCGATTCGGAATCAGATTCCGAATCGTCCGCTAATGCAAAATGGTCAATTGTAATGTCTTTTTGATCTTTCGAAAATTCCTGGAAGGTGTGAAATAATCGGGTAGATTTCAATTCAGGGAAATCCTCAAAAAGGTTTTTCCCATAAACGGATACCGGATTTGAGATCCCCAAAAAGCGAGCCATTTTATCGTTCAACAGATAAACAATTCCCGTTTCATCAACCATCAAAAGGCCGTCAGAAATTGTATTAAACGCTTTTCTTTGAAAGGACTTAAGTTTTAAATCATCCTTTTGGCTTGCATCCAAAAGATGCAATATTTTCTGAAGTTGAAATTGCAGTTTAAGTGAAGTGTCTTTCAGATAGTGCTGCAAATAATCGGATTGTTCCCACTTGCTCATGTTACTATTTATTTGGTTTAAAATAGCCTGCAACTGATTGACATCCGCAGGCTTTACAAAAAACTCGTCCGCTCCCGTTTGAATCGCCCGCACTG
>CAZIYL010000399.1:0-2029 GCA_964543425.1 uncultured Deferribacteres bacterium
GTAAACGGAATGAAATTAACAGATACGGTGCAAGCCGGAACGCTTTTGAAGATTGAAAGAAAAGGAAGATAAATAACATTATTTCGTTAAATTTAGCCAGAAATAAATTGCGTACACTCTAATAACCACGAATTTTAATTTTATTAATTTCACTAAAATCAATTTGTGAAAATTCGTACTATTTGTGGCTAAGACCTTTTTAGAATACGCTCTTAATCGAATAAGAAAATCAACCCCCGCTCAGTATGACACTTCAATAAACGCATTCTCTCTTCAAAATGCCAAAGGGGATTTGCATTTGTAGAAATTCTTCGCAAAATTTCCATTTTCAACTTGATTTTTAGCCGATTTTTCTCTACGTTTTTATGACTTTAAAATACCGACACCCTTAAATAGCTGCGGTGAGATTTCCAAAACACATGTGTTTTTCATTAATAGAGAGGATTGCAATCATGAAACGCCTGTTTTCCATTGCTGGAATCGTGGGGATGCTTCTCGGAAGCCTGGCCATGCAGTCTTTTGCCTGCACCAATATTCTGATCAGTAAGGCTGCCTCGAAAGACAGCTCGGTCATAATCACCTACTCTTGCGACGGGGAATTTGTGCCGCATCTTCGCTACACCCCGGCTCAGGACCACCAGGCAGGGGATTCCCTTAAATTTCGCGACCGCAACGGAACAGTTCACAAAATTCCGCAGCCCGCCCACACCTATGCCGTGATCGGTCTGATGAATGAGTACCAGCTTGCCATTGGTGAAACCACCTTTGGCGGTCGGCCAGAGCTCCGAAACCCAGACGGACTTTTCCACTACTGGACGCTGATGAATCTGGCCCTCCAGCGCGCCAAAACCGCCCGGGAAGCCATTCGCGTGATTACTGATTTAGTGGACAAATACGGCTACGCCAGCAGTGGCGAGACCTTTTCCATTGCTGACCGCAACGAAGTCTGGATCATGGAGATGATTGGCCCGGGCCCCGGCGGCAAAGGAGCCGTCTGGGTGGCGCGCCGCATTCCGGACGGGTACATTTGCGCACACGCCAATATGTCCCGCATTGGTGGATTTCCTCTAAATGATTCAAAAAACTGCCTGTATTCCAAAAACGTGATCTCTTTTGCCGTCAAAAAGGGCTATTACGATTCCAAATCGGGGAAGCCGTTCAGCTTTCACGAAGCGTACGATCCCCGCACGCCGGAAAATCTCCGCTACTGCGCCACTCGGGTGTGGAGCATTTTTCGCAGAAGCGCACCTTCCAAACATTTTTCGGCGGATTTCAACAGAGGGGTTATCGGCGCCAAGCCCTACCCGCTCTGGATCAAACCGGACAAAAAGCTGTCCGTGCAGGATGTGATGGCTTTGATGCGCGACCACTACGAAGGCACACCGTACGACATGACCAAAGGTGTGGATGCCGGACCCTTTGGAACGCCCAACCGCTGGCGTCCCATCACCTGGACAGTGGACAGCGTGAAGTACGCCTGGGAACGCCCGATTTCCACACAGCAAACGGGATTTTCCTTCGTGTCGCAGTCACGTAGTTGGCTGCCGAATGCCGTGGGAGGCGTGCTGTGGTACGGCGTGGACGATACCTACACCACCTGCTACGTCCCTCTGTACTGCAGCATCACCGAGGCACCGCCTTCTTTTACAGTGGGTAGTCTGCAAAAATTTTCCTGGGATTCCGCCTGGTGGGTGTTCAATTTCGTCTCAAACATTGCCAATCTGAAATATTCCTACATGATTCGGGATATTCAGAAGGTTCAGCAGGAGTTGGAAGGAAACTTCTTTGCCCTTCAACCGGCTGTTGAAAAAACCGCCGTGGCGCTTTCGAAAAAAAATCCCGAATTAGTGACCGAATTTTTAACCGATTACTCGGTGAGTCACGCCGAACAGGTAGTGCGCCGCTGGAAACGGCTGGGCGAAGAGCTGCTGGTCAAGTACAACGACGGCTACGTAAAAGATGAAAAGGGACGTCACAAAGCAGTGGGCTATCCGAAACCCTGGCTGCGGGACGTGCTCAAACTTCGCGG
>CAZIYL010000400.1:0-2022 GCA_964543425.1 uncultured Deferribacteres bacterium
CTTTTTCAATTCTATGATCGATTCCGGGCGTAAATCGGCGCTATTAAAATCGAAAAATATATTATTTAGAACAATTTCTTTCTTTTCTTCAATGGGCTGCAATTCAACATTCAGTTCTTCTTCCTTGCTTTCCTCGAGCTTCCCGGTGTCAATATGGTCGGATTTAAAAAGGTGATTTCGACTCATGACTGTGTAAGCCACTCTTTTGTCGGCTGGCAATACTGCAAGATATTCACCTGTTTTAGGATCATTCTCTAATACGGCCAATGTGTCACCCGTATCCAGGTCTTCAAGGACAATTTTCGCCTGTAAAGGATTCCCATTGGGATCAAGCACTTTGCCCTTGAGCGTAAAGACTGGTTTGGGCTTCGCCTTTTTGGGGAGCGGCACATAATAAAGATCAAACCCGCCGTAGCTATCTGCACGCTTGGCACTGAAATACACGTAATCTCCCTGCGTGGAAATGGAATAGAAGAGATCATCATCTTTCGAATTAATTGGAGGCCCAACATTTTCAGGTTTCGACCAATCTGTCCAGGAATTGCTTAATTTAATAGATTTAAAAATATCAAATCCACCCATTGTATTATGGCCCTGAGAGCAAAAGTAGAGTGTTTTCCCATCCGGGTGAAAAAACGGGTGACGGTCAATTAAAGGCGTATTAATCGTGGGTCCTAGATTAATAGGTTTCCCCCAAGTTGAATCATGTCTGACTGAGACAAAAATATCAGCATTTTTGCCGCCAACACCCGTACTATCAGCAGGTCGTGTCGACGTAAAGAATAAATATTTGTTGTTATTCGTAATAAAGGCATCCACATCCCAATAATTGGAACTGATGGGTGCCCCCATATTCTTAGGAGGTGTCCAGCCAGAATCTGTTAACGTACTGACGAAGATATCGCCCCCACTTTTTGAACCCGCATAATTTCCAAAAAGATAAGCTGTTTTGCCATCTGGCCCGATACTGAGCAACGCCTCGTTGGAAGAGGTATTAAGAGGCGCCCCAATATTTTGAGGCGCCGTCCATTTGCCATCCACTTTTTTCGAATACCAGATATCTTCACCACCGAGTCCTCCGGGGCGAGTCGAGCAAAAATAGAGGGTTTGCTCGTCCAATGACAGAACGGGCAAATAATCATCTGCCTTACTATTTATCGTGCTGTCCAGATGAACGACCTTATATAAATTGATATTAACCAATGGGCCTTGCGCATAGGTCACAGAAATCATCCACACTATATTCAATAAAATGAATAATATCCAAATCAATTTTTTCATTTTGATCTCCTTCTTTTAAGTTTGCGAAATCATTTTCTATTTTTCTCGCCTTACAATGTCGATTTCAGCCCTTCTGTTCATGTTTCTCATTCTCGGCGTGGAATTATATTTCTCAACTTCTATAGCATTTAAATGCTGTAATTTCTTAATATTTTGAATATCTATGAACATACCATAAGGCTTCCAAAAAGATAATCCTGCATATTTCCCATTTAATTCTTTTATCCAAGCAGTTGCTCTTTTTTTATATCTCTTATTCTTTGCATAAATGGCTAGCCTTTCTTTTAAACTTACATATACTTTTTGGGCTCTTTGAAATGATAATTTTTCATTCCAACGAGGATCACCAATATTACATGTATGCCCGGAGATTAAGATTCCCTTTACCATATAGGGATTTATTTTCATTAATTTTCTAGCGAAATCTTCAACCTGCGTTTCCAAAAATTCAGATTCCGCCACCGTTGAATCAAATAAGTATTGAATAATAATATTTCTTTCGCGTACTTCTTGATAATCTGTATATTTGATGGTCAATGGTTTCACAAATACCAAATTATTTCCACCAAGCCAAGGAGTAATTGTTAATTGCAGGACATAATTATCTTTTGCATTCCGCCAAATGTTATGGGTTTCGCTATCACTATAATCAATTGGCCAAGACGATAGCCCATAGTTTTTAATGACCGAACCCTCGGCAAGTAAATTCCCAACGTCGCCTCTACCAATTATATCCCTTGA
>CAZIYL010000401.1:0-2003 GCA_964543425.1 uncultured Deferribacteres bacterium
TGGTCACAGCCTATGCCACGGTGGAAACTGCCGTAGATGCCATGAAACTGGGGGCCTACGACTACATTACCAAGCCCTTCACCACAGACGAACTCATTCTTGTTTTGGATCGCCTGAGGGATTACCAGGAAATTGTTAAAGAAAACATCTATTTGCGGTCGAAAATTCACAATCGCTACCGCTTTGAAAATATTATTGGTCGATCCAAGCCCATGCAGGAGATTTACCGTATTATTCAAACTATAGCGGATTCGGATTCCACAGTTCTCATTCAGGGGGAAAGCGGTACGGGAAAGGAACTCATCGCAAATGCCATTCATTTTAACAGCAACCGGCGAAATAAGCCTCTGATTTGTATCAGTTGTGCCGCCCTTACTGAGAGTCTTTTTGAAAGTGAGATTTTTGGTCATGAAAAGGGTGCTTTCACGGGAGCGGTAAGAGAGAAAAAGGGGCGTTTTGAATTGGCTGACGGCGGAACCATTTTTCTGGATGATGTGGATGACATTCCTCTGGTTTCACAAGTAAAGCTTTTGCGGGTGCTTCAGGAAAAAACATTCGAACGGGTGGGGGGTACGCAAAGCATTTCAGTGGATGTTCGTGTGGTAGCCGCAACGAAGGTGAATCTCCTTGAAAAAGTTAAGAGTAAAGAATTTCGGGAAGATTTATACTACCGCTTAAATGTTGTCCCAATTTTATTGCCCGCGCTTCGGGAGAGAAGGGAAGATATTCCTCTGCTGGTTGAACATTTCGTGAAGAAATATCAGGCAAAATCTCCCGTGCGCAAATTCTCGAAGGAGGCCATGAAAGTCATCCTCTCGTATGATTGGCCGGGGAATGTGCGGGAATTGGAAAACATTGTGGAACGCATTTGTACGCTGACGACGCACGAAGTTGTGGAATTGGAGGATCTGCCCGATTTCCTTCTTATACCAGAAAAAACGAGTTTCACGTGGCGCGGATTTCATGGCAATCATTCCCAACTGGATTTTACGCAACTCATTCAGTCCTATGAAAAGGAATTGCTCATCTGGGCTCTTAACAAGGCCGGCGGAAATCGCAGTAGAGCATCTCAATTGTTGCAGTTAAAGCGCACAACCCTTCAGGATAAATTGAAAAAATATGGTCTCCAAGATAAGTGATAGGACAGCCATTGTGCTTGCAGGCGGAAGCAGTACCCGAATGGGCAGGCCAAAAGCATTGCTCAATTTTGGCGGCATTTCTATGATCGAAAGAATCATTTTTCAACTGCGACCTGTAACCGAGGATATTCGAATCATTACAAATACGCCGAAATTGTACGCTTTTCTTAATCTTCCCATGCACGCCGATTTTATTCCAAATAGCGGACCGCTGGCAGGTATTTTTACGGGATTGGCTATTTCGCAAAATGATCCTGTTCTTGTAACGGCATGTGACACACCATTTCTTACAGCGGATTACTTTTTCTTTCTGCTGAATCAATGGTCGGAGGAAACGGATTGCCTGGTTCCCAAAATTGACGGTTTTTACGAGCCTCTGGCCGGGCTTTATTCGCATCGTGCCATGCCGGTGATCGAGCAATTGCTAAAAAGTGGTAGCCGGAAGGTTGAATGCCTTTTTGAACGGATTGCAACAAAAACGCTGGGCAAAAGAGACCTTCGTCAATTTGGGGATTCTCACAAATTCTTCTGGAATATCAATGATCCTGAGGGATATGAAGAGGCTCTTAAGCATTTGTGACGGAAATGCGTCATATTGACGGAAATACATCGTTTTTGAAATCTCAAAGGGATTTTTTTGAGAAATATTTTTTGTCTCCACCTTTTAAATAATCAATGTGTTATGTTGATTTAAGAATGTGCAGAAAATCAGGAAGATTAAATGGCATAACTTTTGTCGTAAGTAACATCAATTAAAATTTTAGTATCTCCGAGTTCCCGAACCTAAAGCGTAATTGCCAAGGTTCTCGAACCGATAGGGTACGGCCGGAAACAGTTGTGCCTCCCGCGTTTGGAAAGGAGATA
>CAZIYL010000402.1:0-2001 GCA_964543425.1 uncultured Deferribacteres bacterium
TCCTTAAATTTTGGTTGCATTTTAATGATCATCTTTCAATTACCGAAGGCTGCAAATAAAATTGTAAAATCCCATCTGCCATTTTTCAAGAAAACTATTTCCTTTACATTTTTTTATTCCAATCATTTCCCATTAATGTTCCTTCAAGCAATTGACATTCACTTACATTGGCAAGAGTGTGGAATTCTTTTTCAGAAGAAAGAGGGGTTTTATGTCTGAATTGTACGCAGTGATTATGGCCGGAGGCATTGGTAAGCGTTTTTGGCCGCGAAGTCGCATTAAAAAACCCAAACAATTTCTGAAAATCTTTGGCGAGGAGACGATGATCCAACAAACCTATCAGCGGCTCCTACCACTTATCCCATCTGAAAACATTTATTTTGTCATCAATGCCAATCAGAAAAAAGTAATTCAAGAACAACTTCCTTTTGTGCCTGAAGAAAATATTATTATTGAACCTTACGGAAAAAATACGGCGCCTTGCATTGGACTGGCCGCGCTTCATCTCAAGCACAGGGATCCGGATTCGATTATGGTCGTCCTGCCTGCCGACCACTTGATTCAGGATGATAATCAATTCCTGAAGATACTGAAAACAGGAGCTAAAATTCTTGAAAGGGAATCTTGCCTAATTACAATTGGGATTAATCCGACTTACCCGGCAACAGGTTACGGCTATATTCAATACAACGGCTCTATTTGCACGGAAGAAAATGTGACGGCCTATCAAGTAAAAACATTTGCCGAAAAACCCAATCTGGACACGGCAAAAAAATTCCTCATGAGCGGAGATTTTCTCTGGAACAGCGGCATATTCCTTTGGAAAACCCAATATATTCTGAAAGAGATGGAAGAGCACGTTCCGGAAATCTATGACAGCCTGCAAAAAATAGAATCTTCCATCGGTACGGATGCTTACTCTGACACACTGAAACGTGCTTATCAGGAAATTCGCGGTATTTCGATTGACTATGGAGTTATGGAAAAGTCGCAGCGGGTTTGTGTCATTAAAAGCGATTTCGGCTGGAGCGATGTGGGGAGCTGGGAAGAAGTGTACAATCTGCTCGAAAAAGATAAATCAAACAATGTGGTTATGGGGAAGGCTATTCTGCGTGATTCCAAAGGCTGCCTGATCTATTCGCCCGATCAATTAGTGGCCACCATCGGCCTGAAGGACACAATCATTATTCAATCGGGGAATGCGCTCCTGGTGTGCCCCAGAAATCGCTCACAGGAAGTAAAAGAATTGGTCGATTACCTGAAACGGAAGAAAAAATCGGACTATGTATGATGGCGAGGAAAAAATCCGAAAAAAGTGAATGGCTGCTTCAGGAAATGGAGGGACTTCTGGAACAGTTGTCGATTCCCGTTCGTTACGAAAGAGGAAATTTTAAGGGGGGACTTTGCCGTTTAAACGACGATGAGATTTTCATCATCAACAAAAATCTGCCGCTTGAACAAAAACTGCAAATCTTTCGTGAGGAGCTGGAAGGGATTGATTTGGAAGATATTTTTATCCGCCCCGTTTTGCGAAACTACTTGGAAAAATAAATACTTGTGCAAAAGTTACGCATAGCCACAAAAACTCGAAGGCACAAAGGATAGAAAAACGGTTCCTTGCTTTTGAGGAATATTAAAAATTCTTCAGTTTTAATGGAGATTTAAATCGAAGAAATCTTCATATTTTGGTGTCTTCATTCCTTTGTGATTTGGTGTCTTTGTGGCAATTTATAATTTCGACCGGATAATATTTATCGATTAAAAATATTTGAATCATCACTTAAATCCGCCATAGGCAGATTAGGAGCATTAAATGGATTTTCAAGAATTTGTCGGTTATTTTCATCCGGAGCTTTTTATTCCAGAATTAGAATCAAAAACAAAAGATGAAACCTTAGAGGAAATGATAGACGTTTTGTCAAAACACAAGGATCTCAAAGACAAGCGATTGATTTTAGAAATGTTAAAGCGGCGCGAAAATTTAGGCAGTACCGGCATCGG
>CAZIYL010000403.1:0-1997 GCA_964543425.1 uncultured Deferribacteres bacterium
AATGGTTCCATTGATTTTTTCGGCCGTCTCCCGGGACATCCCAAACGTTCCGTCCCGAAGGTTGGTTGCCACATCCTCGGAGGTTTGTCCCCAGTAAGCCAATTCCGTGTCGTGAATGGGACCCGCGCCATTCAAACTGACGGCCGAAATAATGCCACGTTCCATTAGATCAATGACAACGGAACTCAGCCCGCATTTAATTACGTGTGCACCCATCATCCAGATGAGGGGTTTCTTTTTTCGGTAGCCTTCCACCACATGCCCTACAAATTCACGCATTTCATCGCCCACCAAAATATTGGGCAGAGAATGCCAAAAGTCACGAAAGCTCATTCCGGTGTGGTACGGGCTGGCAAATTCCTCCACATTTACTTTGTTTTTTCTATTTACAATTGAGATGGGTTTCACATGTTCGATATCAATTTCCCGGTAACGAGACATTTTTCCTCCGATTATTTAACAGAACCCAGCGTGTATTTTTTTAGCTCTGCCACAAACGATCCCACAACCACTTTGCTTTTCATCAGAACCGGGGTGTGTGTGTTGTCGTCCGTTAGCCAAACGGTTAGCTCCCCTTTTTGCTGGAAAATACCCGTGCTTCGCAAAATCGGGCGAATCACAACACAATCAAACGTACCGGCCTTTACTTTAATTCTCTCCTTTTTGAGAACCCTGACTTCCAAAGGATACACTTTTCGATCGGCGTAATTGTCCACAAGAATCGGCTTTCCCACAACAAGGGGCTGCGTTCGCACAAAATAAAGTGCGGACAGCACATCCTGAACATAGGGAGTTACGGGAATCGTATCCCCCCGGCTCAACACAAAATGCTCAGGTTGGTTAAAAACTTCCACAATATCGGCCTTGAATTTTCCTTCTCTGAGGTGTTTTTCGAAATGCCAACTGAACAGTCCATCCACATCCATCAGCGATTCCACGCGATCACGAACCTTGAAAAAGGTGGAAAAGGTTCGATTGGTTGCCGCCCGTGAAATGATTCGATAGGCTTTGCGCCCGTGAACGGTCACGATTTCAGGGATTTCCATCACCGCTTCACCCGCATGAATGGGGCCCCATCGAATTATAAAAGCCAGCCTTTCCCCCACGCCAAACGCGCTGTTGGGAAGTTTTCTCCAGACAAAATCTCCCGTCGATGAAGAATCTGAAAAAACTTTTGGCGTACCAAACTTCGAATCCGATTTTTCCTGCGAAAATGCGAATGAAGCATGACCCAAAAAACCAAGGACAATCCCCAAAAAAATAAGCCAGTAAAAAATTCTTCTAAATTCTAAATTGATGGGTAATTTATCAGTCAAGATCACAAAACCTTTTTGTTATCTGGTAGCCCACACGTTTACAGGCTCTGTACAAAATCCATTTCAACGGTTTAAAAATCCTTTGGGGAATAGGCTCCTTCGTTTTGGAGCTTTTCCAGTATTGAGTATACCCTAAAAAGCACAATGACACAAATTACGCGGAGTGCAATCCAATTAACTTCTAAAAAATCAATTCGTGCAAATTACTGTAAATTAGTGAGTAATATTTTTTTTGAGTGAACTCACTATTTTTTCAAAAACCACTTCCACAGAAATCTGTTCCATGCAATGAGTTTTGGCGCACATTTTTGAATTGCACGTCTTACAGGACACCTGTTGTGGTACCAGAACCGAATTCCTGCGCCCGTACGGTCCCCACCGCTCCGGGTGACAGGGCGGTACCGGGCAATACAAACCCACAACTTCGGTTCCCATTGCCACGGCCAGGTGAAGCGGACCGGTGCTATTCGCCACAACTACGGAAGCCTGCTCTAAAACGGCCGCCAATTCCAGTAGATTCAACTCGTTGTCGAGCCGTAAAAGTTCCGTTTGAGCCGTGCGAACCACGTAATTGACTAATTCTCTTTCGGATGTCACACCCGTCACCGCGACCGCCAGATTTCGATCCCGAAGCGCCTTTGCCAATTGCCCAAAAGAAGCCGCCGGCCAGTCCACGGCTGA
>CAZIYL010000404.1:0-1996 GCA_964543425.1 uncultured Deferribacteres bacterium
TTTTATCAAGCAATCTACTGTTCCCTTTAAATTTATCTAACGGGGTGAACAAATTTGAATGACCAAAATTTAAAACGAAGTAAAAGAACCATTTGGTTATTGTTTGAGAAATTGCCTTATTTGAATTTTGGATTTGTTTCTAATTTCGATATTTGGATTTCGTATTTATTTTGACTCAAGATTGTGGATTGAAGGCAATTTCAATCAGTTAGCGAGCTTTAGCCCAATCAACCATCCAAAGAATTGGGCTAAAGCCCTGTAGAATGCGAGAATCAAATTATTCCACGAGCTAAAGCTTGTGGCAAGAAAATTCTCTTGGTTTTTGTTTCTTGCAAAAATTTTTGTTTGTAATGAATCACGTGACTTTGGAATACGCTCGAAAAAGAGAGGTTCGCTCTTCAAAAACCAAAAAGAAGGAGTGAAACATGTCCACAAATGCAATAATTACCGAAAATGATCGGGTACTTCGGCAAAAGGTGCAGGATTTTGTCTCCTGGGTGCCGAAAGAGCTTTTGTTGAAAATGGACAGAGATGAGGTATTTTACCCGAAGGAATTTTTGCAAGAAGGGGGGAGACGCCATCTTTTGGGACTGCGTTTTGATCCGAAATGGGGAGGGTCAGGTCTGCCATGGACGTCAGAAATTGTGGCGCTGGAAGAGCTTGGCGTTTTGGGGACCTCCCTGGCCTGCCTTTACTCGTTGGTTTCCATCGTGGGCGAAGCCGTCCACGTGTTCGGGACGGACGAGCAGAAGGACCGGTTTCTGAAACCGATGCTTGAGGGAAAACTGACGCCGGCCGAGGGATTGACGGAACCCCGCGGCGGCTCCGATTTTTTTGCAGCCACCACAAAAGCCCGCCGAAAAGGGGACACCTTTTACTTGACCGGCCAGAAACGTTTTGTCGTGGGCGCTGAGGGCGCGGACGTCATTTTGGTGTACGGAAAAGTGGAAGGCATTGCGGACCCGAAAAAGGCGATGACGGCCTTTTTAGTAGAACGGGGGCCGGGCGTTTCTGTGGAGCATGTTTACGGATTAATGGGAACGCGCGGGGGCGGAACGGGTCGGTTGATGTTCCGGGATGCACCTGTGCCGCTTAAAAATGTTCTAGGTGGTGAGGCCGGAATCGGAAACGGCACCCGTGTTTTTCATCAAATGATGATACCGGAGCGACTGACATCGGCCGGTGGCGCGGTGGGAATGGGGCGAGCGGCCATTGAAGTGGCGGCCCGTTATGCCGACAAGCGGAAGGCATTCGGACAGAAAATCCGGCGATTTGAAGCCGTCAGTTTCAAGGTAGCGGACAGCCTTACGCTTCTGGATGCTTCCCGGGCGCTGAACCACGCAGCAGGAGCGGCGGTCGATGCGCAGCTCCCCCCTGGAAAAGTTCGGCGGCTGGTTTCCGAAGCCAAGAAATTTTCCACGGAATCGGCCTGGACGGTGGTCAATCACGCCATGCAGATTCTGGGAGGCATCGGCTACACAAATATTTTCCCTGTAGAAAGGATGCTTCGCGACGTGCGCCTGATTACCATCTGGACGGGTACCAATGAAATCATGGATTTGGTGATTCAGCACGAGTTTTACAAGGAATTTCTGGCCAACCCACCCAAAGGCAGGGACATCGAAGGTGATGCCGAGGGAGCCGATCTGACGGAAGAAAAGGTGTACAACGACGAGGAATAGAAAAAAGGAGGGGAAGGAGTCCTCTTTTAAAATTTAACGGGATTTACAGAATTAAGGGCGGATTTTTCGATTTTTTTAATCCATTATTTTATTGAAAAAACATGGACATTCTGGGAGGTACTTCAAAAATCCTGTAAATCTTGTCAAAAATTTTTGCACGCCGGCATCTAATACCGGTGGCAGGGCGGATGAGTGATTTTCAAAAAAATCTTGATTTTTTGGAAAAAATAGGTTATTTTATTTTTTGAAATTGAAAATCTGGCGGTTTAGCTCAGTTGGTTAGAGCAGCGGAATCATAATCCGCGTGTCCGGGG
>CAZIYL010000405.1:0-1989 GCA_964543425.1 uncultured Deferribacteres bacterium
ATTCTGAATCCGGATTCAGCAGAAAGAATTTACAAATCCTGCACCGAAATGCTTCAGCAGGATGATTTTTCCTGCCGCAATCTGATTAATAAATGGAATGTTGAGGTCATTTGCACAACGGACGATCCCAAAGATTCTCTGGAATATCACCAGCAACTTCAGAAAAGCGATTTTGCCGTACGCGTGCTTCCCGCCTGGCGGCCCGATAAGGCCATGGCGGTGGAAAATCCCGAAAGTTTCAACAACTACCTGAACACGCTGGGGGAAGCGGCAGACGTGAGCATTGCCAAATTTGCCGATTTACTGGAAGCTTTGCGCCGCCGCCACGATTTTTTTGCCCGGATAGGCGGCCGCCTGTCCGACCACGGGATTGAGGAATTTTACGCAGAAGACTATACCGAGCCTGAAATTTCTTCCATTTTCGATAAAGTGCGTTCCGGGCACGATTTGGCGGAAGTGGAAATCAAAAAATTTAAATCGGCCATGCTTGTGGAATTTGCTGTAATGGATTTTGAGAAAGGCTGGGTACAGCAATTTCACTACGGCGCCATTCGCAACAACAATTCCCGAATGTACCGCCTTCTCGGGCCCGACACCGGATTCGATTCAATGGGCGACACACCTGTGGCCAAAAACATGGCAAAATTTTTCGATCGATTGGCCAGTCAGAAAAAACTAACCAAGACCATTGTTTACAATGTTAATCCCAAAGACAACGACATGGTGGCCACCATGATTGGCAATTTTCAGGACGGCTCCGTTCCCGGGAAAATGCAGTTCGGCTCGGGATGGTGGTTTTTAGACCAAAAACAGGGAATCGAAGCGCAGCTAAACTCGCTTTCCAACCAGGGACTTTTGAGTCGATTCGTGGGAATGTTGACCGATTCGAGGAGTTTTCTTTCTTACTCAAGACACGACTATTTCCGGCGAGTCCTCAGCAATTTGCTCGGAAATGACATGGAGAAGGGGCTTCTCCCAGACGATTTGCAGTTGCTGGGCAAAATGGTTCAGGATATTTCATATTACAACGCCAAAAACTATTTTGGGTTTTGATCTGAAAATTAATAGGCCACGAAAGCGCCAAAGCACAAATTACACGGATTGTAATCCGGTTCATTTCCAAAAAATCAATTCGCGAAAATTCGTGCAAATTAGGGCGTCCTATCTTTTCGGGGTAAACTCAAAAATTCTTACAATTTCTGATCGTACATGACCAAGGAATTGTTGTTGTTATTCTCGCTGAATATTTCTCTGAGAATTAAGGCAGTGGCTCCCATTGAAACGGAGTAAATTCCAAAGGGTGAAAATGTAATTTGCGGCAGGGAAATCCCAATTGGAAATAATTTAACCGATTTCCGTTTCACATAGGGAATAATGTAATCATTAATAAAGAATTTAACCTGTGAAATATCCCCGCCAATCACAATTAATTCCGGATTCAAAAAAGCAATAATATCAATAATTTTTTTGGAAACAATTAACCCAATATTTCGAAAAACATAATTGGCAATCCGGGAGTCTTCCGGTGTACATTTTAAAAGATCGGAAAAAAGAATCTCATTCCCTTTTCCAAATTCTTTAATTACTTGCGTTTCATTATTATATTTTTGAATTGCCATTTTGACCAATTTTGAAATCGGGGGCAAAATCGGAAAAATTTCCCCGGCCGTACCGGAAGAACCATCATAGAGTTTACGCCCAATAATAAGTCCGGCCCCAATGCTGAAAAAATCTTCATTGATAGTTAAATAAATTATATTTTCAGTGTAAATATACCATAGAATTTAGTATTTAGTTAATTTAATATTTTTTACCGCATAAAATATAACGCATCTTGGTTGTAAATAACACAGTACCAATAATTGACAACATACCTCATCACAATCCATCAGTCATTCTCGTGCTTGACCCATGAATCCATATTTATTATTTGAACCTGAATCAGGTTGAAATAGTTTCTCTGGTCAAGCTATAGAATAAGGCTATTAG
>CAZIYL010000406.1:0-1978 GCA_964543425.1 uncultured Deferribacteres bacterium
GCAATAGCACGAAAAATTAAAATGTCACATCAGATATAAAATGAAAGGACGGACGATTGAGTGAGATTATAAACAATCGACAGCAGCGCGTGGATATTATGAAGGCGCTCATTCGGCAGTTGCACAATGGGGCGGCGGAAGAACGCATTCAAAATCAATTGGAGAAAATGCTGACAGAAGCTGATTATTCCGACGTTTTTTTAATGGAAATGCAGCTTATTCAGGAGGGCATTCCTCAGGAAGATATTCAAAGCCTGTGCGATACGCACACGCGGGTGCTCAAAAAGCAATTGGATTTGCAGGAGACACCGGAAACCATCCCGGGTCACCCCATTCACACCTTTGTTCAGGAAAATAAGGCGCTCGTGCTTACTGCACAAAAAATACGGCAATTGATTGAACACGTGAAAAAGCCGGAACCCGGAGAAGACGCTACGCCCAAAATCCTGGAAATTCATTCGCTCTTGAATGATTTGATGGACGTGGACAAACACTACCGCCGAAAAGAAAATTTGCTGTTTCCTTATTTTGAGAAAAAGAATATGCCCGGCCCGCCGGCCGTCATGTGGGGCAAACACGATGAGGTGCGAAGTGCGCTCAAGGCCACATTAAGCGGCTTGCAGAGCATTGAAAAAATTGAAGTCCAGGAAGCCAGTGCGTACGCAAAATTAGCCATTGAACCCACTCTCGAAGCCATTGAGGACATGATTTACAAAGAGGAAAAAGTCCTTTTCCCAACGGCAATGGATTTGCTGGACGAACAGGAGTGGTACGAGATTTACGTTCAGAGTGATGAAATCGGCTACTGCTTGTACGATCCCCAATTTGAATGGGTGCCGGAAGGCGATTTTCAAAAGAAAATCAAACAGGGAAGTCTTGAGGCGAGCCGCATTTCGATGCCGACCGGGCACTTTTCTACGAATGAGCTGATGGCTATTTTCAAAACTATGCCGTTTGATGTGACTTTTGTGGATAAAGACGATATTGTTCGATATTTTTCACCCGGCGCCGAGCGCATTTTTGATCGATCCCGCGCCATTCTTGGCCGGAGCGTGCAGTACTGCCACCCGCCCAAAAGCGTGCACATTGTGAATCAAATTCTGGAGGATTTCAAATCAAACAAACAAAATCAGGCGCGATTTTGGATTCGCCTGGGTTCGAAATTAATTTACATCGTTTATTATGCTCTTCGTGATAACGAAAATAATTATCTGGGAACGCTCGAAGTGACGCAGAATGCCACGGAAATCAGCCAACTTGAGGGAGAACGCCGTCTTTTGGAATACGATGAAAAATAAGGATTAAGCTATGGAAATTAGAAACACGACCACCTTGGAAGAATTGCTTGTGCAATCGCCGGAATTGGAAGAAAATTTGGCCGACCTGCTTCCCGGCTACGATGATGTCAAAAACGAAGCTCTCAGGGCAGGCATTCGGAAAATTCTCACAATAGAGCGAATTGCCATCATCAATCAAACAGATGTTTTCGCGTTAGTGAAGCAACTACAAGAAAAAACCGGTCGGCTGTTGGCAGAAGAAGCCACAGCGGCCATTGAATTTGCCGATTCCGATCCGGAATGGATTAAGGAAAAACCTCTTGAGATTGTAGATGGCGTTGAAATGTTAAATCGCGGTGAACACCCGGTTGGCACAATTGGACAGAAAATGCAGGCGGCAAACAATGGAGATTTCTTGTTGCTAAAAACGAATTTTCACCCGCAGCCATTGGTTGAAGCCATGCAGCAAGAGGGCTACCGGGTGTTCTCAAGAAGCGAACTTAATAATGAAAAGCTTTTCCTGACATTTATTTTGAAAGAGTCAGCCGACAGCTAAAACGCCTGAAGATGTGTACCGAATAGCCAATTTTTATTCCAAATTGGGAAGCGGCACCTTGAAGTAAATTCTAATATTAGAAGTTTTGTATTGCTTTTGAAAGAAAAATTTTTTACACTATCTAAAAAAAGGAGTCGATAATGGC
>CAZIYL010000407.1:0-1972 GCA_964543425.1 uncultured Deferribacteres bacterium
GGCTGATAATTTTTTGAAAATTCACACGAATGTTTTCAAACGCGCGGGCCAACAGAAGCAGCTCGTCCCAGGTCTCAATTGGCACAGGCTGAGTTAAATCCCCTTTGGCAATTTTTTGTACTCTGTCAACCATATTCCGGATGGGCTGAACCAAATCATATGCCATATAACTCAATATAAACAGACCAAACAAAATAATCCCAATAAAAATCCAGGCTTGGTAACCGAAATTGGAGATTAAAAGCGAGGCAATCACATCTTCGTGAATCACGGAAACAAAAAAAACGGTTCCGCCATCGACGGGTTTCCAGAAATAAATTTTGCTGTTCGGCAGATCGGCAAAATAGGAAAGGCTTGTGCCTTTGTAATTTCGAACGGATTCGTTCTGCATTTTTGTAAATGGAATTTTATAAAGCGAATGATCGGAATGACTGGAACCCAGAACCTTTCCGGATGCATTGACCAGTAAAAATTCCTTAAATTTCGATTGAAAGAACTTGACCAGGTACGTTTTGGCACGTTCCAGATCAGGCGTTTCTTCCAGATCGAGGGTATCAAAAAAGGCGCTCAGGTTGTGATCGCTCATTAGAATTTCGTCTGTCTGATTACTTTTTAAAGCCCTGAAATTACCTGATAAATTGATAAATGCAAACACCAGGAAAATAATCATAAAAAAGCCCGCATTCAGTGCCAACATTTTTTTAAAGAAGCTCTCTTTTACCTCCATAAGATTCACAAGAGAATTAGACGACACAACACTTGTTGCAATTGCCTTTTTTATGAACAATGCAACAAGAATCCCAAACGTCAGACTAATTGCCAGGGCTGCGCTAATTGCCTGATACGCCTGAATTGTGCTGATACCAGGCCCGGATTTCATGACAATAATTCCAATCATATAGGCAGAAAAATGGAGAAAAAACTCAAAAAATCCTATGTAATAATGCCCGCGCGTAATGAAAGTAATCCATTTCGGTTGAAGAGTGCTGTCGTCTGTTTGTTTTAACCACAGCAATTGCTGCTGGAGAGATTCTGAAAAATAGGCGGGAATTCCTACGGTTAGCAAAAAAGCAATGCTCCCCAACTCCAGGTACAATTTTTTAAAGACGAGCAATTGATCGGCACTAAAAGACAGATTTTTCAAAAAAAGCAGAACACCCAACCCGGCAATAATGATCAGATACGCACCTGTAATTTCAATTAATAAATGCGTACTAATTTTGGATAATTTCATGGTGCACATTCCCTTTTTTAGCAAAATATGAATTCACTTCTTCCGTATAATGGTCAATAAAATCCCGCAACTGTTTCATTGAATGAGCAATGCTCGCGGCGCTTTTGGCAGATTCTCTCAACACTGTGGAAAACTCCCGAATAGTTTTAGACATTTCCACAGAGGCAAATTTTTGTTGATCGGAAGCCTCCGATACAAATTGAGATATTTTGACGATTTCGCCGGTTTCTTCGTTAATTCTCCCGAATTGCTTGTCAAATTCAATGCTTTGCTCATAAATCTGGAGAATCTCACTTTCGGCTTTATCGGAGATTGTTTGAACACCCTGAGCCGAAGTGTTTGTAATCATTACCACGGAGTGAACTTCATTTGTAAATTGAAGAATGTTCTCCGCCAATTTTCGAATTTCAATCGCGACGGCGGAAAAACCTTTTCCGCCTTCTCCCGCCTTAATCGCTTCGATGGAAGCATTCAGGGACAACATCTTGGTTTCGGTGGCAATGTCGGTAATCCGGTGAAAAATTCCTTCGATTTTCTGGGTATTTTCAATTAAGGCCGCCACCGTTTTTTTATTTTCCTTGGCGATTTCCTTTGTCTGCTCCATTTCTTTCCGATGGCTCTCCACCATGAGACGGCCGCTCTCCACAAGGCCATAAACCTGATCCGTAGATTCCTTCAGTTTCTCAGCCGTACTCGCAATATTTTGTGCTGTTTGCGACATTTCTTCCACGGAAGCAT
>CAZIYL010000408.1:0-1971 GCA_964543425.1 uncultured Deferribacteres bacterium
CTTCCTGCTGACTTGGTCATGCCCTCCCTGGATGCGGCATCCGAAGAAATTTTTACCAAGGTGAACCATCCCGCAAAAGACCTGACCGTAAGCCTTGTTTTGGAGGGGCTCATAAAATTTCGACAAAACTATTCCGGCCCAATCTGGCTGGAAATTCTTATTGTCAAAAATGTAAACAACAAGGAAGATGAATATTACCGACTGGCGGAGGCGGTTGAAAAAATCAATCCGGATCGAGTCCAATTGAACACCGTCATTCGTCCGCCGGGATTCGGAAAAGCGGAAGCTGTAACAAAAGCGGAATTGCAAAAGCTGCAACAGATTATTGGCCCGAAAGCGGAGATTATTGCAACCTTTAATCGGGAAACCAACAAAGCCTATCGGGAAGAAATTGAGGATTCGCTCATTGAACTCCTGAAAATCCGTGCGTGTACGATCGATGAAATGGTAGAATCGATGGGAATTCATCGGGACGAATTGCTCAAATACCTTGAGCTTTTTCAGGAAGATAGCCGCTTGCAAAAAATTCAATTTGAAGGAAAAATATATTACAAAATTCCTTCCGAAGCAGAGATAGTAGAATAAAGGAATATTCTCATGAAAAAAATACTGGTAACTTCAAGCGAACCGAATCTAAATGGGAAAACGGAAAAACGTTTCGGTCATGCCAAATATTTTATTTTGATAGACCCAAATTCCATGGAATTTCAGGCAATTCCGAATGCCATAGACGGCCAGAACCAGATTACAATAGCTGACATCCTGAATATGCATTTGGATGCCATTGTCACCGGGAATATTGGCCCGGGATCGTTTGAAACGCTGCAACAAGCCCACATTCCGGTGTACGTGGCTCGCAATAAAACCGTAAAAGAAGTGATAGAACTGCTAAAATCAGGAGAGCTTAAGCCCATTGAGCAACCTACCATGAAAAACAGTCCGCACGACGGCGGTGGCTTTGGCACCGGACACGAACATGATCATAACCAATCGGCACCTGGAATGGGGCGCGGATTAGGAAGAGGAATGGGACAAGGCCAGGGCAGGGGCATAGGAAGAGGAAGAGGACGAGGACTTGGCAGGGGCATAGGCGGTGGCAAAGGAAGAAATAAATGATTTTATTAATTTCCTACCATTTAATATATTGAGAATCTGAGGAGGGTAAAATCATGTGGGCAATTTTGTCAATTTTATTAGCCATTTTGGTGTATGTGGTTTATGTGAAATGGGGGCGCTTCTGGAACCTTTTCCTGCGCGGCGGTTGGGTTATTTTGGCATTGTACACAGTTCTGGGTTTCTGGTATTTTCATCATTTTTAAAGATCAAATCTTTGCCATTGCGGGTTTTCTTTAATAGTTTATGAGCTCACCCTAAAAAATATTACCCGCTAATTTACACTAACTTGCACAAATTGATTTTTTGGAAGTTAACCGGATTGCAATCCGCGCAATTTGTTTTTTAGTGCTTTTTGGCGTAGAAATAATGCCCTTTTTTTCGAGTGCCGTTGGGTACAGGATGTTATTTTTTCTATTGTTTCCCAAAAAGAAAAAAATCATTGGGAATTATTTGAGGTATGGAGCAACTATTTGTAAATATAACGCTTAAAGATTATTAGATGGCGATTGGTTTGACGCCAATGGCTAACTGGCGGGGATGGGGTGTGTCACTTGCTTCTTTGAAATTTTCAAAAAATACGTACCAGAATTTATGAATCAGGCTACTAAATCCCCTCCTGACAGAGGGAACTTCCTTGCTTCTTATCTTGATGCATTTTTAATAGACGTGTGCAAAAATTAACTGTATATGCAATGTTTATTTCTTATTTGATTTTGCAAAAATCGCAACGGCAGTGAATCAAATCTGCTCTTTGTAAAAACTAATTTAATCGGTAAATAGTGCGAATTTTTCGCCGATTGGGAGGAATGATGAATTCTTTTATGGACTTGTTCTGGTTGCTTTTTATTATTGCCG
>CAZIYL010000409.1:0-1971 GCA_964543425.1 uncultured Deferribacteres bacterium
GTTACCTATCACGGCCTGGACTTTTCCGGGATTCTTCCGAAAAACGGAACGGTTACGGCGGGATTCAATGCACTGGCCATTGGTAGGTTGGTGGAACAAAAAGGGTTTTCCGATTTACTGAAAGCTGTGTCCATTTTGAAAAAAAGAGAGCGAAAAATTACGCTTTGGTTAGTGGGAGAAGGCCCCTTGAGAGGAGAATTGGAGGAAATGGCCCGCCTGCTGGATATTCAGGATTGCGTGGAATTTAAGGGAATGCTTCTCCAGCAGGAGGTGTTTTCCCTGATGCGGCAGGCGGATGTTTTAATTATGCCCAGTGTGATTGCCAAAAACAACGATCGGGACGGAATTCCGAACGTGATTTTGGAAGCAATGGCCCACCGTCTGCCCGTCATCGGGACGGCTGTTTCGGGTTTACCGGAGGTCATCGTGGATCACGTGACGGGTCTGCTGGTTCGACCCGAGGCACCCGGCGAATTGGCCAATGCCATCGAATCGCTGATGACAAATGCCATAGAGACTCAATCGATGGTGGAAAAGGCGAGGCAATTGATTGCAGAAAACTTCGATATTCACAAAAATGTTTTTCAAATGCGAAAGACATTGGGGCTGGTTTAGTGAAATATCCGATAAAAATAGCCTTTGTCATTGAATCGCTCGAGCACCGCGGGGCGCAGAATCTAATGGTCGACTGGGCCATTCTTCTGCGGGAGAAAGGCTTTGAGGTTCATATTGTGAGCTTTCGCCGTGAGCAAAGCCCTCTGATTCAAAAAATCCGGAAAGCCGATTTGCCGTTGAAATTTTTTCACAAGATTGGTCGGCTGGACCCAGGTTTTTTTCGAGATCTGACTCTCTATTTTAAGACGGAGAGGTTTGATATTGTTCACACGCACGTTTTTACGGCAAATCTCTGGGGACAATTAGCGGCAATGTGGAGCCAAACGCCTGTGCGAATTCTTCACGAGCACGGTTACTTTAGCATTTCTTCCAAATTTCGCCGCCGCGTCATACGGTGGCTGACTCAAAGGAGTACAAAATTGTGCGTGGTTTCCAGTCATTTGAAGGAGGAATTTGTGAACAAGGGTGGAATTCATGCCGGTAAAATTGAGGTGGTTCGGAACGGGGTTGATTGGGCAGCCTTTGATCAAGCCGTGGGTTCGAAGGTACTCAGAAACGGCAGAAGCGTCGTTGGAGTGGTGGGAGCCTTGGAAGAGCGCAAAAATCCCTTTAATTTTGTTCGGGCAGCCGAAAAGATTTTGAAAAACCGAAATAATGTGGAGTTTTGGTGGGTAGGTGAGGGCCCTCTCTTCCCTCAGGTTCAGGATTATTTAAGAAGAAAAAAGCTGAATCACACGATCAAATTATGGGGAAGCCGGTCGGTTGTACGCCCGTTTTTGGACCAGATGGATGTGTTTGTGCTTCCGTCGAAAACGGAGGGAGTGCCGTTGAGTCTACTGGAGGCCATGGGGGTCGGACTTCCGCCAATTGCCACTCGTGTAGGTGAAAATGGATCCATTATTTCCGATGGCGAGAATGGTTTTTTAATTCCTTCTGAAAATCCCGATGCGCTTTCTGAGGCGATAGAAAAGCTGCTTGATTCACCTCAAAAGCGCAGTGTATTTGGGAAACGGGCAAAGGATTTTGTGAGAAATCACTTCTCACTGACAAATTCGGTCGATCATCTTGCCGCATTGTACGAACAACTGGTAGAGGGTCAAAATGACGCTTAGAAATCGAATCAAGCTTCCGATTCTCATGTACCACGATGTGGTACCGGAGGCGCAACTGCTAAAACCTCGTGGAGAACGTGTCCATTACACCCTAAGTGTTGAAAAATTCCGGGAACAAATGGAATTTTTAAAGACGCAGGGGAAGGTTGGAATCAGCTTTTCAGAGTTTTACGATTTTCTGCAGAACGACCCGCAGGAGTTGTTTTCCGGGAAGTACGTGGTTCTTACATTCGATGATTGCCAC
>CAZIYL010000410.1:0-1963 GCA_964543425.1 uncultured Deferribacteres bacterium
TGATGACCTTTACCATTTTTGTTGTGTTTTATATTCCCTGCGCGGCAACAATCGGTGTGCTGTGGAAAGAAATCGGCCGCAAGTGGACGCTTTTTACGATTGGAGCCACAACAGGATTGGCTTTCTTCCTTGCGCTTCTTTTTAAATATATTTGGATTGCGGCTTCCGCATTGTAGTAAATGGAGCGGGTAGAAATGAACACGCATCGACTTTCTCTTAAAAATGCTTCGCCCGGGCGATACCAAATTCTGGAAATAACACCCGAAGAAATGCGGCTCAAAAGAAGGTAACCTTCTTTAAGAAGGTTACCTTCTCATCAGGCAGAAGAAAATAGTGAAATAATCATCAAACTCCTTGGAGGTGGATCATGAAACGTTTTACCTTTTTTCTGGCAATTTTTTTAGTGTGGGGAAGTGTGTCTTTTGCAAAACCCGGAGATGTGGCTCAGGTATTTCCTTCACCATCAAAATATATGACCGGGTTGACATTTGACGGGAAATTCCTGTGGGCAGCTGATCGAAAAACAGATCTTCTTTACAAGATCGATCCTTCCTCCGGAAAGGTGTTGAAAAAAATTGAATCGCCCGGCTACTGGCCGCTCGGCCTTGCTTGGGATGGGCAGCATCTGTGGAACATCGACCGGGACGCTAAGAAAATATTTGAGGTTGATCCGAAAAACGGGCGCATTTTGCACGAATTTGATTTTCCCACTTCTCATCCGCAAGGAATCGCTTTCGATGGAAAACTTCTCTGGATTTCCGACCAGGGCAGCCATTCTCTGAACCAAATTAGCCTGGACGATGGCACAACCATTCGTTCCATTCCAGCCCCCACGGCCCGGCCTAACGGACTCACATTCGATGGAAAATATCTCTGGGTAACCGATCGCCTGAAAAATGAAATCTATATGGTTTATCCCGAAACCGGAGATGTCATTATGGTGCTGCCATCTCCGGGTCCCTACCCAAACGGCCTGGCCTGGGACGGTCAGTCGCTTTGGAATGTAGATTACGAAACCGACAAAATCTACCGGTTGAAAGTCGACAAGACGCCATACAGTCTTCAGCAGGAACGGGATGCCACAATTACCCTTTCCCATTTGATGCAAAATTTGGGAAAGGGAAAGATTTACAGCCTCAACGTTTTTTTGGCTATTCCCAAAAATCTCCCGCAACAAAAAATTGAGGGAAAAATTGTTTTTGCTCCAAAGCAGCCCAGAATCGTTTCAGATCAATGGGGAGAGAAATTTGCAGAATTTGATTACAAAAATGTGCCGCCGCAGCACGTGCAAGAAAGTATGATGAAGGTAAAGGCAAAGATTTTTGATATTCGCTACTACATTTTTCCTGAAAAAGTGGGCTCCCTCCAGGATATTCCCGAGAAAATTAAAAAAATGTATCTAACTGATGGTGAGAAGTACCAGATTCACAATCCCTATTTTCAGAAAATTGTTAAAAAGGTGGTTGGAAATGAGACCAATGCTTACTGGGTAGCGCGCAAAATTTTTCATTATGTGATTGGCCACATGCACTACGAACTTTCCGGAGGCTGGAATGTGGCGCCCACGGTTCTGGCGCGCGGCTCCGGTTCGTGCTCCGAGTACACATTTGTGTACGTGGCATTGTGCCGGGCTGCCGGATTGCCTGCCCGGTACCAGGGTTCCGTAGTGGTTCGCGGAGACAACACTTCATTCGACGATGTGTTTCACCGTTGGGCAGAGGTGTATTTGCCCAACTACGGCTGGATACCTGTCGATCCCAGCGGCGGCGACCAGCAGTGGGGGCGGGATCAGGCCAATTTCTTTGGTCATTTGAGTAACCGCTTTTTAATCACGACCATCAACGGCGGCGGCTCAGACTATATGGGTTGGACGTACAATGCCAACGAGCGCTGGACTGCCGATCCGAAAACGGAGGCTAAAATTGAAGCGATTGCAGATTGGGAATCAACGGTGAAGAAATAA
>CAZIYL010000411.1:0-1962 GCA_964543425.1 uncultured Deferribacteres bacterium
CCAATGTAATTCTTCTCTCCTCGAACGTAACTGACCACAATATTTGAAATCGTTCCCGTAGGCGCGATCGAGAGCAGTGCAATATTCCGAAGTCCGTTTTTCTTAACGATTTGCTTCGTTTTCTCGCTTAAACTTTCCTGAAAGAAGGGGTTTTTTGAATAGGCGTCGTAATCAAAAACCGGCGACGGCCCCTTCTCGGCGGCCAGCTCCGCCGATGCCTGATAGGCGGCTTCCGCCACACGCGCCATGACCTTCCCCATCAATTCAATTCCCTTCTCACTGTCGTAGGAAATTCCCAGTTGATTCAACATGTCCGCAATCCCCATCACCCCGATTCCCAGACGGCGGGTTTCGCTGGCCGCTTTGCGTTGTTTTTCCAGGGGATTGAGCTCCTCGTTCCAGGTTACCACGTTGTCCAGAAAACGGACCACGTGGGCAACGGTTTCGTCCAGGCGCTTCCAATTAAAGCGGGCTTTGGCTGTGAACCCGTTTTCAACCAGGCGGGGTAAATTCACCGAACCCAAATTGCACGCACCGCCGTCTTCCAAAGGAACTTCGGCACAGGGATTGGTGGCGCTAATGGGGCGCCCCACATAATTGGAGGGCGAATATTTGGCCATACGCGACCAAAAAATGAGTCCCGGTTCAGCCGTTTTGTAATTGCCTTCCACAAAGCGATCCCAAACCGTGCGCGCCTTCACCATTTTTCGGATTTCTCCCGTGGGTTTGGAAGCAAAATAAAGCATATAATCACCGGAGTAGCGAAGTGCAAGGTCAAAGGGCTCATCTTTCAGAGGAAGAACCAGATCGCCGTAAACGTCCCTCTGATTTTTATCCTTTAAAGAGGCTTCGGACACGGAAATATTAAATGTGTCGCTCAAGTATTTTTCTACCTGTTCAAAGGTGTCAAATATCTGAAGCAATTCGTAATGAGAAATATCCTTTGCGGGCATTTCAATTGAATAATGCGTAACATCTTCGAGATAGGCAGTTTTAACAATTTCTTTTGTATTCTTCTTGTAGAGCAAAATTTTATTTTTGCCGTACTGATTTTGCTCATCCACTGCCTGCATGAATTCGTCCGTCACTTTAATACTGATATTTGCGAAACGAACCTGTGTATTTTCAACAACCTGCTGTTCCACTTCTTTTAGTTGCTTGTGGTCGAATTTATTAGACCATTTTAATTGATTGATGATTTGCCGGCTGATCCAATTTGGTTTTTTCTTTACCTGGATAAAATCCAGGACGTCCGGATGTTTGACGTCGATGGTTAGCATCAGCGCGCCCCGACGCCCGCTCTGCCCAATCAGGCCGGTGGTCATCGAAAACAACTCCATAAACGAAACGGCCCCGGTGGAACGGTCGGAAGCATTGTGAACTACGGAATCCTTCGGACGAAGAACAGAAATATCCACTCCAATTCCCCCGCCAAAGGAATAGGTGCGGGCACATTCGTAGGCAGAATTGTAAATGGATTCAATATTATCGCCCTTTATGACACTGGCGAAACAATTGGCAAGCGTTTTTAGTCGGTAGAGATCTCCGGCACCGGCAATGACGCGTCCACCGGGAACAAAAACAGCGTCGTAGAGGTCTTTGTAAAATGTAGCCGCCCATTTTTTTTGTCGTTCTTCATCCGGCTCAACGGCTGCAATGGCCGCCGAAATTCGCAAAAAGCTATCTTCCGGACGGGTCTCAATAAAATTGCCTTTGAGATCTTTTAAAAAATACTTTTGTTGATAGATGCTTTTCGCCAGCTCATTTCCGCCCAGATAATCTGTGGGATGTACCGGTATTTCATGTGTGGCTTGTTTCTTGCGCAAAAACTGGTGCAGGTTCTCGTAAGCTCGCAATTGGTGAGATGGAATCATGTGAGCCAATTTTCCCTTGTGTGAAAACATTTTCTTAATCATGACACCTCCTGTGTTAGTGTGAAAAACGTACCGTTTCCGAGACGGA
>CAZIYL010000412.1:0-1951 GCA_964543425.1 uncultured Deferribacteres bacterium
GCACATGATTCAACACCTAAAAACGCTAAAAGGCATCGACGTTTCCGACTGGCCTCACATTGATTTTTTGGAAAAGGTCGGGCAGATTGCTGACGCAGCCTCTTTTGAGATTTATGCCGTTGGAGGATATGTACGGGATCAATTTTTGGGCGGAATTTCCAAAAATGCCGGCCGCAAGGACATCGACTTTGTGATGGTAGGCGATGCCCTGGAATTTGCCCGCACTCTCAAATCCCAGTTGAATGGCAGAAATCTGGTTGTGTACAAACGATTCGGAACGGCCATGTTGGAAATTGAGGAGTACAAACTGGAGTTTGTAACGGCTCGTACCGAAAGCTACCCGGAAGATTCCCGAAAACCCATTGTCCAGAAAGCGGATTTGTTGAGTGATTTGTCGCGGCGGGATTTTACCATAAACACACTGGCGCTTGCTCTGAATGATTCAAGATTCGGGAAAGTGTACGATCCCTTTAACGGCCTTCAAGATATTGAAAAACGAATCATCCGGACGCCCCTGGATCCTGAAATTACATTTAGGGATGATCCTCTCCGAATCCTAAGAGCCGTTCGTTTTGCAGTCACTTTTCACTTCGCTATTGAAGAAAAAACCCGTCGGGCGATTCTGAAAATGGCACCCCGATTGAAAATTCTTTCCTGGGAGCGGATGACTGATGAATTTATAAAGATGCTCGCCGCAGATCAGCCGTCACGGGGAGTCCGCCTGCTGGATGAATTGGAACTGCTGGAATACGTTTTCCCGGAGCTGATTGATTTAAAAGGCGTCGAGCAGCGCCAGGGATTCCACCACAAAGATGTGTATCTGCACACGCTGAAGGTGCTGGACAATGTGGCTGAAAAAACGGATAAAATCCCCCTGCGGTTCGCAGCTCTGGTGCACGACATTGCCAAGCCTCGAACGAAGGCCTTTAAAGAAGACATCGGCTGGACGTTTCACGGCCATGATGAAATTGGCGCCCGGATGATGGAAAAAATCGCGCGCCGGATGCGCCTTTCCAACGAATTTAAAAAGTACGTGCAAAAATTGGTGCGCCTGCACATGCGCCCGATTTTTCTTTCCACAGAGAACGTTACCGATTCTGCCATCCGCCGGCTGATTGTTCAGGCAGGAGATGATTTGGATAATCTGTTCATTTTGTGCCGCGCGGATATTACCTCCGGAAATCCCGAAAAGGTCCGTAAGCATCTGGCCAATTTCGACTACGTGGTCAGGCGTGTGGGAGAGGTTCGGGAAAAGGATCAGCTTCGCGCCTTCCAATCGCCGGTACGAGGGGAAGAAATCATGCAAATCACCGGTTTAAGGCCCGGCCCGCTGGTTGGTAAACTTAAAAAGGCCATTGAAGAAGCGATATTGGACGGCATCATTCCCAATGAACACGATGCTGCCCGGGAGTATTTGCTTCAAATAAAAGATTTGTTTCTGCAGCAGGACAACTCTCTGCGATCTCAAAAAAAATGATCAACCATATCCCAAAATCGAGAATGCTGAAACCACTGCCCTCTTGAAATAAACGCATTTAAAATGAACGCATGGATACGGGCGTTTGTACTAAAATAAGGTAATTTTTTTTATTCCCCGAAATTTTAAGAAACAATTAGCAAAATTATTCGTCCATAATTTATAACATTATTTAAAAAATTGTTTTAGCTGCTCAATTATTTTGCAGTTCTCAGGTTTGAGTTGGTTCCAGGTAATGGTTTCCGTATTTTAACGGCCGGGGTTGAAAAGGCAGTCATATCTTTGCAATTTAAAAATGGAGGAAGAAAATGGATGAGCGACCTTATGAAACGGGTGTGGAACCGGTAAACACAGAAGGAAGCGGCGGATTTTTTCAAAAATGGTTTGATTTGTACTTTAACCCGCAGCGTTCATTTCAAAGCATCGATCAAAAACCGGACTGGATTCTGCCGATGCTTACCTTTGCAGTCATCA
>CAZIYL010000413.1:0-1946 GCA_964543425.1 uncultured Deferribacteres bacterium
CAAACGCAGCTCATGTTTATGGGGATAGCCGGGCGTCAGCGTGTTAATGGGTATAATTATCGGGTAAAAATTTATTGACCGAGAAGGGTAAAAAGGATGGAAAAAATAAAAGAATTATTTGAACGGCCGATTGAAAGAAAGATTGAAGAGGTTATTAAGGTTGACCAGCATGATGAGGAGACGGTTGTTCAGGAAATTCAGGAATATGTTCTGACCGATGGCCTAAAGGATCATTTTTATACAATTTATGAGGAAATGGCGCAGTATGCGCAGGAACCGCATGAGGGCATAGGCGTCTGGGTATCCGGCTTTTTCGGCTCAGGCAAATCATCATTTGTAAAAATTCTTGGCTACACCTTAGGAAATGAGAAACTGCTTGGCAAGCCGGCGGCGCAGTGGTTTATTGAAAATGCGCGGGACCGGCGAATCACGAGCTATTTGGAGAATATTCTTTCGCGGTTTAGAATAAATCCCGTCATATTTGATGTTTCGATGGATAGGGGAGTGAGAAAAGGAAACGATCGAATAACCGAGATTATGTACAAGGTGCTATTGAGAGAATTGGATTATTCTGAAGATTTCGATTTAGCCGAACTGGAAATGACGCTTGAATCGGAAGGGGAATTGGATCGATTTTGTGAGGCTTATGAAAGGAAATACAAAAAATCATGGGACAAAGGGAAAAAAGCGATTGCCAACGCGATTGTGGAGGCGGGAAACATTTTACATGAAATTTGGCCGGAAAAATACAGTACGAAAGAATCCTTTATTAATGTGATTGGAGAAAAGGGGCGGGCCGATATTGATGCCAATAAATTGGCACGGCTTACGTTTGATTTGGCGGAAAAGCGGCGACCTGGGCAAGGAATTATTTATATTATCGATGAGGTGGGACAATATGTAGCAAGAAGCAATGATAAAATGCTTGATTTGCAGGGCGTTATCCAGGCATTGAGCAGAGAAAGCAAGAACCGGGTTAAGGCGGGAAAGGCCGCTATTCCTGCATGGTTTATTGTGACGTCTCAGGAAAAGCTGAACGAGGTAGTGGATGCACTTGATCAAAATAAAATCGAACTTGCCCGATTGGAAGATCGATTTGCGATAGGAATTGATTTAAAGCAGTCGGATATACAGGAAATTACAGCCAAGCGGGTTCTCTCCAAAAAAAAGGAAGCGGCTGCCGTTTTGGGGAAGCTCTACGACAAATATGAGGGAAGGCTGAAAACACATTGCTCACTCGAAAGAACGCATCGTGCGGGGCTGCTTCGGAAAGAAGATTTTATCAATCTCTATCCCTATCTGCCCTATCAAATTGAGCTGTCCATTGATATTGTGGCCGGATTGCGTTTGAAGCGAGGTACGGAACGGCATATGGGGGGAAGCAACCGGACCATCATCAAGCAGGCTCAGGAAATGCTCATACATCCCGAAACAAAAATGGCTGAAAAACCAATAGGGACATTGGTAACGCTGGATAAAATATATGAACTTCTTGATAAGGGTTCTCTTTTACCCAGCGAGATTAGTCGGGAGATTGATGAGATAACCAAAAGACTGCCAAATGATGATATGGCCCTGAAGGTGGCGAAATCTCTTGTGCTTCTTGAGGTGGTTAGAGATCTTCCGCGAACCGTTCATAATATTGCCGCCGTTTTACATCCGTCGATAGAAGCTAATTCACTAGAGAGCGAGGTACGTGCGGCTTTGGAGCGACTTGAAGATGCGCAATTTGTGCGTCAGACGCAGGAGGGCTATAAACTGCTCACTGTGCAGGAAAAAAACTGGGAGACGGAAAGGGCGGGAAAGAGTCCGAAGCAGCGAGAAAAAGATGAAATTTTGGCTGAATTTTATAAGAGAATATTCGGAGAGCCCTCTCTAAGAACTTATCGATATAAGAATATAAGGACATTCAATATAGGCGTTGAACTAAAACAGCATAAAATTAC
>CAZIYL010000414.1:0-1934 GCA_964543425.1 uncultured Deferribacteres bacterium
CAATTTTGTTTCCAGCTCCGTAACGGATTGAATGCCGGTCTCAAATTTTGTTTTCTCAATGATGTTTGGCGTAGAAGCCTTGTCTGCGTATTTGAATTGATAATATTTGTCGGTAATTGTTTCTTTTATCCCAAGCCCCATGCGCGTGGTGAATTTTTGCCGGATTGTCCAGCCGAGACCGGCGCCGCCCGTGATAAAAGCCGGATCAAAAAAGGCAGATTTAGCGAGAGGGGGCGTTTTTGAATAATCGTACCCGGTAGCAAATTGTGTTAAAAGCCCTGCAGAGACGTAGGGATTAATAAACAAACCGTATTTGTAAGTAAATAGGGCGCTTACATTAATTCTGTCTACCGCATTTCGCAGCTGTTGACTACCAATTTTGGTTTGCCCAAATGCGAAATCTCCGTCGATTTTCCAGACGTATTTGGGTTGATTGTTGAGAAATTTTGAATTCAGTGTGAAACTGTAGGCATAAGCATTTTCACCGCCGGCCGTCCAGTTGCTGTAGCTGTTTTGAGTAATATTCAATCCACCAACGATGGTGGGCTGAAAGCCTATTTTTTCTTTTTCGCCTGCGAAACTTACCGTCGCAAAAAGAAACAGTGTAAGCACCGTGGCAAAAAACACAAATCGATTCATTCTAAAGAACCTCCCTGTTTAATCAAACTAATTCTTTAATTCAGGAATGCGAATTTTTTGTCCCGGATAAATAAGATTTGGATCCTTAACAACTTCCCGGTTTGCCTCAAAAATCTTTGTGTACAGAGTAGCCTTCCCATAGAAATGAAGTGCAATCTTCGAAAGGGAGTCGCCCTTTGCCACCGTGTAAAAAGTGATTTTTTCTACAGGTTCAGGGGCTAAAAATTGATCATCATTTACTTTGGCCACTCCTTCAATATTCCCGGCCAGGAGAATTGCTTTTTCCTTGGTAGCCGCTGAATCACATACGCCAACCAGAACAATTTCATCGTTTTCCGCTGTTACCTTTAGGCTGCTAATGTGATCGCCAAATGTTTCTTTAAGCAGGTGTTTTACGGACTCTGCTTTGTTATCCTCGCCCAGAAGCTTTTGTCCTGCACCCTTAATAAAATCAAACCAACCCATTTTTTCAATCCTTTCTTAAAATAATCCTTTACCAAACAACCCTTTAATCGCGTTCAGGCCTGAATTTTTTCCACTAAACAGCTTCAACACACTTTCGGCATTTTCCAAAAGGGAACCATTTTTAACACCCAGCATGGCCAGTAAATTATTCAGTCCGTTTTTACTTTTTAAATTTTTTCCCAGAAAAGAAAGAACCAAAGGAACAACTATTCCAATCAGTGATTGCGCAGATGATTGGGTTAGGCCACTTTCCCCAGCAAGTTTGGATATTACATTTTCCTGTTTGTTTCCAAATAGAGCCCCTAACAGATTCGACTGGTCTTGTTGGTTGACCGTTGTGTTCTTTTTTCCACCTGTTTTTTTCATAAAATCAAACAGGGTTTTTATTTCATCTGCGTGTTCCACAGGATTTTCGACTTTCTTTTTCAGCTCAGGAACAGCCAGGGATGTAACAGCGGTTAGTAAATTTTCCATTGTGCCTTTGTCAGATTTGATCTCTGCCGGCAACTGTTTTTCCGCCTGCGATTGAATTCCGGAAACAATTTTTTGAATGATCTCATCCATCTTCAATAATTCTCCTCTGTTTAATATGATGAAAGAAGCCGGGCACCATTTGCCCGGCCTCGTATTCCCGTTAATCCGTGACTTGATCTAATAGCCTACAACCGGATCCAACTGCTTTGCGTGGTCAACCCAGGCTTGTACCATATTGAGGTTGGGTAGCTGTCTTACCAGTTTTTTTTCAGCATTTATTTCCTGCATTTTTTTCCAAAGATTTTCTGAATTGCGATTACGCAGTTCTTTAACGGTATCTACACCGGCAGCTTCTA
>CAZIYL010000415.1:0-1895 GCA_964543425.1 uncultured Deferribacteres bacterium
CCTGATGATCCCGAAAATCCGGATCGATCGAATTTTGAAACCAAAATGCGCAAAAGTGGTCACTGGGTTTACGAAGCCCGGTGGAAAAAATTTCAACAGGATTTGTTTGTAGTTTCGCTTGCACGGTGAGGGGGAAAAATATTTCTATAAACGAGTTCACTCTAAAAAGATATTACCCACTAATTTACACTAATTTGCACGAATTGATTTTGTTGAACCTTGGTGGCGTTTATTTTGAAAGGATTGAAATCAATGGCAAATCAAAAAAATGGTAAAAAGGTAAAAGAGTCAGTGGTGGAAATGACGGAGCTGGTGCTCCCTCAAGACACAAATCCGCTTGGTAACATTTTTGGGGGGCGAGTGATGCAGCTCATTGACATTGCCGGTGGAGTGGCCGCCATGCGGCATGCCAGACGAGTGGTGGCGACGGTTTCTGTCGATCGAATGGATTTCCGGCATCCCATTCGAATGGGCCAAATTGTAACGCTGAAAGCGTACGTTATTTTCACGGGTCGAACCTCGATGGAGGTGCAAGTGGACGTGTACTCCGAGGAGGCCATTACTGGAGATAAGGTGCACACCACAACGGCGCACCTCACCTATGTGGCACTCAATCAATCGGGGCAACCCGTTCCTGTACCTCGCATTATCCCCGAAACAGAAGAAGAAATTGAGCGATTTGAAGCCGCCAAAAAACGCCGGGAAGAGAGGAAAGGAGGATAGAAAACGCATCGGCATCAGCCGCGATTCATGAATTTTGGGCAATGGTTTTTATTTTGATTGTGGAAAATCCGCAGAAAGAAAATTCTTTTCAAGCAGAAATCCTGTTAGCTCCCGGCCTTCCGCTTTTTTTCTCGTCACACAATCCTGCCAAAATAGTCCTTGAAAAAATTAAGGATTTATTCTATATTAAAGTGCTCTGCTGAGGTTGGAAGTAAATTCTCCAACCGTTTAAAAAATAGAAAAATAGACACATAAGAGGCAGTTACCTGAATTTGTGCGAAACAAGCAGCATCCGGGAATTAAATCAAAAATCGTCCGGTGGATAGCCATTGAATGGATTCTGAAAGCGGATTTTATTCCTGAAATAGGCTTTCGCCCAGCGTTTAAAAATCTCCCGGGTCGCGGGAATCAGACACAGAAAGCCCGTGATATCCGTTAAAAAACCGGGAGTTAAGAGCAGGAGGCCGCCCGCGAGAACAAATACGCCATCGAAAAGGGAGTCTGCCGGAAGCTCTCCCTGTTGGAAACTTTGCTGGATGCGGGTGAGTACCGAAAAACCCTGGCTCCGGGCGAGAGCGGCACCAAGCAGACCGGTTGAAATAATGATCGCCAGTGTGGGAAGAAGTCCGATCATTTCACCAACTTTAATCAGAATAATGAGTTCAACGAAGGGGATGGCTATAAAAACCAATAGTAGTTTTGTAAACATTTGTTTTCCATTATTTTAGTTACTTAGTGCCTTTGCGGCCATAATTCACAAATGATCCAGGTCAATCTAACCAAATTTAAAAGGTAAAACCGGCATTTGCAAGTATTTTCAAAAATAATACGTAAACGGGCTTTGTTTGCCGCTGTTGGAATGTTAGAAATGGCGACTCTTTTTCTGTCCTGCAAAAATCCGTTTCAATTAAGGAAATCGGAGCCCCCTTCCCAAGGTGTGTCCCGTCAGGTGCCTGCTACGCAGCCGGAAATGGTCCTGACAAACCTTAAAAGTGCCATTGCGGAAAGGAATCTTGAAAATTACATGAAATGCTTTGCCGATACCGTGGGCGGGGGGAAGCGTTTTTGCTTTGTACCGGATCCCACAACTCAAATTCAAAACCCCGGTGTTTTTGCTAATTGGAATCTGGCTGCGGAAAAGCGGTACGTAAATTATTTGTTCTCGCAAATTC
>CAZIYL010000416.1:0-1881 GCA_964543425.1 uncultured Deferribacteres bacterium
TTTCTAAAATCGCACCTAACTCCGTTAGGCTAAGTTTCGATGCTCAGCCAGCGCAGGAAACGGATTCGGTAAGCCGAATTTGTCGTCGTTTGTCGCTCATTTATTCCTTGTTTGATTTGAAGTTGTGCCACCGGTTTCATTCCGAATGAAAATACGTAGCACTCCAAAGCGCAGTGAAAAAGCTTGTAAAACTCGCAACGGTATAGAATGAAAAAATAATTTTTCTGAAATGCAACAAAAAATTTTTATGAATTTGATTCTATCGAAAATCAATAAAATCTTTTGCCAAAAATCCCGGATGCTGTTGCCGTATGGAAGTGAATTTGAAAATACGTTTCAGACCTGCAAAAAAATACTTGACAATCCTGTAACATTTCTGTAAATTTAGATAATTTATTTTTTGCATTTCTGTAATGGATCGGAAAAGGAGAAGAACTTGGATTTATTTGACAAGTGTCGTAATTTTACAGAGGCTCAAGAGGCAATTAAGGAAGGCTGGTACCCCTATTTTAAGGTAATTCAGTCTGGGGCAGAAACCTCGGTAATGATCGATGGTCGAAAGTTTGTAATGATTGGTTCCAATAATTACCTGGGGCTTACGCAACACCCAAAGGTGCTTGAAGCAGCAAAAAAGGCCATTGACCAGTATGGCTCCGGTTGTACGGGCTCGCGCTTTTTAAATGGTACTCTGGATTTGCACGAAGAGTTGGAAGCACGATTGGCCAATTTTATGAAACGCGAGGCGGTGCTTACCTTTTCAACCGGTTTTCAGACCAACCTTGGAGTGATCTCCTCATTGGTTGGAAAAGATGATTTGCTTTTTGCTGACCGGGATAATCACGCCAGCTTGGTTGATGGGAGTCGATTGGCTTTTGGAAAAACCGTCAAATACCGTCATGCTGACATGGATGATTTGGAACGGGTGTTGAAAATGCACAAAGATGTTCCCGGAAAATTAATTGCCGCCGATGGCGTTTTTAGCATGGGAGGCGACATTTTAAATCTTCCCCGCGTGGTGGAATTGGCCAAAACGTACAATGCAAAAGTCTATGTTGACGATGCGCATTCGATAGGTGTTTTGGGAGCCCACGGCCGCGGCACAGGCGAGCATTATGGCCTGGAAGATAAGGTTGACCTTGTGATGGGCACATTCAGCAAATCCTTTGCCTCAATTGGTGGTTTCGTCGCCGGCGATGCAGTGGTTGTGGATTATATTAAGCATCATGCCCGTTCCTTGATTTTTTCTGCAAGCATGCCCCCTGCGTCAGTAGCGGCAACCATTGCCGCACTCGACATTGTGGAAAATGAACCCGAACGACGTGAACGGCTCTGGGTTGTAACAAACCGCATGAAAAATGCTTACCACGAGATGGGATTTAACACGGGGAACAGCCAAACACCCGTGATTCCAATTATTATTGGCGATGACATGACCACATTTAAATTTTGGCAGGAATTGTGGAAAAACGGAATTTTCGCTAACCCTGTGATTAGCCCTGCAGTTCCCCCGGGAATGTCTCTGCTTCGTACAAGCTATATGGCCACCCACACCGATGAAGAAATGGATTATGTGCTGGAGACCTTTCAAAAAATTGGCAAGGCTTTGGGCGTTATTGAATGAACGTCATATTTTTTTGAGCTTTTAGTGAACATGTGTCTTTATCAGGGAGGAATGCAATAGTGTATCCTCCCTTTCTTTTTTAAACGCAAATTGAGCGGTTTTGCGGCATTAAAAAAATTCATTTAAATGAAAGGGCTTTCAAATGGCTTCTGAAATTGTAATTAAACCCGTCGAAAGCGAAAAGGATCTAAAAACATTTATCAAGATTCCCTGGAAGATTTATGAAGGCGATCCCAATTGGGTGCCAACTCTGATTATGG
>CAZIYL010000417.1:0-1881 GCA_964543425.1 uncultured Deferribacteres bacterium
CACAAAAACAAGCAAAATCACCTGAGTTTGGTAAAAAAGCTTTCGCATTTTCTTTCCCTTTCACTGATTAGGAATTGATTCCCAGAGAAGCCTTTGCCTTTTCCCAGTCGTCTAAAAACCGCTTAATGCCGATGTCCGTCAGGGGATGCTTTACCAATTGATTGATAACCTTAAAAGGAATGGTCGCAATATGAGCACCCATTTGTGCTGCTTCCACAACGTGCAAAGGATTTCGAATACTGGCGACAATAATTTCGGTTTTTATATCGTAGTTAAAGAAAATATCCACCAACTGCTGTACCAAATCCATTCCAAAATGGCTGATGTCATCCAGCCTGCCGACAAACGGGCTGACGAAAGAGGCACCGGCTTTTGCCGCCAGCAGCGCCTGACTCGGCGAAAAAACGAGCGTCACATTGGTGCGAATGCCCTCATCTTCCAGCGTTTTAACCGCCTTCAATCCATCCATCATGACCGGAACTTTTACCACAATATTTTTATGAATTTTCGACAGTTCCCGCCCTTCCCTGACAATACCCTCATAATCAAGACTCACTGCCTCGGCGCTGATGGGGCCGTCTACAATTTCGCAAATTTCTTCCAGAATTTGCTGAAATGTTTTTCCCTTTCCGGCCTCTTTTGCCATTAGTGAAGGATTGGTGGTAACGCCGTCCAAAACACCCAGACTGGCTGCTTCCCGAATTTCATCTACATTCGCTGTGTCGATAAAAAATTTCATTGTACGAACCTCCTATGTTAGGTAAAAATCCAACTTTGTGCGAGTAAAATAAATATTGAAATTTGAGTCAAAAATTCATTCGCGCATTCGCGGCTCTCTTTCGTAATCCAAATGATTTTCCGAATCTGAATTTAACATTTGTAATCCACCCGAACCAACACCAGCCCGCGCGCAGGCGCTGTAAGCCCCGCCGCTTTCCGATCCTTTGCGCGGAACATGTCCTCAAAGTCAGAAACGGTGAACCGCCCTCTGGCAACATCGAGCATAGTTCCTACCAAAATGCGCACCATATTGTGCAGAAAGCGATTGGCCGAAATGCGGTACGCAAAATTTGCTCCCTCCCGTTCCCAATGCGAATCCTCCACGGTGCACAAAAAATGTTTTGCCTCCGTACCGGCTTTCGTAAACGACTCGAAATTCTCGTTTGCTTTTACAATTTCCGCACATTGCTGGAGAATTTCCAAGTCAGGAACAACAGAAATCGTCCAGACAAACTTGCGAAACAGCGCCGTGGGTTCAGTGGTTACTCGATACTCGTACGTTCGGCGGCAGGCAGAAAATCTCGCATGAAAATCCGGTGCGGCTGTTTCTGCTTGTTTTATCACAATATCCTTTGGGAGATTGGCATTGAGCGCCTTTCCGAGCGTTTCCGGTGTAAACTGTTTTTCCGCCCGAACATTTACCACCTGCCCCAGCGCGTGCACCCCGGCATCCGTTCGCCCTGCAGCAGCAAGGCAGTAACCATCCGGGAATAGCCGATCCAGGGCACGCTGCATTTCCCCCTGAACGGTTCGTTGTTTCGGTTGAATCTGAAACCCCGAGAAGTCCGTTCCGTCATATTCTAAAATTAGCTTGTAATTTGCCATTTTTAAGTTTTTGCGCTCCCGCTGCGATTCTTGTCTAACGGCAATCTATCTTGGCTCATCTGGCTATCTCTCTCATTCAATCTCACTAAAATCGCAATCAGGCGGTAATGCAAGATCGAGAATTTGTGCGAGTCTCTGGATGAACTCTTTGTGTGATTCACTGTCACGTTTGTGAATCTTCCAATATGCCCGGGCTTCCTTTAGAATCTCATTATATGTATTCTTTGAAATCTTCTTTTCCATTTTGAAAGAATATTCAAGCCTAACCTTGACTCT
>CAZIYL010000418.1:0-1861 GCA_964543425.1 uncultured Deferribacteres bacterium
TTCTTTTTTCCGGAAATATTGGCTGCGGCAAATCTACGTTTTTAAATTTGCTTGCCGAACATCCTGAAATCAAAAAAGAGTTTTTTATAGTCAAATACTCCTTAAAAGATATCCTGGATCCGAATGACATTTCGCATATTGACATTCTTCTTTCAATTGCCTTACAAACATTTGAAACACTCGCACAATCAAATAAAAAAATAGTAAGCAAAAGCCTGATTGAAAATGTTAAGAATTTGGCCCTTGAAATTGAGGGTTTGTTGGTCAGAGAAGAGGAAACGGAAAAATCCCAATCGCTCTCCGCACAGGCGGAAGGGGGACTAACACTCCCACAGTTACTCCAGTGGATAAAGGCTGGTTTGTTTGCCCGTTTTCAATTGGAGAAAGAAACAAGGGAAACCATTCGAAAATATTTCAGGCCACGCATGACTGAATTCTTAAATGCCGTAAACGATATTTTATTACATGTTTCTGCCGGACTGAAAGATTTAGAATTATTAATTCTCATTGATGATACAGACAAAATACCTCCTGAAAATGCATTGGATATTTTTCTCGGAAATGGCCAACATTTTTCAAAGCTTCAATCAAACCTGCTTTTTGTAGTTGACACATCTCTCTCTTGTTTTCCAAAATATTCTATTATTGTGAATCAAATAGGAAAAGAAGAATTCTTCCCCGCCCTGAAATTAATAGAAAAAAATGGCGAGGAATCTGAGGCCAGCCGAAAAAATAAACAACTACTTGTTCAACTCATTTCAAAGAGAATACCTGATGAATTTATTACAGACGATGCCAAAAATGAAGCCATTGAGATGAGTGGCGGAGTTGTCAGAGAATTAATCCGAATTTTGCAGGAGGCTGTCTTTCGCGCACAGGGACGAATCAATAAAGATCACGTATCCTACGCTGTTATTTCCATTCGAAATAAATACACCCTCTTTGGCAAGCATGTGGCTGTTTTAAAAAATATAAAAGAAAACCCTGATTGGCTTCAAACGACAACTGAGGACGTGGATTCCCTTGAACCCATTATTCGTGAACTCCTCTGGATGCCTGCCTTGTTTCAATATCGAAACGGCGAGGACAAATGGTATCGACCTTATCCTATTTTTATCGAATGGCTGAACAACTTAAAAATTTCCTGACACCGGGTGAAATCTTAGAATTTCAATCAGCACTGGAACGAATTTCCCTGCACCTGGAGATAAACAAGGGAGGATTGTTTTTCTTCGGGATTGATGGCCAAACACTTCCCGGCGTTTTGCGTTCAGAAATCTTGCAAGTTTTTGGTGACTCGCTGATTGAATTGCAAGCTAACCAGATAGAAGACCCTTTTCAACAAATCCTTACTATTCGAAAAGATTCAAAGAAAATAAAGCCCGTCTTTTTACTTAATTTAATAAATATTCAGGATAAGAGCCGATTTCAGCGATTAGGACGTTCACTCAACTACAGAAGAGAATTTTTGGAAGAGTACCAAATTGTCCTTCTGATTTTTGTCTCAATTGACCAATTGGCTGAAATTCCCAAAATTGCCAAAGACCTCTGGGGCTTTCGGACATCTGTAATTGTTCTATTTCAGAAAAGGTTACCGCCTGTCTTTAATGAAAAAGCGCAAAAAACCGTCCGAGAGAAGCTGAAGGAATTAGAAAAATTATTGGCTGTGCTGGAGCGGGATAAAGAAAGTAATGCGAAAAATATGGCCCATCTGCATTTTCGGATGGGTGAACTCTGTTACAAAATATCCGAATACAATGCCGGATTGGACCATTTCAAAATGGCGGCTTCTATTTTCGAGCAATTGAATGATTCCCAATCATTGGCTGCAGCTCTGGGCAATATCGGGGCAGTTTACCAG
>CAZIYL010000419.1:0-1854 GCA_964543425.1 uncultured Deferribacteres bacterium
TTCGTAAGGAAGCGCAAAAACTTGCAAAAGAAAAAAATCTCAATTATATTATCATCGATGGTCCGCCGGGAGTGGGATGTCCGGTCAATTCGGCTATTACGGGGGCGCAACTGGCGATCATTGTAACGGAACCAACAATGTCAGGAATTCACGATTTGAAACGGATTCTGGAATTAACAAAGCAATTTCGGATTCCGGCACTTGTGGTGGTAAATAAATTCGATTTAAATCTTGAAAATACAAAAGAAATAAAATCGTATTGCAAAAAACAACACGTGGAACTCATCGGGGAAATTCCCTTCGATCCTGGCGTAATTGAGGCGCTTAAGGCTGGTGAAATTGTCGTTCGATTTTCGGGGGATGGAAAAAGCTCTGAAATCGTGACAGACATCTGGAAAAGGGTTTTTGATCGGTTGCAGGTAATTTAATTGAAATGGAAGGAACGCGGAGATGAAAATAGCGGTTTCGGCGGCAGGAGATTTATTGGATGATCAAGTGGATGATCGGTTTGGTCGATGTCCCTTTTTTGTGTTTGTAGATAGTGAAACAATGGCCAGCGAAGCAGTAGCCAATCCGGGTTCGGAGGCGATGGGCGGTGCAGCTACAAGAGCAGCTCAGGTTTTGGCTGAAAATGGTGCGGACGTTGTTCTTACTGGCTCTGTTGGCCCAAATGCGGAACGTAACCTAAAAGCGCTTGGCGTGGAAGTCGTAACGGATGTTTCCGGTACGACAGTTAAAGAAGCTGTGCGCGATTTTTTGGATAAAAAATAGCTTACTACTACAAAACACCATCACTGTGATGGTGTTTTTTTATCGCTGATTTTTCGGTGGAAAAAAATCAGCGCAAAAATAGTTAACAATCAAAAAAATGGAGGATAGAACATGCCAAGAGGAGATGGAACAGGACCTGCCGGCGGAAGCGGCTCTGGCAGCGGACGTGGAATTGGCAGAAATCGTGGAAGTCGCCCCGGTGCAGGACCATCGGGTACGTGTGTATGCCCCAATTGCGGATATGAAGTGCCACATGGGGCTGGTTCTCCCTGCTATTCGATTAAATGCCCGAAATGTGGAACGCAAATGATTCGCGGATAAAATACTACAAAATGCATATTGAAGGATGAGATGACACTATCGTTAGATAATCTGGAACCGGGTAAAATCGGTAAGGTGCGGGATATTGTTGGGGGAATGGGCGTTCGGTTACGCCTGGAACAAATGGGTATTCACCCCGGAGACCTTATTCGGATTAAGCGAAAAGGGGTTCTCCGGGGCCCAATTTTAGTTGAAACAAATGGAACAGAAGTAGCACTTGGCCGCGGAATTGCCTCTCGAATTCTGGTAGAGGTCTGATATGAAAATCGCTCTCGTTGGGCAGCCGAACTGCGGCAAAAGCACTATTTTTAATCATATCGCCAGTTACAAGGCTGTTACGTCAAATTTTCCGGGAACAACTGTTTCATTTACGGAAAGCAAGGTTTCTCTGCACGGTGAAATTTGTAACTGTGTTGATTTGCCCGGAACGTATTCTCTGGTTTCGTCTGACTGGGCGGAAATTGACACCCGGAATTATCTGATATCCGAAGAGATTGATGTCATTGTAAATGTTGTGGATGCTTCTGTTCTGGGAAGAAGCCTCGAACTGACACTTCAGCTTTTGGAACTGCGTAAACCAATGGTTTTGTGCCTAAATATGGCGGATGAAGCCCGGAGAAAAGGCATTTTTATTGACACGGAAAAACTCTCAAAGATTCTGGGAATTCCTGTAGTCGAAACCATTGCTGTTAAAGGAGAGGGTCTTAATGAACTCTTCCGAAAAGTACAGGCGATAGCGAGGGAGAAAAATATTGGTATTAT
>CAZIYL010000420.1:0-1836 GCA_964543425.1 uncultured Deferribacteres bacterium
GACCAGTCATGCCAAAAAAGCTTTTGTGGATGCTTCCGGTTTTCATTGGACTGGTTGGGCTGTTGATTTTTTCCTATTCGAGTCAGAACGTGGGCTTATTAACCGCTACACCCAAAGCCAAAGTTCTTATTCAGGCGGATCAGCACCCCGGCTGGCCGGAAAATAAAGCGGAACTGGAAAGCAAAACCTGCCGGGATTGCCACATGGAGACAACTCCCGATGTGTATAAAAAATGGGCAAGTGGCAGACACGGGATTGCCAATGTGCGTTGTACCGTTTGTCATGGTTCATTTGAGGATTTCAAGAGTGTCCCTTCGGTTGAAACCTGCCGAAGCTGCCATGCAAAAGAATACGATCAGATGATGCTGCCGGAAGGAAAAACAAAAATGACGTGTTGGCAGTGCCATCCGGCGCATTATGAGTCGGTTCATCGAATCGATAAAACCAAACCTTCACCCTTACATTAATCAAAAGGAGGTGAAAAAATTATGGCAATGAAGAGACGTGATTTTGTTAAAACCACAGCCGCAGCGGCCGTTGCATCGGCATTAGGCGTAAGTCTGAAAATTCCTTCACTCGGAGCAGAAGTTCCTCCCGGTGAAAAAGATGTGGATAAATGGGTGAAGGGAACCTGCCGATTCTGTGGCGTTGGGTGCCGGATGTATCTTGGTGTTAAAAACGGAAAACCAGTCGCCGTAAAGGGAGTAGAAAATTCAAAAACAAACTTCGGATTCCTTTGTATGAAGGGATTTTTGCAGTACAAGATTTACAATCATCCTGATCGGTTGAAATACCCCTTACTGCGTCAAAAGAATGGTGATTTTAAGCGCATTTCCTGGGATAAGGCTATGGATATTATGGCCACAAAGTTTGCCCAAGCCATCAAAAAATATGGGAAGAATTCCGTGGCCTATTATGGCTCGGGGCAGGCATTAACCGAAGAAACATATCTGATTCAGAAAGTCTTTCGGGCCGGTATTGGAAACAGCAATGTAGAAGGTAACCCCAGGCTTTGTATGGCTAGCGCAGTTGGTGGTTATATTACAACTTTTGGAAAAGATGAGCCTTCCGGATCTTATTCGGATATTGAAAAAGCAACCTGCTTTTTCCTGATCGGTACCAACCAGGCAGAGGCTCATCCCGTGGTTTTCCGGCGTGTCATGAACCGAAAGCTTTCAAACCCGGATGGTGTAAAGGTCATTGTGGCCGATCCGCGGGTAACACCAACATCCAGAATTGCTGACCTGCATATGAAATTCTTACCAGGAACGGACCTGGCTGTTATGCATGCTATGGCAAATGTTATTATTAATGAGGGCTTGTATAATAAGAATTTTGTGGATAAATTTGTTGACTTTAAAACAGTGAAAAACGGCAAACCTGCCAGCATGACATTTGAAGAATACAAAAAATTCCTGGATGACTTTACCCCGGAAAAGGCAGAGAAAATTTCCAAATGTCCGGCCGATCAAATTCGACAGGCGGCACGGTGGTTCGCCAAATCCAGTGCCACCATGTCTATGTGGACGATGGGATTGAATCAGCGGATTCGCGGTGTATGGTCGAACAATCTGGTGCACAATCTACACCTGCTCACGGGTCAGATTGGAAAACCGGGCGCCGATTCATTCTCGCTAACGGGTCAGCCTAATGCCTGCGGCGGGGTGCGCGAGGCCGGAGGTCTGTGCCATATTTTGCCCGGGCATCGTCTGGTGGCCAAAAAAGCTCACCGGGAGCAGATAGCGAAAATCTGGGGTATTCCGGAGGCGCGCTTGCCAAAAAAACCGGGCTACCACACGGTGGCTATGTTCAAAGCCTTAACGGATGGCAAAATCA
>CAZIYL010000421.1:0-1821 GCA_964543425.1 uncultured Deferribacteres bacterium
GCCTCTTTTAGACGATGAATATTCCGATTGGTTTCTTCGTACCAAAGAGCCAGTTTAAGCCCAAATGTGATCGGTTCGGCGTGTACGCCGTGGGTCCGGCCGATACAGGGCGTGTCTTTGAATTCAACCGCTCTTCTGGCCAGAACCTCTCGCAATTTCTGCAAATCGGCTAGTAGCAACTGACCGGCTTCTTTCAGAAGAAGTCCGTTAGCCGTATCCAGAACGTCGGAAGAGGTCATGCCCAAATGAATAAAGCGGGAATCCGGCCCCACATGCTCGGCCACATTTGTTAGAAAGGCTATGACATCGTGATTTACTTCACGTTCAATCTCATCGATGCGATCCACCTCAAACCGGGCACGTTCCCTGATTGTTTTCACGGCTTCTTTGGGGATTCTCCCCAATTCGGCCTGGGCCTCGCAGGAAGCGATTTCAACATCCAGCCATTTCTGAAATTTATTTTCTTCCGTCCAAATTTGCCCCATCTCGGGACGCGTGTAGCGGGAAATCATCGTGCCAAATTCTTTAATTCATCTCGCGAGTTATCCATTGGTTATTTTAAAAAATAGCTATTTTTTAGACCATTATCAACTTATTTTTGCAATTACGAATTTTTATTGTGGGATGGGCGCCAGTTTCAATTTAATATTTTTTTTCTGCCCTTTGCGAAAAATAGTTAATGTTAAAACATCGCCTGCTTTGGCGTCCATATTGGTTAAAATTGTCCAGATGCCTTCCGTGCCCTGAACTGCCTCTCCATTTATCGCGAGAATAATATCGCCCAGCCGAACTCCCGCCTTTTCGGCAGGACTATTGGCCTTTACACTCGTAACAATGACACCTTTTGTGGACGAGAGACCAAAATATTTGGCGATTAAATAATTAATGTTGTCGACTTCCAGACCCGTCCAAAAATGGCGATTGACCTTGCCGTATTTCTTGAGGTCTTTGATGACACGCTTTACACGATTGATCGGGATGGAAAAACCGAGTCCGATGGAACCCTGACTGTACTGGCCGCCGGTAAAAATGAAGGTGTTCACGCCAATTACATTTCCTAGGGCATCCACCATCGGACCGCCGCTGTTACCGGGATTAATCGAGGCGTCCGTCTGAATCATGTCCTGGTAAACCCGATCTCCTCCCTGCCGACCGAAATTCAAGTGGGTAGCACTCACCACACCCACGGTGACGGAGGGGTGCCTGCTAAGCTCAAAAAGGCCAAAGGGGTTGCCGAGTGCAATGGCCCACTCGCCAACAATCACATTGTTTGAATTTCCCAATTCGCAAATGGGGAAATTTTTGCCTTCTATTTTCAAGAGCGCTAAATCCGTCGTGTAGTCCGAACCGACCAGTTTTGCCGGATAATTTTTCCCCGCCACCATGGTTACAATTATTTTAACCGCGTTGTGAACCACGTGTTCATTCGTAACAATATACCCATCGGGCGAAATAAAAAATCCCGAACCCAGGCTTTTAACCTCTTGACGATAACGTGTTCCCGGGAAAAAATACTGGAAAAAGGGATCGTTTCCAAAAGGGGTGGACACATATTCCTGAATTTGCGTTACATTTACGCCCACAATGGCAGAAGCCACTTTCTGAACAGCCCGCGTGATGGCATTTTGCCGAACGTCCTGAATGCCGGCATTTGCTTTTTGAACATCTTCCGAAGAGGCCTGACTTTGCTTGTAAACCTGCACACTGTCTCTGGCAGCAACCTTCCGATCTGTCTTTTCATTAGCCGAACAACCGGCTGCAAAGATCACAAAAACAAGCAAAATCACCTGAGTTTGGTAAAAAAGCTTTCGCATTTTCTTT
>CAZIYL010000422.1:0-1805 GCA_964543425.1 uncultured Deferribacteres bacterium
GTGGCTCTGTTCCGGCCAATCCAATATGGAAATGCCTCTGGCGGATTGGGGAAAGATCCGGAATTACCGGTCGGAAATCGCGGCTGCCAACCACCCGTCCATTCGGCTGTTTCAGGTGGAAAAAACCATGAGCACCCAACCTGATTCTGTTGTGCGAAGCGACGGCTGGAAGGTGTGCTCCCCGGCAACCGTTCCCGAATTCTCGGCTGCCGCCTATTTTTTTGGACGAAATCTTTCGGAAAAGCTGCACATCCCCATCGGATTAATTGAATCCTCCTGGGGCGGGACGGTTGTGGAAGCCTGGACAAGCGCTGCTTCTCTGGACACATTCCCTGAATTTGCAGCGATTCTTCAGGAAATGAAGGCAGGCCAGTTTGAAAAGAACCGTGTTTTTGCCGTATATCAGAGGAAGCTATCCGGTTGGAGAATGCAGGTTTTTGGAGAGATCGCACGTCTCGGTGATTTTAAAAATCACTGGGAGTCGCCTCAATTGGATGATCCCTGTTTTCAGACCATGAAACTGGGACTTTCGCGTTCAGCCATTGACACCGTCAGCAGTGAGGAAAAGGTGCGGAGCTTTCGACAGAAAATGATGAAATGTGTAATGGGAATGAGGTTGGGGGCAAAAAATTAATTAAATTCAAAGAATGAGTTTAGTCTAAAAAAGGATATCTTCCACTAATTTCACGAATTATCACGAATTGATTTTATTGAAGTTAGTGGAATTTAGCCCCGTATAATTTGTATGACTATTGGTTTTTAGAATGCACTCAAGAATAAAAGGTGGCTTCCAAAATCCAAAAGAAATTTAAGAAAACAAAATCGAGTGATACATGCAACGAATTGAACAGTCTGATTAAAAAGGGATTCCTTTTTTGGGGGGAGAATTTTATTTTCGGGGGCCCTAAATACCGGGTTTGCGCCGGATTTCAAACGTTGAATTAAAATCAGAATTTAAAAAATTGTCCATTTTCCCCTTGCTTTTTTCCAAAGAACTATTTATACTATAAAAAACTATTGAACAGGCAGTTGATGATTGCCTCGTTCTCACAAAGGGGTTCTCATTATACCGCCGTCGACAACCACTCATGGGGGTTCCTCCCTTGCTAATGGATCGACGAAAGAAAAACCCAATCCACAAACCTAAGCTTCTTGGCCAGGTTCGTCAGGTTATCCGGGAAGAGCATTACAGTCCCCGGACGGAAGAAGCCTATCCACTGGATTCGACACTTTATTCTTTTTCAGAACAAGCGCCACCCGATGGAAATGGGAGAGAAAGAAATCTATCAATTTCTGACCTATCTCGCTGTTAATCGACATGCGGCGGCTTCTACACAAAACCAGGTGTTATGCGCCATTGTATTTTTATATAAACATGTTCTCAAAAAAGAACTCAATGACTTGAGGGAAAGTTACGGGTCAAAAAAACCGCGCAGACTTCCGGTTGTCTTTACGGCAGCGGAAAAAGCGTGGCACCGCAACGCCAAACACATTCCGCGGAACAAGCAGTTTTCTGTGAAAATAATGTATGGTGAACGAGAATTGGGTCAGAAAGTCAGATCGTTGGGTGGGGTATGGGACCGAGAAAGGAAAATATGGCGGGTAAGCTGGGAAGCGATTCAGGCGCTGGGTATAGAGGATCGGATTATAATTGAAGATGGTGATATTTCAAATATTAGAAATAGAAAGCGCCATAGATATTTCTATATTTAGAAATAGTCCATTTCCAATGATAGAAATCAAATTCTTATATTAGAAATGTATTTATGATATTAGAAATTTAATCAGCAATTGGATAAGTAGCT
>CAZIYL010000423.1:0-1780 GCA_964543425.1 uncultured Deferribacteres bacterium
TTGATAGATTTCGCCAGCCATAATGCGCTTTTTCCATAATATCACGGATTCAGGTATAATTTTATCCTTTCATAAAATCCATTTAGTGAAAAGTCGGGGAAATGACCTGTCTTTGAAATTAATACCACCTGCTATTTTTAACGCAACAGCTATTTTTTGAATCGGAAATTCCATCTTTTTTCAATTTTCCCTTGTTCTCAAAAAATCTAAAAATAGGAGGCACTATGAAAAAGCTCACCCTTTTTGCCCTGTTTTTTCTAAGCCTTTCATTTCCTTTGTGGGCGGGAAATTTTTACGCAACGGGTCTGAATAATCCCAGCGAGCATTGGGCTACCTTCAAAACACTCGGAATGACAGTATCTATCGAAAATTCCGGAGGATTTGTGGAGGTAGAGATTCATAGTAGAAGCCAAATGGTCTGTGAACATTATTGGAATACCACGCGTTGTCCAAGCTCTCAAAAATTCCAGGTCAAAATTCCTTTTAATCTTCCTGCAGGTGCAGTCCTCATTTCTGCCGGTGTATTCAGTGGCGGGCAATGGATTGATGCCAAATCAGTGGATGTGCTGCGTGCGGAGGAAATCTACCAGCAAACACCCCAATCGGATCTGCGATTGTTGCTAAGAAGAGTAATTAAAAGAGAATATGACGGCCATGCAAAAACAAGTTACGAACTCCGTTTGTCCCCGATCGATAAATTCAGTGAATTCCTTTTTCGAATAAAATATGTGATAAAAACAACGCCTTCATTGTGGAATTTCCGAGCGGCTGTTCGATTGGAAGATTTTACGGGCCCACGTTACAACTTGGACTGCAGATATATAATAAGCGCTTATTTTAGGGATGATGATTTTCCTTTGGCTATGCCTGATTTTCTTTATGGGGGGCCATCGGGCGCACAATGGGAAAAGACAAATGATAACAGATGGCATCTATCAGTTTCTGATGCAGTTTGGAATGCGTATGGCGCGGGAATTACCTGGCCGCGATTCTTTAAGAAGGGCGAAGAACTTCGCCTGTTTGAAAATGAAGATGGAAAATTTTATCACTTGATTATGCCTTCTCCGGTTGAGCCGGAAGAAAGAAAACCACGTCATGTTCTAATTGTGTACGATCTTGCGCAACAGGATTCTGATAACCCATCCTATTGGTTAAATGCATTCAAGGTAGTTGCAGATTCGGGTCTAACTGCCAGGGATTCAATTAATGTTTTGCTGACCGACTTTGTTCCAAAAATCCTGCGCGAGCATTTTGTCCCGGCTTCTAATCAAGAAATAAACCAGCTTTTTTCTGAAATAAATCAAGCTCCTCAACCGCAACTTTCTACACTTCCACAACTGCTTCGCGCTGCCAAGGATTTTTTCAACAAAGAAAAAACTCCGGGGGAAGTGTGGCTGATTAGCAATGCCACGAAACATTCTAAACCGATTAGTGTAGCAAATGAAATTCTGGATTTGAGTTTGCGAAAATTCAAATTTCCGGTTGTTTTTCGAATTTTCGATTGCAGTAAATATGATTGGAGCAGCGGAATTTGGATTAATGGCTCAGTCTATTATGGGAATGATTATCTGTATGAAAACCTGGCGCGATTGAGCAAGGGAACCGTGGTCAAAGCCAGGAAATATGCCCGGTGGGAATTGAGGGACGCTCTTGCCAATGTTTTTTTCCCGGACGTAGATGCGGTGGAAGTGGATGCCCTGCCGCAGGGCGGTTTTCACGAAAGCCGATTTCTGCTGAACGGCGGGCGTACCCATTTCCCGATTGCCTGGCCCTACATGGA
>CAZIYL010000424.1:0-1776 GCA_964543425.1 uncultured Deferribacteres bacterium
CGGAGATGTCAAGGGAGGCGCTTTTGAAAATAATCTTTCGAAAGTGGCGGCAAAAAGATTTAATGATCTTAAATATTATTTCAAGGGGAAAGAATTGGTTTTTCAAATAAATCTTGAGCCCCAGATGAATGTGTTATCATTTGATTTGAAGCTTAGACTGCCGGAAAATTATGAATTTAAAGGAATAGAATATTCAAATTCTCTGAATGGATTTCACATTAATGCAAACAAAACCGGCAATTTTGTTCATGTGTCTGGATTTTCAGCTAATTATCTGGCCAATAACGCCAATTTGAGATTAAAATTTATGCCTGGAGCATTACATGCAAAACCTGAATTATCAATTGATTATTTTTATATTAACAATGAAAAATTTAATGCAGATGGAGTGCATTTAAATATACCTGATCACTTTAGGATGCTTGGCATTTATCCAAACCCATTCAATTCGACAACCATGATTCAATTTGAATTGTGGAAAACGCAAGATGTAAATATCTATGTAAACAATATTCTTGGGCAAAAAATTAAGACGTTGTTCAGTGGTAGATTAGAGCCGGGGTCTCATGAAATTAGATGGGATGGAACGAATGAAAGCGGACTGACTGCTTCTTCTGGCATCTATTTTATTAAGATAATATCGGGTGGAAAGACTTTTCTTAAAAAGATTTGTTTGATGAAATAGCATGATTTTTCGGAGGATACAATGAAAAAAATTGTGATGCTGATTTTATTTCTTAAATTGATTGGTTCTACAGTATTGGCACAGGCACAGCCAACTCTAATTTTGCCCAATACATCAGGGGATAAAGGGCAATCGGTTACTGTGCCGATTTCCGTTTCTAATTTACCAGAAAATGTGATCGCATTTGATATTGTTGTGTCTTATGATCCTCATATATTGACGGCAACGAATGTTAACTTAGATAATACACTTGAGCCAGGGGCAAACCTTACATACAATATTTCTTCCGGACGGGTTTATATCAGCCTATATTACGCAAGCGGTTATCCTTCCGGAAATGGTAAGCTTGCAAACATTGAATTCAATGTCATTGGCAATCCTGCCGAAACTTCGAGTCTTACTTTTGTTCGAAAAATTTATAATAGTTCGGAGGCTAATGGACGAAGTGGCAATTTTACCGTGAATTATTCTACCATTCAGATTCAAACCAGCCCTGGGGGGCGGCAATTTAATTATGATGGGTCTACTTATGCTGCTCCGCAAACATTCAAGGTTTCTCCCAACTCATCTCACACGATCGATGTACCAGATCCTCAGCCGGATGGGAGCACCAAGCGATATGTTTGGAGTTCCTGGAGCGATGGCCAGGCAAAAAGCCACAGTATTACTTCACCGGCCGCGGGAGAAAGCATAAGTCTGATAGCAAATTTTACAACGCAATACACTCTTTCAACTTCGGTTGACCCTTCTGGTGGCGGCACCATTGAACGCGATAAAGCCGGCCCGTGGTATAATTCGGGCGAGGTGGTAACGCTCACGGCCCAACCATCTGCGGAATATGATTTTGTGGACTGGACTGGAGGTGTGGCAGATCCGAACAATGCAACAACGACGTTAACAATGAACGGGCCCAAGTCAGTGACAGCCCATTTTCGGGCGTGGCCACAGATTACGATTGACACGGATCCTTCTGGGCTTAAGGTATTGATTGATGGAAATGAGTTCACGGCTCCTCAAAACCGGAAGTGGCAGCCCGGCTCGAATCACGAAATTGGTGTAAATTCCCCGCAGGGGGAATCGGGGAATACGCG
>CAZIYL010000425.1:0-1769 GCA_964543425.1 uncultured Deferribacteres bacterium
AATTTACAAAACAGACTAAAAAGTCTAAGGTAGATTTCGAGAAATCCCGCTAATTTTTACTTTCAGCGGGATTTTTTTTGTCGATCCGTAAGGTCTCTGACTTTCTGATAAAAGACCAGCCAGGCATTCGGGGATTTTTTAAAATAGTTTAATATGGTTTGAAGTGAATCATTTGTAATGGAATGATTTTGAAACAAAATGGTCAGGGATTCCTGTCTCAAACTGTCAGGCATGGATACGGTTTGCCTCAATTTTGCCTGTACGTATAAAGCTGCCAGAGAATCCATTGAAAATGGAGGCTCCGGTATTTTTTGCTGCGATTGGCATCCCCATAAAAATTGAGCCGCAAGTAAAAAAGGAAGAGACAGCAAAATGCCCCTCCTGAAACGGGCGTTTTTCATGAATTAATTCGCTTTTTTGTTGTATTTTTCTTGAATATGTATTATGTTTTTAAGATATAAAATTCCAATATCTACGAAAAAGCGTAGAAGATTGGGAAGCCAATTGGGTGGTGCTGCATCCGCCTGTGGCCAATGGCGTCAATCCCAAAAATTTATTGACGGGATTTATGTGATATTTTTCATTCATTTTGGAGATGCTTGTTTTTTCTCTTGTTTGGATATTTTTCTAAGATCAAATTCCAGAACCTGAGTTTAATTTTAGTATAGCCCATTTTGAAATAAAAATCAAGCTAAAAGTATTTCGGACACATTTATGCGCATATTGTATTTCTTCTTGCGTTTTATCGGTAAAAAGTCGCTTACGTTTGTTTCTGAGTCAGGGATGGCGTTTATTCTCTTCATTAAATCCATGCGGGCGCTTTCGTATGTGGTCAAGGATCGACATCTTGTGTTCGAGCAAATGTATGAAATCGGGGTTTTGTCTCTTCCTCTGGTATTTACGGCGGGCATTTTTACCGGGGCGGTTTCCGCATGGCAGGCGGCCTATCAGATTAAGGGATTCCTGCCGCTTTCCCTTGTGGGGCCTGCCACGGCCAAGGCAATTTTTATTGAATTGGGTCCGGTACTCACGGCGCTTGTTCTGGCAGGACGGGTGGGAGCTTCCATTGCGGCAGAATTGGGCTCGATGAAGGTAACGGAGCAAATTGATGCTCTTGAAACGCTGGCCATCGATCCCATTCGATTTTTGGCGATGCCTCGGATTTTGGCCTCCACAACGATGATGCCCATTCTGGTGATTTTTTCCGATTTGATCGCTTTGATTGGCGCGTTTTTGGTTAGTAATATGCTGCTGCATATTTCGACGGAAGTTTTTTTCAATGGGGTAAAGGAGTATTTTGTTGTTTACGATTTAATAAGCGGCCTGGTGAAAGCTCTGGTTTTTGGGGCAACAACGGCCATTGCCGGGTGTTACATTGGTTTTCAAACAACCGGCGGAGCCGAGGGCGTCGGGCGGTCTACGATTAAGGCTTTCGTTATTTCATCAGCGCTCATTCTGATGAATGATTATATTATTGCAATGATTCTTTTTTAATCTGAAAAAATCATGGGCCGCGAAAGCACAAAGTCACAAAGATTTAATAAATGAGTGCACTCTAAAAACCACTAATTGCACGAATTATACAGGATATAATTCTTTTAGCATCAATAAAATCAATTCCTGATAATTGGTGAAATTCGGTACGCCAAGAGGCGTTTATATATCAGTTGGTGAGGGTCCAACCCGTCAATTGACTGTTCGGGCGGTAGTGAAGGGGATGGAGACATTCCGTGGGAGGGCATAGATCGTGAGGTTTATGTTCGAGTTCC
>CAZIYL010000426.1:0-1750 GCA_964543425.1 uncultured Deferribacteres bacterium
CCCCTGTGCAATCGCCCAACGGAAAATGGATTGTGTTTCAGGCGTCAGAAGCCGATTGGAAACAAAACAAACGCGTGTCTCATGTTTATCGAATTGATATTCCCACCCGGAAAACAACCCAATTGACATTTAGCCCTGCGGGAGAGAGATCGTCAAAATTTTCTCCGGATGGGCAATGGATTTCTTTCCTGAGCAGTCGAAACAAATCGTCCCAATTATTTTTAATGCCCGCAAACGGCGGCGAAGCCTGGCAGCTGACCCACCACCCTACGGGAATCGGGCAGTACGAATGGGCAAAAAATGGAAGCACCCTTTATTTCCTCGCGGCCGATTCTCTTAGCAAAAAAGAAAAAGACAAAAAGGCTGCCCGAGGAAATGCCTACTTTGTTGACCAAAATTTAAAGAATATTCACCTGTGGTCAATCGATACGTCCACAAAAAAAGAGGCGAAATTGATTGACGGGAATTTTTCGATTCGCTCATTTGCCCTTTCGCCTGACAACTCCAAAATTGCATTTATTGCGGCGCCCTCTGCCCTTCGGGATGACGACATCCACAATGAAATTTATTGCTTTAATTTGCCTCAAAAAGCAACGAAACGTCTGACACACAATGGCGCAATCGAGCGTTCCGTTTACTGGACGCCGGACGGCAAAAATCTTGTATTTATTTCCGACTCCAACGAAAAACTAAAAACCTATTACGAAGAATCCATTTTCTATCTCCCACTAAAAAGCCTAAAACCGGTAGATTTGCTTCCGAAATTTCCGTATCAGGTTTTCCAGTTATTCTGGGACGGAAAAAAGCAATCGATCCTTTATTTTTCAGCAAACACCGGTACAAACGTTCAACTTTTTCAATTGCATTTAAAAAATCACCACTGGAAGAAACGTACATCTCATCGCGGTGTTATGTACAATTTAAATTACAATCAAAACACATCGCGGCTGGCGTTTGTTTTTTCCGATCCCAATCGCCCCACTGAAATTTTCGCGAGCAATCTTCACGAATGGAAACCGGTGCAATTATCTCACGTGAACACGCTTCAGGATAGTCTTCTTCTTCCCAAATACAAGACAATTCATTGGAAATCCACAGATGGCTGGACACCCGAAGGCATCCTCATTCTGCCAATTTATTACAAAAAGGGACAATCCTATCCGCTCATTACCCAGATTCATGGAGGCCCCGAGTCGTCTGTCAAAAATGCCTTTTCAACCAGTTTTGGTTATTACCCGGCGATTTGGGCAGCTCACGGGTACATGGTTTTCCAGCCGAACTACCGCGGCAGTACGGGCTACGGCGATGCGTGCATGCGAGCGATTATCGGTCATTATTTTGAAAAAGACTGGAACGACATTATGACAGGGGTGGATTATCTGATAAAGCAGGGATTGGCTCACCCGGACAGTCTTGGTGTAATGGGATGGAGTGCCGGCGGACATGAAACCAATTGGACGGTGGCACACACCAACCGGTTCAAAGCCGCTTCCTCCGGGGCGGGTGGAGCGGACTGGTTTTCATTTTACGCTCAAACAGACATGCACTACATCCGGGAAATCTGGTTCAACGGCAGTCCGTATGACAACACCGAGCTCTGGCTGAAGAAATCTCCTGTTATGTACGTGAAACAGGCAAAGACTCCCACCCTGATTTTCTGCGGAGTAAAGGACAGGAGAGTCCCCTTTCCGCAGAGCCTCGAAATGTACAGAGGATTGAAACGAAACGGCTGTCCTGTTGAAATGGTTGC
>CAZIYL010000427.1:0-1749 GCA_964543425.1 uncultured Deferribacteres bacterium
TTTGATGTTTGCCAGTTTCGTTTTAATCAGGATAGCTCTCTTGTAGAGATTAATTACGGTTTGATTCCCGCACAAAAGAAAGAGTTAAACGCGAAACCCTATCTCCTGAAATTGGAAATTATTAGAAATCAGAAAATGGTTGTTTCTAATCTCTGGCAATTGAACCCTTGGCCGCAAAGCGGAAAAAATAAAATGATGGTAGATGTTCTTCGCTATCTGTTGACACCAGGCATTTACCAAATAAAAATGATTGCCAGAAATTTCAATCAACCGATAGATGCTGATAGTGCCAGAGTTGCAAAATTTACGGTACGCTCATTTACACAAGATAAAGTTCTGTTAAGCGATATTGAGATTTCACGGATGATTTCTCCACTCAAAACGAGCAGGAATACTCTTTTTGGTAAAAATGGTTTTAAGGTTGTTCCGAACCCTCTTTTGCTTTTTGATAAAAAAAATCCCACATTGTATTATTATTTTGAGATTTACAATCTTAATCAAAAGTTTCACCGGAAATTTTACTGGTTGAGGCGCACGGTTTTGGATGGGAATGGACTTCCTCTTTCCACGCTTCCCGGCTACATAAAGAAAAAACTGCTTCGTGGTAATGATGACGTAGAAGTGGGGCAGATTGGGACAGACAATTTACCCTCGGGCAGATATTATTTGCATTTTTCGGTTGTGGATTCAACAGAAAAGGAAATTGCTTCAAACAATGCAACGTTTTTGGTTCATCAAACGCGCATTCAATCGGCAAGGCGAAAATCCCTTCCATTGGAATCCCAGATGATGAGCAGTGAAATTGCCCTTCTTTCGCCAAAAAACGTGAACATTGCTTTAGATGCCACGACCTATTTTTTGGCTGATGAGGAAAAGAAGATTGTCAGTCAACTGAATTCTGATAAGGCCAAACGAATCTTTCTTTTTCAGTTTTGGAAAGATCACGATAGCAACAAGCGCACGCCCCGTCTGGAAACATTTCTCGAGTTTATGAAACGAATTCAGTATTCAAACCTTAAATTTGCGGAAACCAACAAGGCCGGCTGGCAATCCGACAGGGGGCGCGTTTACATTTTGTATGGCAAGCCGTCCGAAATTCAATATTATTCCAATGTGGCGGGGTTCCGGGAGTTTCAGGCGTGGAGCTACGACAATATTGAGCACGGTGTGGTGTTTATTTTTGGGGCTACCGGCCGATTCGGTGTTTTGGAACTGATTCATTCAACCAAAACGGGCGAGATTCACAACGAAGGCTGGTTGGATTTGCTTAAAGTTGCCCAGGGCAATACCGGATTAAGCGACATGGCTCCCGGCATCGATCAGCGGGAGGCCATTCGGGCCATGTTTCGCCGTTACAATCTGGAAATCCCCCGCTTTTTATTGAAGTAGCTCCCCCGGGGACTTAGTGATTTTTTTGTATATGGTATGACATATCCTGAAAGGTTAATTATGTTAGCGATGAAATGGTAGACATGAGTTAAAATGCGAAGCACGAAATCCCGAAATTCCAAACAAATTTGAATGAATGAAATTCAAAACGAAGCAAAAACAATTTAGTTACTGTTTGGGAAATTGGGTCCTTGATTTTGTATTTGTTTTGACCTAAGACGGTAGTGTGCTAACTGCCTACAAAGATACGTAACAGAAATTATGAAATAGACCACTACGGCTTTAGCCATTCTTCCAGATGGGCTTTTACAAACGCATCGTCATTTAGATGGGGATAGGCCTCGTATACCCGCGTGATCT
>CAZIYL010000428.1:0-1746 GCA_964543425.1 uncultured Deferribacteres bacterium
ATTTGATCTCTCAAAATATATAAAATTTGAGACAACTTCTCAAGGGAAAAGGGTGAGAATGACAAAAAGGGGAAAGATTCTTTTGCAGTATAACGTGATTCAGACCATAATCAAAGAAAAGAGGTTAAACCCGGATCTGAAATAATGTTAGAATTTTCGCGTCATTGTAAGGAATCTCCACTTTTTCGGTATTTTTTTTGAAAAAGTGGAGACAACGAAGCAATCTTTGCCTATTTTGCAATCAGGTTGTTTCGCTCTCCTACAGCCGGCCATTGCTGCCAACCCAGGAATTTTTGAATAGCCCCATGTATTTCAATCTGTGAACATATCGTACCTACGGCACTTAAATGAATGGAATGAAATAGGTTACTACAAACATTTCGCACCTAACGGTGCTTTAATAGACTGTTTGATTCATCCATCGTTAACAATCATAAATTCAGTCCCGTAGCGACGATATGTTAACAAAATTACAAGTCGACGCCAATGGGCAACTGGCGGGCGAAATTAAATCAAGCCTTTGGCAATTATTCATACAAATCACGTAACTTTGAAATAGCGTTAAATTTTGTAATTAATAGACTTTTAAGGCTATGTCGCTGAGCCTGTCGAAGCGACCATCCTAAACTTTTTTAGCTATCCTTTTAATGATAGCCTTATTGGCCGATCATTTTATTTATGGCCCAATTGTTCCCGAATTACTTTTAGTTTTTCCACTTCTTCATCCGGCAAAACCGAAACACCGCCCAATTGATGGGCGGCAAGAATTGTTCTTGCAGCATGTTCCAGTTTTTCCATTTTTTGAAAAGCTTCTTCCAGCGTTTTTCCAACAGCCACGGCTCCGTGGTGATCAAGAATAATGACATCGTGCGTATCGATAATTCCTTCCAAAATCTGGGCACCTTCAGGTGTTCCAGGAGTGCCATACGGGGAAATGGGAATATCACCGAATCCCACAACAACCTCAGGAAGAACCGGTTCAGAAAGAGAAATTCTGGCAATGGAAAAAGCCGTTGAAACTGGCGGATGCGTGTGGATAATTGCCGAAACATCCGGCCGCTTTTTATAAATGGCAATATGCATGGGCATTTCAGAAGAAGGTTTCCCCCGCCCCGAAAGCACACTTCCTGAAAAATTAACGTAAAGGAGCTGGTCAGGATTTAGATTGCCAAGAGCGCTTCCGCTCGGTGTAATCATCAAACGATCACCCATTATTCGCACGGAAATATTGCCGTCCGTAGCGGCCACGAATCCGGCATCGTGAACACGTTTTCCGTAACCAACGATGCTGCGTCGAATTTCCCAATCCGTTAACATGAAACTCCCTGTTTGATTTCCTACATTCCCAATTAAAAACAATAATTTGAATCCTAAACCAAAAACTCAAGATTCAAACAAATAGCCAAAAATTATTTAAATCCAGATTCGGAATATTGCGAAAATTTTCATAATGATTATGTAACATAATAGCAAAATCCGATTTCCTGTAGATTTCTTTGGTTGCGGCTTTGCCGCTTTAGTGTTTTTGGTTTTTCTCTGTGTCCCTCTGTGCCTTCTCTGTGTTTCTCTGTGTAACCAAAAAGACCTGACACAGAGAGCCACGGAGGATCAAAAAGAGAGAGCCACAGAGATTTTTAGAATACTTCCTTTAAAAGATAACACGTTTTGGCGTGCGAAAATTTTCATAATGGTTATGTAGCATAATAGCAAAATCCGATTTCCTGTAGATTCCTTTGGTTGCGGCTT
>CAZIYL010000429.1:0-1708 GCA_964543425.1 uncultured Deferribacteres bacterium
ATTTTGGATGTGAGATGTGGGGATGCTTGGAATTTATTATTTTTTGTTATCCTGAGCGAAGCGAAGGATCTCTGTAATGAAAAATAATTATTTATGAAACATCCATGACGGTCTAAAGACACACAGATGAATGATTATCGGTTCCTCCAAAAGCCAAAGCGTCATTGCGATGAGCAAAAGTTGGGCTTCTGTGGGGGGCGAAGAAGCAATCTCAATTTTTCAACAAACTGCGTAAGTAAAAAGATTGCTTCGTCAGCCAACCCACAAAAATCACCCTATTTCCTCGCAACGACATAACGGCTTTAATATTAATTAGCTAGTAAGATTATAAACACATGAAGATTGTAACCATCATCGGGGCACGGCCTCAAATCATTAAAGCAGCGGCATTGAGCCGGGCTATTCGGAATTATTTTTCAAACAAAATTAAAGAAATCATTGTCCATACGGGTCAGCATTACGACAGCAATATGTCGCAGGTGTTTATTGATGAGCTGGGCATTCCCGAACCGGACTACAACCTGAATATTGGCAGCGGCAGCCATGGAAAACAAACCGCGGGAATGATCAGTGGCATTGAAGAAATTCTATTGAAAGAAAACCCTGATTATCTGGTGTTGTACGGCGATACTAACTCAACGCTTGCCGGGGCCATTGCCGCATCAAAAATTCACATTCCCATTGTGCATATTGAGGCCGGATTACGGTCGTTTAACAAAAGCATGCCCGAAGAGATCAACCGCATCATGGCTGACCACGCTTCTACATTGCTATTCTCCCCCACTCTCACGGGGATTCAGAACCTGGCTAAAGAAGGTTTCTCGCAGGACAGACAACCCCCTTTTTCACCTGACAATCCGGGGATTTTCCATTGTGGAGATGTGATGTACGACAACAGTCTGTACTTTGAAACGATTGCACGAGAGAAAAGTAAAATCCTCCAAAAACTTGGTCTGGAAAATAAAGCTTTCTATCTTGCCACAGTGCACCGCGACAACAATACGGATCAACCCGAAAGGCTCAATGCTATTTTTGAAGCTTTTCAGGAGATTACCGAATCGACAAATATACCATTAGTCTTGCCGCTCCACCCGCGGACTGCCAAACTTTTAAAAAAGAATTTGAATCCTGAACTTTATAAAAAAGTCGACCAAAATACATTCATCCGCCTTACCGAACCCGTTTCATTTCTGGATATGATTGTGCTTGAAAAGAATTGTCAATTGGTGTTTACCGATTCAGGTGGTGTACAAAAAGAAGCTTATTTCTTTGAAAAGCCGGCCATCATCCTGCGTTCGGAAACCGAATGGAAAGAGATTGTGGAACAGGGTTGCGGATTGATTGCCAATGCAGACAAAGATAAGATCTTGGATGCTTTTCTTCATTTTCAAAAAGCAGCCGGGTCGTTGCAGTTTCCAAATATTTTTGGTGATGGAAAAGCAGCGGAATTTATCGTAAAACAGATGATAGATTGATGGTACGGGCGAACGCTCGCACCAGTTAAGACTTTGTTCATGCGTGGACGCATGAACCAGTCAGGGGGAGATGTCTCTCTTTGTTCGACATGACAGAAAAACTCCGGGCTTGAAGATTTCAGACATTATTGATTTACTTTTTGTGCGACAGGGATGGCAGTGACAGCGCCCGGCGACAAAAGGGGATGTGGAGCAGACCGGCAAGTGCGACTGAAAGAAGCGCCTTGCCGGCC
>CAZIYL010000430.1:0-1707 GCA_964543425.1 uncultured Deferribacteres bacterium
GAAATATTGATGAATTGCGCGAAGTGGTTTTCCAGAGCGTGAATCGAACAAAAGACGGGGAAAAAATTTTACGACGGTACCATCTCCCGGAAAGCTTCTGGCATCGTCTTAAAGGGCCGTTGAGCTAAGGAGGCTAACATATTATGGACAATGGCATTAACTTAAGTGAACACATTCGAATTCTGTACCGCCATCGGAAACTCATTATGCTTTCTACTGTTTTGGTAGCTATTTTGGTGTTTGCGATGTCCCGGTTTGAAAACCCCAAATTTACGTCGACCGTAAAATTGGCTATTTTTGATCGGGCGCTTACGGACGTTGTTCAGAATAATATTGACACAAAAACACACCTGACAATTGCAAACCAACTGGATATTCTTGAAAGCCAGAATTTTAAATACAGAGTGGCAAAGGCATTGCCTCCGGATGTCTATAATAGTTTGACATCCGCGAATCCTTCGACAATTGACAAAGCAAAGCTTTTTATTAAAAAGGCATTTGGTTTTAAAACGGTAACATTGACGCCTGAGGCGCAGGTGGTCCAATCTCTTGGCAATATTATTTCTTCCAAACATCGCGGCGGGGGAGTGATTCAAATTCAGGCGGTTTCACAAAATCCCAAAAAAGCCCAAATTATTGCAAAAGTGGCAGCTGACGAATTCGTCAAATTCAATATTGAAAATTTAAAAGATCGTTTAGGAATTTTGCGCAGTTTTTTTTCGGAGCAAATCCAAAATGCGTACAAAAAACTAAAGGATGCTGAGGATGAGTTGGAGCGTTACAAACAAAGCAAGGGCCTGCCGTCGAATCAGAGCCAATCTTTCGAGCTTTCGGGTCGTCTGAATTCAATTGAGAATGCCTACATTGAAGTTAAAACGCAGAACAGTTTGGCTCAGGATCGGTTAAAAATGATCGATAAAAAATTAAGAGAGCTGTCTGAAAAGTTTCCGACCATTAAAGATATTGAGAAAAAAGTTCCGCAAGTGGGAGTTTTAAAGGACAAATTAATTGCCCTTGAAAAACAACGGGTGCTGGCGTCTGCCATTTACACCAATCAACACCCAAAGTTAGTGGCGATCAATCAACAAATCGATCAAACCGTGAAGGATCTTCGAAAATTAATTGGGGGCGTTTCAGGCAAGAATGTGCCCTCCGTTCAAACCGTGTTTAGCTGGCAAGATTTGTACATTGAAAAAATATTTACACAAGTTGAAATTTCCACTCTCAAAAATAAAGAAGCCAGTTACAAAGTTCTCGCTGAAGATTACAAAAAGAAACTTTTGTTCGACATGCCCAAGCGGGAAAGGCATTTGTACGAGCTAGTGCAAAATGTGAATACGCAGCGTTTGAATTACCAGTCGCTCGTGAATAACAATGAAAAAATACAAATGGTTGAGGCCGAAAAAGTTGGAAATGTGCAGGTTCTGATGCCCGCCTCTTTTCCTGGAGCGCCCAATAAACAACATCAGAGTGTGAAGATTATCTTCGGGGCTATCTTCGGGCTTATTTTCGGGATTGGTTTGGCCTACGCCATTGAGTGGCAAAATGTGAGTCTTCGAACCATCGAAGAGGTCGAGGATCGATTAAATGTGCCGGTTTTAACAGCGATTCCGGATTTCTATTCACTGAAAAAGGGAAAACCGGAATCAGGAAAGGAAAGTGAGCCGACAAAAAAATCCCATCTGGCAAGCAGCCTGGATAACGTGT
>CAZIYL010000431.1:0-1689 GCA_964543425.1 uncultured Deferribacteres bacterium
AAGTCGAATTCCCAGTCGGAAATTTCCCGTTTCATCCCGCGCGAAAGATTCAATTGTTCCGGTGCCGTCCACATGTCCCTGAACAAAATGTCCCCCAAGCCGGTCAGTTGGTCGGAGAGACCGCTCCAGATTAACAGGATCTCCAATTTTCAAATCCCCTAAGGTTGTGCGCGAAAGGGTTTCCTGAACCACATCTACTTCAAATGCTTCCTGATCAAACGAGACCACCGTCAAACAGGCACCGCTTACCGCGATACTTTCACCCAACGCTAAAGAGCCGGCAGTTTCCAGCGAACGGATCCGAAAACGCTTTCCTGCCCCAACTATTTGAACGTCAGCAACCGTGCCGACTGCTTCAATCAATCCTGTAAACATGGATTTTGCCTTTTCTATTTGAATGTGTCAATTACATTTTTGATCAGCCCAAATCACGTCTGAAAATTCAGACCGAATTCAAACAACCAATCCTCTCCCACCCTTTTTTGTTTTTGAAATCTCAGAGGGACGGCTTTTTTCATTTCATTTATTTGCAGCCTGTCAAATGGCCCCAATCCGGCACCGGCAATTTTGGGTGCTTGAAACAGCGCCAATCGATCAAAAGCCTTCTGTCTCATAAACGATGAAAAAACGCCGCTTCCCCCTTCCACCAAAACAGAAATAATTTGCAATTTGGTTAATTTCTTTAAAACCTCGCGCAAATCAAATTCCCCATTTGATTTCTTCTCTTCAAACAAAAATGTAACGCCTTTTTCGGTCAGCTTCTCGATTTTTTCCCGATTTTCTGAGGCTGTCACCAGAATGGTTTGGGAAACAACTGAATCATTCACAATCTTTGCTGTTAAAGGAATTCGTAAATTTGGATCCAAAATGATTCGTTTCGGATTTCTTCCTTTCAGCAGCCTTACTGTGAGCTCAGGATCATCCTGAAGAACCGTGCCAATTCCAACCAGAACGGCGTCCATTTGAGAGCGCCAACGGTGCACTAATTTGCGAGAAGCCTCCCCGCTTACCCAGTGCGAATCCCCCGTGAGGCACGCGATTTTTCCATCCATTGTTTGTGCTATTTTCAGAGTTACAAAGGGCAGGCCGGTTCGCATGAATTTGAAAAAAGCCTCGTTGAGTTTTTGCGCCTTTTCCTGCTCAATGCCCACAGTTACTTCAATTCCGGATTTTTTTAATTTTTGAATACTCTTGCCATTTACCAGAGGATTGGGATCCGGTGTGGCAATTACGACCCGTTTCAAGCCCCTGGCAATAATGAGATCCACGCATGGTGGGGTTTTCCCGAAATGAAAACAGGGTTCCAGTGTTACGTAAATCGTGGCGCCGTGAGCGGCTTCACCCGCTTCTTTGAGTGCAAACACCTCCGCATGGGGTCCGCCAAACTTTTTATGGTAGCCTTTCCCAATGAGCCGGCCATTTTTGACAACCACGGCCCCCACATTTGGGTTTGGAGAGGTTTTTCCGATTCCTTTTCTGGCCAGTTTCAGTGCCAGTCGCATCCATTTTTCATCATCTGTCATTTCACATCCACCGCATAAAAAAAGCCCCGAGGTAATTTTCTTCGGGGCGGTATTCGCAAACGAGATGCAATAATTGAATTGCATTCTTTTGTATCTTCTCCCATCCGGACTTTAACCGTCGGCTTCGGAATTTCACCGAATCTGCCAGACATCTGGCTCGCGGGCT
>CAZIYL010000432.1:0-1685 GCA_964543425.1 uncultured Deferribacteres bacterium
CAGAGAAATCCAGAAGCGCTTACGGAAATCCTGCACCATCATGGCGTGATGATCGCGGTGACCGTGCCTGTCGTGTTCATTGTGATCGTGTTGGTCGTGATTGCCGTGTGTATGCGTACGTTTCGTTCCGCATTCTGCCATTTTTTTAAAATATGAAGTTGAAAGCTTCATTTCCAAAAACACATGTCTAAATTGCCAATTCGGTATTTCAAATCAAAGAATTTCCTTCTTAATCTGTTCAAATTCGTCTTTTGAGATGTCCCCTCTGGCGTAGCGTTTCTTTAAGATTTCCAGAGGCATTTCGCCTTTGGGGGCAGATCCATCGGGATTTTCTCGCTTTTGATGATTGGTAAACGAAAGAATACCCCAAATAATCACTCCAAGAAACAAGAGCCAAAAAAGCGATCCAAACCACATGCCGCTCCATCCAAATCCGTGCATCATTTTTATCCTTCCTTTCTTTCAGATTTCTTAAATCAAGGGGCAAGGCTTTTTGCCTCGCCCTCACGTGTTTTTCCCCAACCTATTTCATCATTCCACCTTTGCAATTTTTCATGGGAGATTGAGTCGATAGCATGTTTAATTTTTGCAACTGATCCGCTGTCAGAACCTGTCGTCCTTGTTCAATCGTGTTCAGAAACGTCAGGCGCAGCTTTCCCTCCAATGCATTTATTTGATTGATCGTTGCCCGGGCCTTTTTAAAATCGTCCCGATTGGCATTCAGAATCTGCTTCAAATCAATTGTTGCCACCTGCCGATCGGCTGCATTCTGAACGGCTGCCTTTTTGAATTCCAGCTTCAGGAACTCCAGTTTTTGGACTTGTTCCTGAGAAAGATCCAACTGGTCGGTGAATTTAAGCACGAATCCCGGGCATCCGTACCCATGTAGGGCTTTAAAAAGGGGATCACTCATGCCCTTCATCCCGTTGCCGTGCATCATGCCCATCATCATGTTTCCCTGCATCATGCCGGGTTTCACGGGGGCATTTGGCTTATCGCCCATCATTTTTTGGCGCATTTGCATCATGTTGTTTTTCATTGGCATCGGGGTGTTTTCCTTCCCATTTGTCTGAGCCATGCCCCACTCACCGAATGTCAAAAGTCCCAGCGCAATTGCAAACGCCATGATTATTTTTCGTCTCATTTTACATCTCCTTTTGTTTGGGTTTATTGTTTTAATTTCACAACGCTAATAATCAATTACCATACCAAAAGGGAAAATGAATGTAACATCTTGATAAACAAGAGCAATCAGAATTATTTTTTGGGACAGGCTTTTTGTTTCGAAGCATATTCTACAAAAATGCGAAGAATATTCTACAACTTTTGATGGAAAGGACGAGTTACCTTGAATCGTATGATTAGCATCGCCGTGTATTCGCGTCGTTTACAAAGCAGAAATTTCTAATTCAGCAAAAAAATCATTTCTTATTTGTTAGGAAGTGGCTTTTATGAAGGTACGAGAGGCAATATCGCACTGACAAAAACAAAATTACAAACACTGTGTCGAATGTAGATCAAAATATTTCCAAAATTTTTTTGTGGCCGGTATCATCCAGATTCCTCCGTTTATCACCCGCACAGCACACTGCCGCCGTTCACGTTGAGAATTTCGCCCGTTACGTAGCTAGCGTATTCCGAAACCAGAAAAAGCACCGCTCCTGCAATTTCTTCCGGGCGGGCAG
>CAZIYL010000433.1:0-1682 GCA_964543425.1 uncultured Deferribacteres bacterium
TTAGTGTGAAAAATTCTGGCATTTTTATCAAAATGGGATTCATTAAAATGAAGCGTTTTTGGATTTTTGGAATGATCGCGGCGTTGAGTGTTTCTGCAATTCTGGCAAGTTGTTCCAAGAAAGGGCCGGAACAAAGTTCCGACCAGGTTCGTGAATACGCAAACGCGCTGTACAATCGGCAATTGTATCCCCAGGCGATTCAGGAATATCAGGACTATTTGAAACATTACAGCGTATCCAAAGGAGAGCAGGCGAATATTACGTACACGATTGCGAATATTTATTTCGATCGCTTGCACGATTACGAAAATGCGCTTGCTAATTACTTGAGAATAAAACACTTTTATCCGGAAAGCAATTTACAGACGGAGGTGAACAAGAAAATTGTCGCTTGTTTGGAACGGCTTCAGCGTTCTGCGGATGCCCAGCAGGTGCTGAACGAAACGGCCAGTCTGAATCCGGTAAAGCACAAAAAGCGCCCCGGCGCGGTGGTTGCAAAAATCGGTGACCGGGAAATCACGCAAGGTGATCTGGATTTTGAAATCAGTCAGCTCCCGCCGTCCGTTCAAAGCCAGTACAAGGAAAAATCCAAAAAACTGCAATTTTTAAAACAATACGTGGCCACGGAATTGCTGTACGATACAGCCAAGCGCAAGGGACTGGCAAAAGATAAAGACGTGGTGGAAGCCACTTTTCAGGCACAGAAAAATTTCATGGTTCGAAAACTCTTGCAGCAGGAAATACCAAAAAATGTAAAAATGGACAATTCCGATATTGAGCTGTACTACAAGGCAAACAAAGACAAATATGCCGAAAAGAACAAGAAGGGGAAAATTATTCGAATCAAACCCCTGAACGAGGTTCGGTCTCAGGTTGTGCAGGATTTGCAAATGGAGAAACAGCAAGAAGCCTACCAGAATTTGATCGACCGAATGATTAAAGCGGAAAACGTGTCCATTTACAGCGACAAAGTGCAGTGATAAAAATGAAAGAAACCGTGAGAGCCAGCCATCTAAAAAGAGCCGTAATTATTGGATTTTTATTTGTTACCCTTTTGGCAGGGATTGCTTTTTCAGACACCGGAAAAATTTCCATCCAATCGGCAGTGGATCGTTCCCAAATTACCATCGGGGATGTGATTACGTACACGGTCACGGTCACACGCGATAAGGACGTGAAGGTGAAGCTTCCCGGGTTGGCCGAAAATCTGGGTCAGTTTGAGATTCGCGATTACAAGGTGTTTGATCCCACCAAAAAAAATGGGAAAATCATCGACCGGGTTCAGTACAAGATTTCCACATTTGACGTGGGTGATTTTCAGATTCCGCCCGTCGCTGTTGAGTACAGCATTCCGCCGGACACCTCGAAGCACATTTTGAAATCGGAAGCCATTAAAATTACCGTTGAAAGCGTGGTACCGAGTAAGGAAGGTGACATTAAGGATATTAAACCGCCTGTTGAAATCCCGTTCGACTGGCATCCGTACGTCAAATATGGTCTCTTTGGATTGCTCGGATTGTTATTCCTTGGGGCTCTTGTTTATTTTTGGATTCGCAAACGTTCCGGGAAACGGCTGATTCCGCTGAAGGCAGAACCAGCCCGACCGCCTCACGAACTGGCTTTGGAAGCTCTGGAACGGCTGCAGCAGTCCGATTTCCTTGAAAAAGGGCAGGTGAAAACAT
>CAZIYL010000434.1:0-1675 GCA_964543425.1 uncultured Deferribacteres bacterium
CGATTTCGATTTTGGGCTGTGCCGTCAATGGCCCGGGGGAAGCACTCGAAGCGGATATTGGAGTAGCGTGCGGAAAGCATTCCGCCCTTATTTACAAAAAGGGGGTGAAAGTGAAAAAAATCCGCGAGGATGAAATTGTTGATTATCTTGTTGAAGAGGTGGAAAAGTGGCCGAAAGATGCAAATCAGAGACATTAAGTTCGGTGTTGCTCGTTCTCAAATAAGAAGAACATGTTAAAAAAATGAAACTTTAAAAATTTTCTTGACATTTTTAATGGATTTATTACATTATATAAAGTTAATCGAATCAATTGCCTTAAAAAATAATGTGCGGGCGTAACTCAGTGGGAGAGTTCCGGCTTCCCAAGCCGGTTGTCGCGGGTTCGAATCCCGTCGCCCGCTCCATAATCGTAACAAACCAATGGGATTGGTTGGTGAATGGCCCACAGCGCAAGCGGAGCTTACGGCTTCGCTTTTCTTTTCTTTTATAATTCACAACACACTAAAAATTGGAGGGTTAGGAAATGAAATCAAATAAAAGGAATTATTATCGGTTGTTGTTTCTGTGGAGTTTTCTCCTGAGCATATTCTTGTTTTTATCCACAGCAACTGTGTTTTCATCAGGCAGGAAGGATGTTGATCTTCAAAAAATCAGAGCTTCATATTCCAGAGCTCTTGTTCAACAGACCGCGGTTAACAAAAATGTTTTGTTGAAAAAATCAGTGGATCACCAGAAAGCACTTCTGGAAAGGAAAATTGATGCCGCCAAACTTGATCAAATCCTTCAGAAAAAAGTCCAAATTTCTATTCCTGTGGGCGCCAAAATCAGGGCTTTTGTAAATGAAATCAACAAGCAAAAGGCACTTGGTTTAAGCGAAAAGGAAATCTTCGGTGCGATTGAATCCAGGCTTCAGGCAAAATCGGTTCAGGGGAGCGGCGTTATTCAGGGTACGGTTACGATTGACGGACAGCCGCCCCAGGCCGGCGTTGAAGTAATGGCGTTTGACAATTACGGTTTCCTGGTCGGATCCGCCTCGCTGGATTGGAATGGTTCTTACAGCATTTCCGGATTGGAGCCGGGTTCCTACTACGTGCTAACAAATAGCAATTTTGTAGATGAATTTTACAATGACGTTACTTCAAATAATTACAAAGGCTGGCGGAGTGCTACCCTTGTATCTGTGGCCGCCAACCAAACCGTAACGGGAATTAATTTTGATTTACGGCACGGCGCCGTTATTACCGGAAGGGTTTTCAGCCAGAACGGCGCAGCCCCTTTTGCCTGGAATATGGTTCATTTGGAGATCTACTCAGCGAACAGCCCGAATGATCCGATGGAAGTCGATGCGTTTACTTCAGATCAGGGCATTTATATGGCTAATGTTCCGGCAGTCGGCTCTTTTAAAGTTTACGCAGAAAGTTGGGATTACGCAGGTGAATTTTACAATCACAAATCGTCGTGGAATGAAGCGGATGTGGTAACCGTTACATCTCTCAGTGATACCGTCAGGGGAATTGATTTTTATCTGAATCAAGCGGAAAATCCCGGACCAAATCCCGTTGCCGGGAGAGGAGCGATCCAGGGACGGGTAACCGGTACAGGTGGAATTCCGTTGAATTACACAATTATGGTTGCCTTCAATTTGAAGGACACCACAGTGGCAGGGTTTGCGTTA
>CAZIYL010000435.1:0-1654 GCA_964543425.1 uncultured Deferribacteres bacterium
ACACTGCCTTCCCCCAGTTTCTGAATCTGAGAAGGCAAGCGCTTGAGATCGGGTTCAAAGCGTGCAAATGGAACTTTTTCAAGATTGATGTTCATTCAGATTCCAATGATAATTTTCTTCTTTCCTAATTTTGATCGGATTTAAAAAACAGGAAATTCCGCAAAACAACCAAAAAATTAGTGCTCATAAAATAAATAGGCCGAAGCGCATTTCTAGATTTACTGACCTTTTTCATGCCAAAAGTATTGTAGAAATGCTGAAGGAAATTGCTTGTCTAAAATTATACAAAAATTATAATCAAAAAACAACATGAATTTGAATATTCAAGCGTTTTTGTCCCTTGCTCCCTGCGAGCAAAGAGGCAGTTTGAATACCGCTCTTTCTTTATTTTGGGGAGAAACTGACTCAGGTGTCTAAATGAACATAAGGTTTTCTTCAGTGATTTTGAGACCAAAGTTTTAACCTCAGTTGATTTTCTTGATAAACTTTATTATCTTAATAATGTGGCAAATACGCTGCTTACTCAAAAATAGGAGGGAAAGCTCATGATTCTGGATTCTGGTGTAGAAAGCTATTTATACGATTTACTTCCGCCCGGCGATACCAAAATAAGAGAGATGGAAATGTACGGGCGCGAACACAATTTCGCAATTGTTGGTCCCCTGGTGGGCAATTTTCTGTATCAAATGGCCAAAACAATTGGTGCGAAGCGGGTTCTGGAATTGGGATCGGGATATGGTTATTCAACGTATTGGTTTGCCAAAGCCGTTGGAAAGGACGGGAAGGTTATTTGTACCGACTTGGAAGAAAAAAATCTTTTCCTTTGTGAAAAATATTTTGCTAATGATATTGTAGCTGCGGGAGTGATTCGGTACGAAGTTGGAGATGCGCTTCAAACATTGGATCGAATGGAAGGTCCGTTTGATATTATTTTTATGGATATTCAAAAAAATCAGTATATTGAAGCCTTTGAAAAATCGTTTCCATTGCTGCGTGTGGGCGGCTTGTTTATGGCCGACAATGTTCTGCGAAAGGGGTCTGTTGCCGAGAAGAATCCTGACGAGTTAACGCAGGCCATGAAGGCTTTCAATAAAATGATTTTTTCCAATCGCAAACTGATATCGAGCATAAATCCCATTCGCGACGGTGTGTTAATAAGTTTGAAAATTTCCAATTAACGGCGTGGATTTTTCATAACGGCAGAGTTCTATTCGGATTTAATGAAGCGCCATACGAAACCGAATTTGGTAGAAACGGACTTAAATTTCTGTACGGGTAAAGAAAATCAAGGAAACGGAAATGAAAATCGGACCGTATGAATTATTTTCATTTGAACACGGGCGTTTTAAATTGGATGGCGGAGCCATGTTCGGTGTGGTTCCGAAAGTATTGTGGGAAAAAACCAATCCGGCAGATGGAAAAAATCGAATCGACATGGCGCTGCGTTCACTTTTAATCATTGGCAACGGCAAGGTGATTCTTGTCGATACCGGAATTGGTTCTAAACTAAATGAAAAGCTGATGTTGATTTACGGAGTGGATTATTCGCGGTACAGCACGGGAAAATCTCTTGAAAAAATGGGCTTGAAACCGGAAGATGTGACGGATGTTATTTTAACGCATCTTCATTTTGACCACGCCGGCGGAGCAACGG
>CAZIYL010000436.1:0-1646 GCA_964543425.1 uncultured Deferribacteres bacterium
AATGAATCTTCTTTTGCGGTGGCCGGAGTAAGGCCGTCTCGATGCCACAGCCCTTTGACTCCGCTCTGCGACCTCTCAACGACCGGATGCGGGTTTTGGTTCTTTAGTTTCTGTCAGCATTTTCACAAATCGAGCCGAATCGCTTTTCATATTTGAATTATTGAACATTACGTAACCGGGTTTATTGAGCGCCAAAACCCGATCCATCAGTCTTTGAAGGTCCTCATCGGGATATTGATAGCGATAATTCATTTTCCCGTGAAGTCTGAAATAAAAAAACTCGCCTGCAATATGAGAAGACTTGAACGGATCGTTTCCATGAATTAAATCCAGTTCGCTGCACAGCTCCTTGATGAGCGATTTGTCCCAGTTGCCCCTGGGTTCCCAGACAAATTTAAACGAACCCCGATTAATCGATTTGAAGAATTTCCGCATATTCTTCAGATTTGTTTCAGATGGCGTAAAACTTCCCGGGCACTGAAAAATCAAAGCCTTTGCACGAATCGCCTGAGCAATTTTCTTTGTTTCTTCCCACGCACGAAACACCACGCGTGACGGTTTGAAAAATCCGTAGTCTTTCCTGTGCATGAAATCCACGGGAGACCTCATGCGCCTGTAAGTTGGGCTCGTTGCTTCGTGTGTAATGACCTGCCAAACCTTCATGTTAAACTCAAAGTTCTCCGGAGCATCTCTTCTCCATTTATACGCCGTTTCGCTCCGAGGCAACTGGTAGAATGTTTGCTGAATTTCCACAACGGAATAATGCCGGTAATACAAGGTTCGGGCCTCAGGAAAGCCGCAACATCCCACCTTGATCGAGGGTAATGAGTTCTCGCGTGTCGTTGACACAGGCTGACTCCTTTCTTGGCTAAAACAGATTAGAAAAGATTTTTAGAGGAATGGATCATTGAAACATCTGTCATTTGAGAAAAAAAGATTCCTTTTCACTCAATGGATTGACATCATAAAGAAAAATGCCCGTCCGCAGGATTACTGATGAAAATAAAAGTTTTCATAATCGTCGAGGTACCATTCATTTTTATTTTCATCGTACAAAACATCCACAATTTGCTGATCAAATAAGCGAAGTTGAAAATAGAGATGAGTAGCCGAAGGTGCCCGAATCGTTTGCATTTTGGCCCGCTGAAGAACTTCCACAACGGGGAAACGCTTCCCTTTCACAACCAGAGCTTTTGGCGTGACAGGATTTTTATAGGTGGATGTGCACTCCATGTAAACAAGTTTTCTCATAGCATTAAAATAAAAAAAGAAATCTGAAATGGAAATGTGGTTTCAAATTAAAACAAACACACCCAAACGTTGGGGAAAGTTACTCACTGCAATTTTTAAAACAGGTGATATTCCTCACAAAACGACACTATCTGGAGCTGGACAACATGTTGAATTAGACTGGAATGATTTTCACTTACAGTATAATAAAATTGAACCCAAAGAGCAAGGAAAAAATTGGAAATTGTATTTTTTAACTGACAATCATTGAAAATTGGAGAAAAGATTCTTCGCAGCGGCGCGCTTAGTAGCCTATTTCCTAAATTCTTGTATGTATTTTTTGGAAAGATAGCATCGGACGATCTAAAGTCAAAATAAATACGAAATCCGAATATCGAAATTTGAAACAAATCCAA
>CAZIYL010000437.1:0-1644 GCA_964543425.1 uncultured Deferribacteres bacterium
CTTTGCCGGAAGGCATTTTTTTGCCACCTGATTTTGCAAAAGAAGCAACCGGCATTGTGGCCGAAGTAATTCCCAGTAATCCCAGCATCTTAAAAAAATCTTTCCGCGTCATGGTGTCTCCTGAGTTTTTGTTGTACGATAAACTTTGTTATTTTATCGTTGCGATTTTTGCCTAATTATTTGTTTTTGTTCAGGCATTATTTCAGAATTCTTCTCGCCATCCGGAACGTTCGAAACCGGTATGCATTGAAAAGAGAATCGCCTTTTACAAGACTGTTTTCATGCACATAACCATCTGCGTGGTAAAATTTTCCTTTCCCGATTGAGAGAGCAACGTGTGTAATTTTACCCGGTTTTGATCCAAAAAAAAGCAAATCCCCGGGCGCAAGACTTTGAAAATCCTTCCCGGGATCAATTTTTTTACCCTCCAAAGCCATCTGGTTGGCGTCCCGCGGCAGCCGAATGTGATTCAATTTAAAAACCATCTGGACGAATCCCGAACAATCAAATCCCTTGGATGACGTGCCGCCCCACAGATAGGGCAATCCCAGAAATTGTTTTCCTGTTTCCACAATTGCAGCCGGTGTCGCAGGCTCCTGAAGCCATTTCTTTACGGGTTCCGCGAGAGACATCAACAAGAATCCGATTCTATTCCCCGGAAGCGAAATCCGGTACCAGCGCCCTGTTCTTCCCTCCAAGGGCAGGATACAGCCCGCAACCACATCCGACAAATTGGTCGATTCTCGGAACGGCTTTTTTTTGATCCATCCCCACGGAGCCTTTACAATGATGTGATCGCCTGCTTTCCAGCGAACAACCCCACTGGAATCCGTCCGCCAGAAGGAGGTTTTGGACATCCAGCCGAGGTAGTGGTCTTCCATTTGGACGAAGTACCAGCCGTCTTTCTTTTTCAGCAGCCTCACAACAGAACCCAGAACCCCCTGCGACAGCATTTCCGCTGCGTGTTTGGGCCGTTTGCGAAGATGAGCCGTGCTCACATCTATAGTTCCAAACGTAGAGTCGCCCAGTGCCTCTCCCGGCAAGGAAATGACATTAAAAACAAGATCGAGATTTTCAGCATGTGCCTGAATGGAATCTTTTAAAACACGCAAGAGCTTAGAGTTTGAGACATCACCCGTAACAATAAGCTGATCGCCTTTTTTCTGAAGATGAATATCGAAAACAGATAACCGCTTATCAGGGGCAAACTTTTTTTGAACGTTTTCAACAACCCCGGTAACATCCCGCGGTACAACAGTTGAAAATCGGGAACATCCGATAAAAATTTCAACAACGAACAGAACAATGACCAGACCTCGAATTTTCCTGCTCATAAACATCCTTTCCATTAAAGCCAACTTTTTTGTACACTCATCGAATCCGGGCTAATCCATCTCTGTGGTGCTCCGTGCTCTGTGGAGCTTTGTGTAATCTGAAAAAAATAGTAACACAGAGAACCACCGAGATTGAAAAAAGAGAATCACCGAGAAATAATTTTTTTGATCTAACGGTGTTTTTTATTTACATTCAAAATGGATTTTCTTTCTTTGCGCATTCGAGTCCTGCCGGTTATGGCTTTTTCAAGCTACCCCGGAATTTGATCTCTCAAAATATATAAAATTTGAGACAACTTCTCAAGGAAAA
>CAZIYL010000438.1:0-1624 GCA_964543425.1 uncultured Deferribacteres bacterium
CAATTTCGATATTCGGATTTTGTATTTATTTTGACCAAAGACTTTACGGTGCTAATTGCTTTCAAAAATGCGTGATAGACCTCAAGAAATAAACCACTTAGCATGGCACAAATGTTTGTGAAGTCTTTACGTTTTTGGGTTTTAGTGGGCTTGACATTTGGCCAAATTTTTATTGATTTCCTGATATTTTATGGGTAGATTAAAGAGTTAGATTATTGCTTTTAATATCAAATAATTACTATTTAAATGATCGTTACGGCAATTGCTCATTCAAACATTGCTCTCGTAAAGTATTGGGGCAAACGGGATGATCGGCTTAATCTTCCGGCGGTTGGGTCTATCTCGATTACCCTTCGGGATTTGTACACTCAAACGTGGGTTGGATTTGACGAATCTCTGCACAAGGATGAATTTATTCTTAATGGGCAACCCGCAAATCAAGCTGATACCGGACGAGTCACTTATTTTTTAGATGAAATCCGCCGATCTTTAAAAGAAAGGCGGTTTGCCCGAATTGAAAGTAAAAATAATTTTCCGACGGGGGCGGGCCTGGCTTCGTCCGCGTCGGCTTTTGCCGCGCTTGCGCTGGCCGCCACGCGTGCATTGAGCCAGGACTACTCACCGAAAGAACTCTCGATTTTGGCGAGAAAAGGCTCCGGTTCGGCGGCGCGATCGATTTTCGGGGGCTTTGTGGAAATGCACCGCGGTGAAAAAAAAGATGGATCCGACAGTTTCGCTGCTCAGATTGCCGATGAAAATTATTGGCCGCTGGATGTTATTATTGCAATTACCACACAGAAGAAAAAAGCAATTGGTTCCACGGCGGGCATGAAGCTGTCGGAGAAAACCTCTCCCTACTACGCCGACTGGATTAAATCGTCGCAGACCGACATTGTGGGAATACGGAAGGCCATTTCTCAGCGTGATTTTGAACGGCTGACGGAAATTGCCGAACACAGTTGTTTGAAAATGCACGGACTCATGTTAGCCACACGTCCGGCTCTAATTTACTGGAATTCTGTCACGATTGATGTAATTCATGCCGTATTTGATTTGCGAAAAAATGGAATTCCGGTTTTTTTTACAATTGATGCGGGACCTCAGGTAAAGGCCATTTGTGAACCCGGTTATTCCAAACAGGTGAAATCGACTCTTGAAAGCATCAGGGGTGTCCGGCGTGTTATTCACACAACAGTGGGCCCCGACGCGCAAATAATTGAGGAAATCCATTGAAAGTCGTTACGAAAGTTCCCGGAAAGCTGATTTTGTTGGGGGAATACGCTGTGTTAGAAGGCGCTTCGGCGCTGGTAGCCACGGTCAATCGGTTTGCACAAGTCACGCTCGAAAGCACAGGCGACTCCACGTTTCTCTTGCAGGCTCCTGCCATTGACATTCCCGGAATGCGTTTTTTAATCGATGCCAGCGGAAAAATTCAATTCCTGAAGCGGCCTCTTAAAAAAACCGCTCAAAAAATGCAGCTCTTTCTTTCGATTTTTGAATTCACACTGCACACCCTGAAAAAACACGGAAAATCCCTGGTTTCCACCAATATTCTGCTGGACACCTCGGAATTTTTTTATCAGAAGCAATCGGCGAAACTCGGGTTGGGTTCCAGTGCCGCCCT
>CAZIYL010000439.1:0-1598 GCA_964543425.1 uncultured Deferribacteres bacterium
GAAAATCAACGGCGAATGGAAAAACATGGGTTCCCCGAAAGATTGTTCCGTCCATGTCCAGAACAAATGTGTGAGATAATTGAAACTTTTGACGGACTTCGTCGGGATTCACCAATGATCTCCACACGTATTAGTTTTTGATCTGAATCAATTTGATTAAGAATTTATTGTAAATTATAAAAATAATTTCTAAATAACAAGCAAAAAATACAAACCTTCGCATATAAAATTCTAAAATAAAACCAAACCTTCTTCAAAGAATTCCGTCTAAATAAATAGATTGAACGAAAAACACGCTTGCAAGCAAATCCACCGTTCACATCGACTGCAGGAGAAACGTCGGGGTATCATCTTTGGGAAAACCCAAAAAAAAAGGAGAAACTACCCATGATAAAACGTATCCTTATCCTGACAATCATTGCATCCGTTTTGAGCGGAATCGCTTTTCCACAACTTTTACGCGCCGCAGATAGTACTTCTGTCCGCCAAAATGTCTGCAAGAAATTGTTCAAAACCTATTGTACAGAAATTGATGTTTCAGTGAAAGACGACACCGTCACGGTTACCGGTTCTGTCCCGACGTATTGGGACAAATGCAAGATTCATCAAATCATTCAAACTGTTCCCGATGTGAAAGCTATTCGAAATTATCTAATTGTAAACACAGGATTTAAGCTGGATGGATCAATACGAAACTCGATTTTGTGTGATATTGGGAAAAATCGTGCATTCATGTACCCCGATAGCATTCGCGTACACGTGACCAACGGCTTGGTTATTTTGACCGGACGAGTGAGTTCGAAAGAAGAAGATTGTCTGGCATTTTCCATTGCATCGTGGCAGAAGGGCGTCCGGTCCGTGGTAAATCATCTCAAAGTTGACCGGCAACTATTGGCCAACTTTAAGAAGCCACATTGAGACCTGAATTGAGTGGATTCTAGGCACAACTCGTAATCCGTCCGAGCCAATTGGCGTTGGCCCAAGCAAATTATTGACATGATTACAGGATTAAAGAAATTCTTTTTTGATTTTTTTTTATGCCGTTCAATCTCTTTCAAGATAATTGATCGATTATTGTTTTTGAAACTTACCACCTCAGTTTGCATTTTGGGAAAGAGATGGGAAAGTTCCGGCCGCCAATATTGGTTTTGCTGTGGCTAGCGGGTGAGTTTTGGATTTGGCAAATAAACGAACTTTTTGAGTAAAAAACAAAGCGTATTTTTGCCATGAATCCCCAATGAGCATTGACATCTGACGAAATAATATGTTTTCCACCTTCCCTGAAATTGAAAGGATTTCGGGGAGGGTGGCCATTTCATTGAACAGAAATCCTCCAGACTGAACAAAATCTGCACAAGATTCCAACAACAATTTCCATTTCCCACATGAGCGTGTAAATTGCACAAATACACTATGACTTAATACTATGTTATTTAATAAGATATAATCTATAATTATTTTACGAATTCTGCCAAAATATCTTCTATTCTGGCTTAAAAATTGCACATTTCCCATTCATTCAAATGTCTAACAATATATTCGTTTTTTAAAAGCACAAATTTTCCTTTCTGGATAGATTAAAGATTCCCAATAGTTGT
>CAZIYL010000440.1:0-1575 GCA_964543425.1 uncultured Deferribacteres bacterium
GACCCTCTCTCATGAAGTGAGATGAAGCTCCAAGCAAAAGGATTGCTGCCATGATAAGACGATCCGCGAGACCAACTTCTGGAGCACAAATAATTTCTTAAAAAATGCACTTGCCCTGCTTATGATAGCAAGAAATTCACCCGCTACAAAAGTCTGCCTAAAAAAATCAATGCCGGGCCCCATTCGGTTCGCGGCCAACAAAGAAAAATTCAGACCTGTTCAAAATGCTTGAAGTCAACCACCCAGGAAAAACTCGTGCGTTCAATAAGCTGTTTGAGATATTCCTTGATGTGTCTGTTGCACTTGGAACTTGAATTCGCCATTTCAAAATTGATTAACAATAAATATGCCATTCTGCCGTGAGCCATTTAAAACCATCATATTTTATTATATATTAATAAGTTACAATCATAGTGCATGTTAAGCAAAATAAAGCATTTTATACAAACTGTCAGAAAATTCAGACACCTGTTTTAAAAATCAATCATTAATTCCCCGCAATTTTTTTATTTTGCTTCAAAAATCAATTTCCATTAATCCTTATCTTACTGTATTTTCAAGAATTATTCGTTTTTCAAAATACCACCCGTCCATTTTTAGGTCTCTATTTTAGGATGTTGCAAAAAAACCACAGGGGTGTATCTAATTTTGTACAGGGGTTGGATGGATTAGCCTCAACATTGGGTATTTTAAACAAGCAGGAATAAAATTTTTAAAATAAACTCCCCAGTACTTTGAAAGTTCCGGGGGCTTGGTCAAACTCTCTCCCTTTTTCCTCTTGCATTTTTCCCCATTTCAGTGTATTATTTATTGAAAAACAGATTTTAAATTACAGTTTATCACACCACAAAAACAGGGAGGATTGACCAATGGCAGCAAAAAAAATTCTAATGATTGTAGGGGATTTTGTGGAAGATTATGAGGCCATGGTTCCGTTCCAGATGCTGACCATGGTGGGGCACAAAGTGGATTCCGTCTGTCCCGGGAAAAAAGCCGGGGAAACCGTAAAAACCGCTATCCACGATTTCGAGGGCGACCAGACCTACAGCGAAAAACGGGGACACAATTTTGGCATTACCAAGGATTTTGACGCGGTGAAGGCCGAGGACTACGACGCATTGGTCATTCCCGGTGGGCGTGCGCCGGAGTACATCCGGCTGGACGAAAATGTCATCAAGCTGGTGAAACATTTTGTCGAAACGAAGAAGCCCATCGCCGTTATTTGCCACGGGCCGCAGGTATTGGCCGCCGCAGACGGGGTTAAAGGCCGCAAAATGACGTCCTACCCGGCGGTGAGTCCCGATTTGGTGAATGCCGGGGCCACCTGGCTGCCGGTGAATGAAACCTTCAGCAATGCCGAAGTAGATGGGAATCTGGTGTCAGCCCCGGCCTGGCCGGCTCACCCGGAGTGGATGCGTAAATTTTTGGAAGTTCTGGGAAGTAAAATCGAGCCGTAAGAAACCTCACCGCAGAGTCGCAAGGACGCGAGGGGAGATTGCCCTTCGCGTTTTTTTATTCAATTCGATTTCTGCAAGATGAACTAACCTTGCTTCCAATCAGCAAACCTTTTTTTAA
>CAZIYL010000441.1:0-1575 GCA_964543425.1 uncultured Deferribacteres bacterium
ACTTTCAGGCTGATTCTCAAATCGGTCAACGCCTGTTGAATCGGTTGGGGCGCCTTAAAAGATTGCTTTGAAAAAAGCAGCTCGATTCGGGTTTGAGTACGGCCGGGTATGGAGTAAACCAGAAAGCCAGTAAAAATAAAAATTAACAGAAGGATTTTTTTTCGCAAAGACAACATGTGCATTTTCTCCTTTTTTGATTTGAAACTACGGATATCCTAACCTCTTTAAATAACTTAAAAATAAGACAAGTCCTTACGCAAAATCAGACCAAAATTTGTTACGTAATTCTTCAGCCAAAGAGACCGCGTCTTCTGCGCCCAATCGGCCAATTTCAAAATATTGTTTACTACCAAGCATGCCACCCGGCGTATCTTTAATGAAATTTGTATCGTAAAGCTCTCCCAGAATAAAAACACGTAGCGGGCGTTCAGCCGGACGAAGCGACATTGCCCTATTCTTTGCATCCTCAAGGAGGTCAGATTTTTTCTCATTTGTGTTTTTCCATAACAATTCCGCTTTACCATCAGCTTTAATATCAATCACGGCCCTAATTTCGGCTATTTTTTCCACCCTTTTGTTCTTGTACATTCCAAAATATTTGCACCGACTATGTGAATAGGAACCTCCTTCAGCCGGACATAGGTAGGTTTGGTGTCTTATAACATCTTCGGGAAAACTTGCACAATTCACCACATCGAGCCAATTTTTCCATGAAGGGAGAAAACCGCCTTCATCAAGGTAAGCCCTTAAATCTTTTATTGCTTCCAAAATATGGGGAGGAAGCGTCGGAAGTTCAATTGCAGAAATGAAATCCTCAAAACTGATTGCAGAAAAAATAATTTTATTTTCTTTAAATTCACTTTTGCACAGATTCTCTATCGTTGAAAATCGATTTATTGTGTCTTTTTCAAAGTTTCCCAAGGCAATAAGAATTTTTAGGCCGGCCTCTTCTTTTAGACCATTCAGGTGGTTTTTCAATTGCTCATCATAAAACCAATCAAAGTTTTTCGTTTCGATATAAATTGTAAAGGCTTTTTGCAAAATTAGCCCATCAGGAATACTTTGAGTTTTCTTTTCTTGCTGGCGAAATTTAACCCCAATGTCATCCGACAAATCATAACCCATTAATCCACTAAGAATTTCCGTGAAGAATTTTGGACTTTCCTCATAAATCATTTTCAACGCAAGCAAACAATAGTTCGTTGTTCGATTCTCTTTTTGAGAATAGTCCGAAAACAGACTGATTGCTTTTCCCATGGAATGCCCCTCTTTTTTGGAATAGAAACAAATAAGAATTAATTTTAAAAAAATTATTCACTTAAAAGATTCCAGCACAAACTACGTATAAACCAAATATCAAAGAATTTAGTTTATTGCTGTCCCAAGCCTGCTTGAATCGGCAAAACAATCTCTTTCATTCCAATAATTTAACAGATTACACGCCATAATGGGCGCGTTTTCTGCCAAAAAGAGACATCTTTAATCTTGTAAATCCTGTCGAAATAGTTTTTAAATTCAATAGCCGCTACCGGATTTCCAGATAATCCTTGTCCGGCAATTTTGGAAATGGCGCGT
>CAZIYL010000442.1:0-1545 GCA_964543425.1 uncultured Deferribacteres bacterium
AGCTGGTTGTGGTACTGACGCGCGTGGCCGTTGAGGAGGGCGGAAATCTGGAAGACATCTTGGGCATGAAGTACAATTTTGTGGTGGAGCTTTACAATATTCAAAAACAAGAGGAAATCTGCTACTGGATTGTACGTGTTTTGGATCGCATTATTGACAATATTTACACAACCAGAAATGACTATAATTACGAAATTCTGGAAAAGGCTTTGCGGTACATTGATGAACACAGTGCTTTACCTCTCACATTGGAGGATGTGGCCAGTCACGTGGCACTGAGCCCGTTTCATTTTGCCCACCTGATAAAGAAAGAATTGGGATTTACGTTCGTAGATTACCTTACGAAGGTTCGCATCGAAAAAGCTAAACGCTTATTACGGCAATCCGATCACACTATTACACAAATTGCGTTTGAAATCGGTTATCCGGACCAGAGCTATTTTACCAAGGTTTTTAAGCGTATCGAAGAAACCACACCAAAATTATACCGCCAGTCTTTTATAAAAAACCTGCATGAAGAGACAAATTAACTGACAAAAATCCAGAGATGATTTCACCTTGTGATGGATTTGAAATCGTTTTGGAAATTGAAATATCGCAAGATATTACCTAAATTAGGCAATATTTTGCAAGATTATTTTGAATGAAGTTCTTATCTTACATAATAAGCAAAACGGAGAAAGCGTATGTCGGATTTTCAAAAATTAGCAGACAGCATTATCGTTGGAAATGCAAAATTGTCCAAGAGCATAACTGAAGAAGCCGTCCGGGAGGGACATTCTCCCAAAGAAATATTGGATGAAGGGCTAATTGCCGGAATGAATGTTGTAGGAGTTCGATTTCGCAAAAATGAAATATACGTACCGGAAGTTCTCATATCTGCACGAGCAATGAAAACTGCGCTCGAAATTCTTCGTCCTCTGTTAACCCAGACGGGTGTTGAGCCAAAGGGAAGAGTTGTTCTGGGAACCGTGAAAGGAGATCTGCACGACATTGGCAAAAATTTGGTCGGAATGATGTTGGAAGGAGCTGGTTTCAAAATTATTGATCTTGGAATCGATGTGTCTCCCGAAAAATTTGCCGCTTCTGTTGAACAGGAAAATCCGGATGTGCTTGGGATGTCAGCTCTGCTCACCACCACGATGGTTGGAATGAAAACAGTGATTGATGTTCTTGAAGCCAAAAATCTGCGCAACAAAGTTCACGTCATTATTGGCGGAGCTCCAGTGACTCAGAATTATTGTGATGAAATCGGCGCTGACGGTTATTCCGGAGATTCCGCCTCAGCCGTTGATCTTGTAAAACAGTTGATGGATTTAGACCAAGGCTGAGTGCAGGATAAAAACAACATAAAAATCTATTTTGGACCGGTACCTGGCCCAGAATATGCAGGTGCGTTCCTGAATTTTTTTAAAATCCGTCAGGCTTCTGACAGAAAATAGTTTTACGGAAAGTTGCCAATCACATGACACTATTCAAGACCATTCAAAATCTACCAGCGCCTTTTGCAGTTCCTTTAATGGGATATCCGGGCATCCAACTGAC
>CAZIYL010000443.1:0-1536 GCA_964543425.1 uncultured Deferribacteres bacterium
ATTCCATGAAATTCCTCATTCATTCCAAATCGTATCAGATAAAACGGGCTAAAAAAATTACTCGCAAAAGGCAAAAATTCACTCTTGGTGAACTACTCAGATTTCAGTGCAAAAGCTTTACATTGGTCGCGGTAAGACTCCGGATATAGGCTAATTGGAGAAGGCCATCGGCAAACAAAGGCGTACCTCCACAGGCTATTTTCTTCAGTTTTTATTATAATATCTTTCAATTTTTCAACGCTGCTTGCGACATCCTCATAAACGGCTTCTGTTATAAGCTCATTCAGTTTCAAAAAATCATAAACGTATCTCAGGCCCCATAAAACCGCAAATATTTTATTTACATTCAATCCCAAAAAGCCCATTCTCGTACCAAGATAATGATCAATGTCATTAAATTTAAGGCTAAAAAATCTCTCAATATGCGGTGAGCGTTTTCCCCCTGATTTCCTATTTTCAATCATTTGAAAAACCTCAGAAAAAATGATTACACTATTGATAAAGCTCATATTTTTTTCTACGAACATGTATTTACAAAAGGCCAATTCTATTCGAGAAATCCCTTTTTCTCGACTATTTTCAAAAATCTTTTGAATTTCTTCTCGTTCAATCGTTTCGGAAATGAAAACTTCATCACATTCCTTTTGAATATCAGCGGTAATTTTATAGTTATATTTAAGCATTTCATTTGCAATTCTATTCCAATCAACATCCTTATTCTTTTGCCTCTCTTTGAAAACACTGCTTAGGGTATCATAAAAAACAATCTCATCCAGTTCGCTTTCTGCCCCATCAAGCAACTTTGGCGAATTCGCAATGCGGGAATGAATTTCCTTCGCAATCTTGACAGCCAAATCCGTATGTCCATAAAATATAATATTATACAAAACATTATATAAAAAATCTGCGTTTTGATCCGGATATTTTAAGAACATTTCAAGATATTTGTTTAAATTTTCAGAATCATCTTTATGAAGAAAATATAAAATGATTGGAGCATTCAAAAAAGGAAATAGTTGCTTATACAATTTGGGTTTTTCAGAGGATAAACTTTGAATTAAAAAAACGGCCTTTTTAAATTTTTGATCTAAAATCAGGCCGTCAAATAATTCCAGCAAATAATCTTCAAAATCATTGTCGCTAAGTGCTTTTTCCGAAATTTCATCATTTACCAGATCTAATATCATTTTATATTGTTTTTCCTCGGTAGCACCTTCGTATTTCTGAGCCCATTTATCCAATTTTTCTTGTATTTGATTCATTTTAATTATCCTTAAAATTTTCCCTCATTTTAACTTTTCACATTCCCTCCGCATTTGCTGCGCTTGGAATCGAGCCAAGGAGCAAAATAACTTTTGAAATTACTCGTAGAAAACACCTTACCAAACATCTCAGGAAAAAATAAATCTGTCCCATCGCAAACGCTCTGCCCAAAGCAAATGCTTGCCATTTTCAACCGGAATGAAAAGCGATAATTTTGGATTTATTTTCATTTTGATTTTTGCATTTCTCTCCCATGATCTGCTCAACGGCTCG
>CAZIYL010000444.1:0-1536 GCA_964543425.1 uncultured Deferribacteres bacterium
ACGCTAAAATATCGCTTAAGCTTTCTTTCGGGGGTTTCGGATTTTTCGGCAATTTGATGAAAAACGTAGTACCTTTACCCGGTTTCGACTCAACATGAATCAATCCCTGATGACGCTGAACAATTCCGTAAACCACAGACAATCCCAGGCCACTTCCACTTCCTTCCTTTTTCGTGGTGAAAAACGGCTCAAAAATATGGGGCAGCACATCCTTGGGAATTCCAATACCCGTATCTGAAATCTGAAGTTCAACGGCATCCTCCGCAGGCAGACATCGCGTGGTAACGGTTAACGTGCCCCCTTCCGGCATGGCATCGGCGGCATTTACCAAAAGCGCAACAAGCATTTGTTTAATTTGATTCTCATTACAAAAGATGTGATTATCTTCGAAACAATATTGCTTAACCAATTGGATATTGCTGATTTTGAATTTGTGATTCACCAACAGAAGACTCTTTTCAATAATTGAATTAAGATCCTTTTCTTCGAAATTTTCGCCGGTTCCCCTGGCAAACACCAATAGATTCTTTACAATATCGCCGCTTCGTTTGACCTCGCTTTCAATAATTCGCAAATTTTCCATCATGCTTTTTTTCTGATCGTCCGAAAGCGAACTCTTGTTAATTTGTTTTTCAAAAAGCTTTACGTACGTCAGAACGCCTGCCAACGGGTTGTTGAGTTCGTGCGCTACCGTTGCAGCAAGTTTCCCGAGCGACGCCATTTTTTCCACCTGAATCAAATGGCCCTGCGCCTGTTTAAGCTCCTGCGTTTTTTCCTCAACCTTTTTTTCCAGGGTTTCCGACCATCCCGTCAATTCTTCCCGGGCTTTATTCAAACTTTTGGTCATTCGATTAAAAGAATACGCCAGATGAGCGATTTCATTTTTCCCCCGTACGGAAATGGTGTAATCGAGATTTCCGTGCGCCACCTCTTTTGTTCCCTGAATCAGGCGCTGAATGGGGTTGTACACCATTGTGTAGATGAAAACAGAAATAGGAAATAGCAACAGAAGAATCATTAGAGCCGCATACATTAAAATAGTCCGCTTATTTTCCGCAATGCTCCGTTCGATAGGTTGAAGTGACATCATCGTATCGATAACACCCAGGATTTTCTTTTCAGGCGGGTGGGCGTGACAGGCTGCGTTTGAACAAGACGGCTCGTTGTAAATTGGATTAATGAGACCAATCACATGATAGCCTTTTGGAGATGTAAAAATCCTGTTTCGCTGTTTAACGGGAACATCTTCCAATGGTTTATTTTTTTGGTGACACATATAGCAGGCTTCGGTCTGCATATTCACCCGATGCCCCACTTCTATTGAATCCGTTGAAAATGTAACCACCCCAATGTCGTTGTAAATGCGAATCCCTTCGACGCCTTTTTCTCCGGCAATTGTGCGGATAATCTGGTAGGCATCCTGGCGGCGGTCAAGAAGCATATCGTAGTGAATAGACCGTTTAATAATGTCGCTGGTCTGGGTAATCATCTGATTTTCAAGTGAAAGCAAATGCTGCTTCTGAACAAAAATACTCA
>CAZIYL010000445.1:0-1529 GCA_964543425.1 uncultured Deferribacteres bacterium
TTTGCCTTTGAGCGTCAAAATACTCGAGGCAATAATTTTGCCGAATTCTTCAAGTTCCTTTAAAAACCAATCTACGTTTTCGGAATTTGCACGGCCACTATCTCTCAAAAGTGCAAACCATAATTTACTTTCATTTGTTGATTTCAATGAAATATTAAAATAATTTATAAATTCTTTTCTACTGCTGGCCGATTGCCCCTCAACAAAATTGCCTAAAATACTTGTACCACTCCGTAACAATTGATCCCCAATTCTTCTTGAAACATTATCAGTTGGCAAATTATCCAAAAACTTTATTAATTGGAGAACAAAATAATAAAGTCGATTTTTAAATACCTTTTTAAATTTTGATTTGTCATTTTGCATTCTGATATTTGATTTTTAATTTATTTATTTTTTCAGCCAGCCCATCTGATTGTACCAATCACCTGTAATTTTCAGGCCTGTTTTCAGGCTGACTTTCGGCTCGTAACCCAGCTCTTTTCTTGCTTTGGAAATATCGAAGGCCCGGTCTTTGGTAAAGAAATCCAAGCGCCGGCGGTAAATAGGCGGTTCAATGCGCAGCGGCCGGCAAATGCCCTCACACAACAAACCGGCAATCCAGAACGGCCACACCGGCAATTTCTTCCTCGGAACCGGCACTTCCAGAACCTCGGCGATCATTTGAACCAATTTTTCGAGCGTGGTGTACTCCGGGCCGCCAATTGTGTAAATCTGGCCTACTGCCTCTTCCTTTTCTCCTGCAAGAATAATGCCCTGCACCAAATCGTCCACAAAGGTCAAATGATAAAGGACTTTCCCCGAACCAATCATTCGGAATTTCCCATTGTAGACGAATTTGAAAATCTTCAAAAAACGGGTGTCACCTGGCCCGTAGATGCCCACGGGACGCACCACAACGCCCGGCAAATTATTTTCCTTGAAAAACTTACGTGCCAGAAGTTCCCCGGCCTTTTTGGATTCCTGGTACACATCCCCCGGATTAAATGGGGCGTCTTCCGTGGCCGGTGGATTGGCAATTTCGCCTTGCACTCCGACCGTGCTGGTGTGCACAAATCGCTTCACCCCAGCTTCTTTTGCCGCTTCCAGCATATTGCGGGTGCCGTCCAAATTCACTTCCCAAAAAAATTTGTCGGGCACACCCTCCTGGCGGTAAGCCGCTGCCACATGAAAAACCACATCGGCACCTTCTATCGCAGCTTTAAAAGAATTTTTGTCGCGAAGATCGCCTTCAATCAGCGTCACGCCCAAGTCTTTTAAATGCTCGGCCTTTTGAGGATTTCTGACCAATCCCTTCACATCGTATCCTCGTTCAACCAATCGTTTGGCCAGCCAACCCCCTGCAAATCCCGTTACACCTGTTACAAATGCTTTTTTCGCCATCTATTTCCTTTTCCGTATTTTGCCACGAACACACCAGGACTCAAAAAACGGAATTTTTCATTCGTGCTTTGGAGTCTTTGTGGCCATTTATTTGTACGCAAACGCCATGATGTGCCAGCCCAAAGGCCGTACCAAAAATTTCGGTA
>CAZIYL010000446.1:0-1519 GCA_964543425.1 uncultured Deferribacteres bacterium
GACCGGATTACGGCGGACAAAATCGCCAAAACTCTGGATTTATTCGCATGAAAGCAACGAAAAAACAGATTGCAAAAATCTGGACGCTGGCACAGCGTTTCAATATGGATCCTGAAGCGCTGCATGATTTTGTTTTTTCTATCACGGGCGAAAAGCATATCTCAAAATTGAATACACTCCAGGCCGGGCAGGTGCTTCGCGAAATGGAGCGTTATTTCGGGAAAAATTTCAAGATTACTGGTGCACAGCGATCCAAAATTTTGAAATTAATGTATTTAATGGACTGGACTATTCCACGCATAAATGGAATGGCAAAACGCATGTTTAAAGTTTCGTCTTATTTGTGGCTGACTCGTGAGCAGGGATGGAAATTAATTGAAGCATTGAAAAAAATGGAAGAAAGGAATAGAAAATGACGAAATCTTTTTTTGATTTTGCTGTGAAACAAAAACGATTAACGCGGGAAGAAGAAAATGCTCTGATTAAGAAAGCGCAGGATGGCGATATAGAAGCGAGAAACCGGGTAATTCAGAGTCACTTATTATTGGCATTAAAAATTTCAAGCAGATATTTTCTGCGAAATATAATTATTGATGATGTCCTCCAAGAAATTTACATTGGTTTTCTGGAAGCAGTTAATAAATACTCCCCCGATCGGGGGACGAAATTTGCCTCACTTGCGGCTATGTATGCAAGGCATAGAGTTTCGGTATATATCTCAAAAAATTTCAGTCAATTGAGTACTGGAACGAATTATTTCCGCAAGGAACAAAATATAAAAAACCCCTTGCGAACGGTGAGTTTTTCATCTACATTTTATCCGGATGAAAAAAGTTTTGAAGAAGTTTATATTGCGGATAATGATTCAAATGATGATTTTGAAATGCGGGATGAAATTGAATATTTGATGAAGCCGTTATCGCCGCGTGAACGGGGAATAGTTTTTGAGCGGTATTGGGGACGAAAAACATATAAGGAGATTGGAAAAGAGCTGGGAATTACGGGTTCGCGGGTACAAATGATTCTTATGCAGGCAATCAAAAAAATGAAATCGCTCGGGGAATATGAATCCCGGGCGGTAGCGTGAAAAATTAAAAAAGGAGGATCAAATCAATGCTATGCAAATGGAAATTAATATCGGAAGAATTGCCCAGGGATTTGCATCCTGTATTGGTTCGCGCGGAAAATGCCGCTGGAAATAAATTTATCTTTGTTGCAATATATAATCGCAATGACGGCACTTGGGACAGTATGTTTCCAAGAGAACATGGCTCACTTTACAGGCGCGATAAGCTGGCAAGTTATGTCCATCCAATTGCCTGGATGGAAATTCCACATTTTGTTTTTAAAGAGCCCCTATAAATTCCGGGCATAGCATCCCGGCGAGAAAAATTAAAAAAGGAGGATTGTATCATGAAAAAAATCTTATTATTGGTTATTGTTCTTTCGATTTTTGCCATTTCGTGTGGCAAAAAACAAAATTCTGATTTGAATTTTCAAAAAATCAAAATTGGAATGA
>CAZIYL010000447.1:0-1518 GCA_964543425.1 uncultured Deferribacteres bacterium
AAAATTTCGTCCTTGTGGAGATTGGTTACCGGTACTTCCGCCGTTGGAATCAAGAACAGGTCATCCTGCTCAATGCGGTACATGTCGTCTTCTAACTTGGGAATTTGCCCGGTGCCAAACATCACATCCCGGCGCACCACAAAGGGAGGAGCCACTTCTTTGTACCCGTGTTTCTGCGTGTGATAATCAAGGAAGAAATTGATCAACGCCCGCTCAAGCCGAGCTCCCATTCCCTTAAAAATCACAAAGTTGGAACCGGACAGTTTGCTCCCTCTCTGAAAATCGATCAAATCCAGCGTTTCCGCCAGTTCCCAGTGTGTTTTCGGTTTGAAATCGAGCGTTTCAATTTTCCCCCAGTGCCGGGCATCCTGATTGAAGGTCTCATCGGGGCCAATTGGCACCGATTCGTGAGGAATGTTAGGAACCCAGATTAAAATATCCTGAATTGCCGTTTGAACGCTGCGGAGTTTTTCATCCAGAGATTTAATTCTCTCCGCTACTTTGCGCATTTCCGAAATTTTATCGGCGGCATCCTGTTTCTGCTTTTTAAGCCGATTAATTTGCGCCGAGACTTCATTTTTCAGACGCTTGAGCTCTTCCACCTCCTGAATCAACTGCCTTCGCTCTTCATCCAACTGAAGAAGGCGATCAATATCGGCCTTTTCATTTTTATTTTTGACGGCTTGTTTTACCAAATCCGGATTCTGCCGGATGAATTTCAGATCTAACATTGCAATTCCTTAAATTTCAAATCAAAATCACAGCGAATAAAAAATACTTTGCCACAAAGACTCAAACGCACGAAGTTTTCCTTTGAGTCTTTGAGCCTTCGTTGCCGAGATTTCATTATAAAATAAGTCATTATACAAAATAAATCAATTAAAAAATAAAAAAGGACGATCTCCTGCGAAATCGTCCTCTGCTCAAAAGGCTGTTTCTTTATTTCGAAAGAAATTTTTTGATGTGCTCCGTTGTGTAGTCGATGTGCTCTTCCGGAAGTTCCGGGTACATCGGGAGCGAAACCACGTGACTGGAAACCTCTTCCGCCACCGGGAAATCTCCCTTTTTGTAACCCAGACCCTGATAAGCGGGCTGAAGGTGCAGTGGAATCGGATAGTGAATGCCCGTGGCGATTTCATTTTCTTTCAAATAGGCTTGCAGACCGTCGCGGTTATTTACCTGAATTGTGTACTGGTGGTACGTGTGAGCATTGTAGTCCGCCACAAAAGGAGTGACTGCGGAGGTGTTTTTTAGCCGCTCATTGTATTTTGCGGCATTCTGCCGGCGCATTTCGTTCCACTGGTCGATGTAATTCAACTTCACGTTCAAGATGGCAGCCTGAATGGAATCCAGTCGACTGTTTACACCGAGGTACACATGCTGATATTTGGTAGCAGACCCATGTACGCGCAGCTTGCGCACCCGGTCAGCGATTTCGTCATCGTTGGTTAGGACCATTCCGCCGTCGCCGTACGCGCCCATATTCTTGCTGGGGAAAAAGCTCAAACAGCCGGCATC
>CAZIYL010000448.1:0-1516 GCA_964543425.1 uncultured Deferribacteres bacterium
GGAATCTTTTTTCGACTTCCCGGCTTTGAAATCGGAATGCCCTTTTTGCACAAGGGGCATTCCTCCGGCTTATAGGTAACGACCGGCATTTCCAGAACGGCATATTTGGGCACGCCAAATTTCACCTGATTATCACTGCGATCGACAATAAAACCAGTTCCAACAATACGGGCATTTTCGCGCTGGAGAAGTTTTATCACTTCCCTAACCGACCGCCCGGTTGTTAGAACATCTTCAACAATCAGACCCTTTTCTCCTTCATCAATGTCAAATCCCCTTCGCAGAGTCATTTTGTCCGTTTCTTTGGATCGTTCGGTAAAAATAAATCGTGTTTTTAGCGCCCGAGCCACCTCGTGCCCGATAATAATTCCTCCCATTGCCGGAGAAATGACAAAATCGATGTCGTAATCATTGAAATATTTGGCAATATCCGTCCCCAATTCTTCTGCATATTGAGGATATTGCAGGACCTTGGCACATTGAAAATATTGAGAACTGTGCAGTCCGGATGACAGTAAAAAATGCCCCTCCAAAAGCGCCCCCGTATCTTCAAAAATCTTAATAATTTCACTTTGATTCATTTTTGCACCCAATGTATCTTTTTTCCATTTTCCGTGGATTTTTTAAAAACCAAAACATCAAGGTGTAGGCAAGAATAAATGTCTCTTAAACTCGATAGGAATTCATATCGTTGCGCAGTTTTTCGGCGGCGGCTCGGGATTTCTGTGCAAAATCAAAGTCGTCGGAGTGGTACAGAATTCCGCGGCTGGAATTAATCACAAATCCACCGTTGTGCGAGTCTTTGGCATTTTCAACAGACGCTTTTAAATCGCCGCCTTGGATGCCAACGCCTGGAATCAACAAAGGCAAATTTGGAGCAATCTTACGAATTTTTCTCAGGTGTTCGGCTTTGGTGGCGCCTACCACCAGACCGCAATTGCCGTTGGTATTCCATTCAACGGCCTTTTCAGCCACTTTTTCAAATAAATACGTTTTACCATCTGAAAAAAACTGAAAATCCCGGGCGCTCTCATTGGAGGTAAGGCAAAGAATAAAAGCACCTTTCGTTTCATCCTCCAAAAACGCTGCAACCGCATCGTAACCCATGTACGGGCTAACGGTAACGGCGTCAAAAGAAAGCTCCTTGAAAAAGGCATCCCGATATTTTTGAGAGGAATGGGCCACATCACCGCGTTTCCCATCCGCAATTTTAATAACAGAATCAGGAATTAAGTCCAATGTTTTCTTCAAAGAACGCCATCCCTGGACACTGTAGGCTTCGTAAAAAGCCGTGTTTAATTTGTACGCTACCACCACGTCCGATGTGGCATGAATGATTGATTTATTAAACTCCAAAATCGGCGCTTCAAAATCTAACAAGAAACCGGGAATCCGATCCATATCCACATCCAGGCCGATAGACAGAAAACTCCTTTTCTGTTCCGAAAGGATTCTTAATCGCTCGTTAAAAGTCATTTGGCCTCCTTTTTTCTAAAAGTTAAAATAAATTGCCGTA
>CAZIYL010000449.1:0-1515 GCA_964543425.1 uncultured Deferribacteres bacterium
TATTTTTAGCTGGTTGACCCGGCCCGAGAGTGCGGAAAAAATCGGCCGAATCTGGGCAGCTCGTGGAATTTCTCAGGAGGAAATCGACAAAAAAGCCATTTACCACATCTGGCCAGAAAGTTTGGGAGGAAAGTTCAGTTTGCTGATCCTGTTTGCCGGATTGTTGGTTTTTTTGGCCGGCGCTTTGATGGGTAGTCAGGCCCTTCCGCTGGCAAGCACTGTGGCTGTGAGCGGAATGCTGATTTACTTTTTAGGGGGATTTGTGAGGTTGTTTTTTGATTAAATCTGTTGCTCGGCCACAAAAACAGTTTGTTGCATCGATTGTTTTTTTAGTCGTCAATTTGCGGAATTACAAACGTCATTATTGGCAATTCCGCCTTGGAATGGGGATTTAGGAGGATGTCGGTCGTCGAGTAGCGACTGGTTCCTGAGCGCAGTTGTAGGCGATGCTGTGTTTCGCGGTCACTTCGATACATTCGCCTTCGACGAACGCTCGGTGGCCGGTTGGTTTTGGTGCCCTTGCAGTAAAGTTGTTTTTTGAATTTTAGATAATCGGAATCGGAATGTGTCTTTCCGGTTTCCTGTCCATTTTTAGGAGAAACAGACTATGTTTGATTGGATTACCTGGAGCATCTGGCTGGTGGGATTTATCATTCTCATTATCTGGATTATTATCCCGATTAAGGAGTTCAAAGAATTGATGCGGGAACATCGGAACAAACCGGAGAATCCTGATGAACGAACTGCGCATTAGGTCAAAAAGTCTCAATCGGGTTTCATTGAAACGCCGAATTCGGAAGAATATTATTCTGAATGCCCTGCGTTCAAACGGGGCACTTTCGCTGACGGAGTTAAGTAGGAGGACTGGCTTTAATGTGCCTACTATTACCAATCTTGTAAAAGAATTGGAAAATGAGGACTACGTTATTCGCGAAAAAGGTGCGGCAGGTACCCCCGGGCGTCCGCCTCAGCGGATTCGAATCAACACCTCGGCGCGATACGTGATTGGTGCGGATCTGGGGCGTTTTAACACGAATATTATTCTGGCCGATCTCAGTCAGAAAATTATTTACCGGAAACTATTTCACACACTCGATCTTCACAATCCGGCGGTCATTGATCAATTGGTTAAGGAAATCCAGCGGGCGATTGCGGAGAGTCACGTGGAAAAAAATCGTGTTCTGGGGGTAGGATTGGCGATTCCGGGTCTGGTAAATTGCAAGTCAGGCCGCAGCATTACATTCCTCAACTTTGAGGACCGCCCCGTTCGGGAAATCTTTGAAGAAAAATTAGACCTGCCGGTTTTTGTGGAAAATGATGCTCGTGCAATGGCTCTGGGAGAGCTTTGGTTTGGCCTGGCACGGGAGGCAAAAAATGCCCTCTGTCTGAATTTGGGATGGGGAATTGGTTTGGGCATTATTACGAACGGTCGGATTTATCACGGGAACGACGGGTTTGCCGGAGAATTCGGGCACATCACGATTAAGGAAAATGGTCCCCTCTGCCAGTGCGGGA
>CAZIYL010000450.1:0-1500 GCA_964543425.1 uncultured Deferribacteres bacterium
ACTGATTTTGTAACAAATCAGGGGGTGGGGTTTAAAAGTAAAACGATTTTTGGGTTAACGCCAATGGCCGGCAAACAGATTCCCTTAATTGCAGCCACATCTACGCAGCGCTTTTAATACGCCAAACAAAGCGCATCTTTTAGCAGACTACTACGGGTTGTGCATTTTGCTACACTTTTGCGTCGATGTTGCGGACATGGAGACTAATAGCATTATTACACTTTATGAAAAAATGGGTTTTGTAACGGCAGGGTATTTAATTGCCCTATTTGGCGTGGATTTGTTTATTCTTGTTATTCTTAAGATTTTGTTGAAGCGCGAAGTGGATGAGGTGTTTCAGCGAATGTCTGAGATTCGCCTGAAAGGGGTTAGCCGTTACATTGGCTGGGTGGAGCGTTTTTTTATTTTGACATTGGTGCTGCTGGGAAGTTACGCGGGAATCGGATTTGTACTTGCGGCGAAGAGTATTTTGCGATTTGGCAGGGAGGAAAAATTTATCGAGTACGTCCTTTTGGGAACGATGCTCAGTTTTTCACTGGCTCTTGTAATTGGATTGTTTTTGCGCTATTTGTTGGGATTGCATGTTTTTCAATAAATTTTGGATTTTTTCCAAAGGTACAGCCTTTTGAGAAGAAAAAGTTACAGAAAGGAGTTTGACAATGCCCGATTCAATTGTTGGCGAAAAAATTCAACAAGCCTCAGAAATTTTGAAGGAAAAGGGAATCGACGCCTGGCTTGTTTTCGTTCGGGAATCCGCAGCCATGTCTGATCCGACGCTGGAAATGATATTGGGAACGGGGTGCACCTGGCAATCGGCTTTTTTTATCACGGCTGAGGGGAAAACGATTGCGATTGTCGGAAGTTTGGATGCTGCGAATATTGAAGGAACGGGTCATTATGAGGAAGTAATCGGTTACACAGCGTCCATTCGGAGCGATTTGACGCGCACCCTGAAAAAAATCGATCCGAAAAAGATTGCCATTAATTATTCTACAAATGATTACATGTCCGATGGGCTCACTCACGGCATGTACTTGCTTCTTCAGGAATATTTAAAAGACACATCGTACGCAGATCGGCTGGTTTCTTCAGAGGCAGTCGTCAATTCTCTGCGGGGAAGAAAATCGCCAACGGAGTTAGTTAGGATTAAAGAAGCCATCCGGATTACCGAGGAAATTTACGACAAAGTAACGGGATTTCTGCGTCCCGGCCAAACGGAAAAGGAAATTGCAGCGTTCATAAAGAATGAATTTGCTGCCTACCGCGTGGGGCCTGCCTGGGATCCGGTCATGTGTCCCTCGGTATTTACGGGGTCGGAAACCGCCGGTGCTCATTTTGGACCCACCGATCGGAAAACGGAAAAGGGACACATCATTAATATGGATTTTGGTGTCAAAAAGGACGGCTATTGCTCCGACATGCAGCGAACGTGGTATTTCCTGAGAGATGGAGAAACCACTGCCCCTGCAAATGTCCAGAAAGGATTCGATGTGCTGCGCG